>NZ_CP142362.1:669916-986124 GCF_035918395.1 Mycolicibacterium sp. ND9-15
CAACGCAACATCGAGTCACGCGCCACCGAGATACAAGCCGTGCTGCGCCGTGAGCATCTCACTGCACCGCCCGCGGTCACAGCCGCGTTCGGGGCCACCACGACCGCGGCGGTGCACGTCATTGCCGCGCTGAACACTCAGATCACCGACCTCGAAACCGCGCTGGCCGACCATTTTGAGACGCACCCGGACGCCGACATCTACCGCTCCCTGCCAGGACTTGGTGTTGTGCTCGGCGCCCGGGTGCTCGGTGAGTTCGGGGACGACCCGAACCGGTTCACCACGGCCAAGTGTCGCAAGAACTACGCGGGAACATCACCGTTGACCATCGCGTCGGGTCGAAAACGTGCCGTGCTGGCCCGCCACATCCGCAACAAACGCCTCTACGACGCAGTCGATCAATGGGCGTTTTGCACGCTGACCCGAAGCGTCGGCGCTCGTGCCTACTACGACGAACACCGCGCCAACGGCGACACCCACCACCAAGCACTACGCGCACTCGGAAACCGCCTCGTCGGCATCCTCCACGGCTGCCTACGCCACCACACCCGCTACGACGAACACAAAGCCTGGGCACACAGACAAGCCGCCGCCGCTTGACCCGCTACACACCTGGGGTATCTAGTCAGCCTGAATAGTGGATACTATTACCGATGTTCCGGTCAAGAGGCGGCTATCGTCGATTCCCATGCCCCAGCGACGTTCGTCGAAGAAGGGATCCGCCGCAGAGGTGCCCACCGCGCGCAGGCCTCCCGGCGAGGCGCGTCGGCTCCTGCTCGCCGCCGCCCGTGAGCTGTTCGCGCGCAGGGACTATCGCAGCACCACCACGCGGGAGATCGCCGAGGCGGCCGGTGTCACCGAATATCTGCTGTTCCGTCACTTCGGCTCCAAGGCGGGCCTGTTCCGGGAGGCACTCGTACTCCCGTTCACCGACTTCGTCGACGACTTCGGCAAGACCTGGCAGGCCGTCATCCCGGACAAGATCACCGAGGAGGAACTGACCCGGCAGTTCGTCGGCCGGCTCTACGACGTTCTCATCGAGCATCGCGGCCTGCTGGTGACCCTCGTCGCCGCCGACGGGCTCACCGACGAAGAGATCGACAGCGCAGGCATCGCCGACATCAGGCGGGCGCTCACGCTGCTCGGTCGGATCAGCGCCGAAGGTATCCGTCTGCGAGGATTGCGTTCGGAACAGCCAGACCTCCCTGCGCATTCCACGGTTGCGATGATCGTCGGCATGGTGGCGCTGCGCTCCACCTTCTTCGGCAACAGGCCGCCGTCGCGTGAGGCGATCGTCGACGAACTCGTCCAGGCGGTGTTACACGGTTTCCTACACCGGCCTTAACCGCCGGGCCCGTTGGGCCACTTGAGCAGTGACCCCGCGTCGACGCGGATCTGCTGGCCGGTGATGTAACGGCTGTCGTCACTGGCGAGGAACACTCCGAGGTTCGCCATGTCCTCCGGTTCGATATAGGGGATCGGCATCGCCTGGAAGATGGTGAACAGCGGCTCGGCGTCCTCGCGTGTGGCCTGCTTGCCCTCGGCGGTGAGGTCGGGCCGGAACATGCTGTACATCCCGTCGTTCTGCAGCAGATGAGTGTTGCAGTTGGTCGGGTGGATCGCGTTGACGCGAATCATCCTGGCTGCCAGTGCCATTGACATCTCTTCGACGTATTCGATGAGCACCCGCTTACTCCAGCCGTATCCCCTGCCGCCGGGCCCCATGTTGGGGTTGTCCGTGGTGCCGCGGATCATGCCTGCCGTCGACCCGGTGATGATGACCGATGATCCGTCGGGCAGGTGCGGAACCGTGACCGCGACGGTGTTCATCACGCCGAGCAGGTCGACGTCGGAGGCGTCGACGAACGACATCGCGTCGTGCGGTCTGCCCATGGCCATCGGCAGAATGCCCGCGTTGGCGACGACGATGTCGATCTTGCCGAGGTCGGCGACCCCGGCTTCGACGGCGTCCCGCAGCTCATGGCGCTCCCGGACGTCGGCGACCCGGGCGACGACGCGCCGACCGGTCTCCTTGACCGCGCGCTCGGTTTCGGCGAGGTCGTCGAGGGTGGCCAGCGGGTAGGGATTGGACGGGATGTCACGGCAGATGTCGACCGCGATGATGTCGGCGCCTTCTCTGGCCATCGCGATCGCGTGCGCGCGGCCCTGACCGCGGGCGGCCCCCGTGATGAAAGCGACCTTTCCGTCGAGCTTCCCGGTCATGTCGTACTCCTCTGCTGGCCGATCTAGGTGACCGGGGTGAACGTGATGTGTAGTTCGGACAGGCCGCGCATGATGAACGTCGGCTCATAGGTGAAGTGGCGGTTGCCCGGCGGGCCGTGATGCTCGGTGGAGATCGTGATGTCGGTCATCCGGTCGAGGATGCGGTTCAACGAGATCCGACCTTCCGCGCGGGCCAACGGCGCACCCGGGCAGGAATGAACGCCGCGGATGAACGCGATCTGCTCGCGCACGTTGGGCCGATCGGCTTTAAAGGTGTTGGGCTCGGCGAACTTACGTTCGTCGCGGTTGCACGCACCGGGCAGCAGCATCACAATTGTTCCCGCCGGCACCTCGACTTCGCCGATCTTCGTGGTGGTGCGCGCCATCCGGAAATGGGATTTGACAGGGCTTTCCATCCGCAACGTCTCCTCGAGGAAGGCGGGGATCGTGCTGCGGTCGTCGAGGAGCTTCCTTTCGAAACCCACGTTTTCGGCGATGAATCGGACCGCCGAACTGACCAGTTTCGTCGTCGTCTCGGTGCCTGCCGCGAACAGGAACGTCGACAGGTTCATGACGTCCTCGATGTCGGGGGTCGAGCCGTCTTCGTGCTTGGCCTGCGCCAGCTCGGTCAACACGTCGGAACGCGGTGAGCGTCTGCGATCCTCGATGTAGGAATGGAACTTCTCGTTGAGCCACTCCAACGGGTTGTGCGAAGTCGGCGCCTCCTTGCCGAGTTCGCCGACGGTTTCGAGCGCGAAGACCTCCTTGAACTCCTCGTGGTCCTCCAGCGGCACACCGAGCAGGTCGGCGATGACCAGCAACGAGAACGGTTTGGCGTAGGCGGCGAGGAATTCACAGCTGCCCTTGTCGAGGAACGTGTCCAGTTGCTGATCGGCCAACCGCCACATGAAGTCCTCGTTCTCCTTCAGGCGCTTGGGGGTGATGAGTTTGTTCAGAAGCCCCCGCGTGCGGGTGTGCAGCGGCGGATCCTGCGACGTGATGTGTTCGGCCATCGGCACAGCACCGCGGTGTTGTTCGATCAACTCGGTGACGTCGTCGGATTCACCGGCACCGAAGGGCATGCCCGAGAACGGACCGGCGACCGAGACGCAGGACGAGAACGCCGGGTCCTTGTAAACCGCAAGCGCCTCGTCGTAGCCGGTGACGGCAAGCACGTTGAACGGGGTCGCCTGCACCACTGGACAACTGGACCGCAAGAAATCGAAGTAGGGGTATGGATCTGGTACGAGCGTCTCATCGGTGAAGAAGTCGACGGTCTCGAAATCGGTCACAAGACACTCCTCGTTACTTCGGTCACATAGGCGTCGTCGACGTTCATGATCTGGTCGAGGTTCTCGGCGACGTCTTCGGCGCTCAGGGCTTGCTTCCAGATGCCCTGGGTGCGCACGACCGCGAGGCGTGAGACACCGCCCATCCCCGTCAGCAGGACCTCCCCGTTGCACGAGCATGACTCGTGTGCGAGGAAAACCGCTGCCGGAGCGCATAGTTCGGGAGGCATGCTGGCGTTGATCTCGGCCATCATGTCCTCTGACATGCCGTACAGCTGCGCCAGTTGCCGCCCCTGTGACGCGGACATGCGGGTGTAGGCCCTCGGCGCAATCGCATTGACGCCGATCCCGTGCGCGGCGCCCTCGGTGGCGAGGTTACGGGTCAGGCCCCAGACCGCTCCCTTCGCCGCGCCATAGCTTGTGAGTTCCGGGATGCCGCCGAGCATGGCCTCTGAAACCGTGTTGACGATCCGGCCTCGGCCGGCGTCGACGAGATGGGGCCATGCCGCCCGCGAGACGAAAAGCGTTCCGAAGTAATGAACGTCGAGCATTGTGCGGATCCGGTCCATCGACAGCGTCTCGAAAAGCCCCGGGTCGTGCACGCCGGCATTGTTGATCACCGCGTCGATGCGCCCGAACGCGTCGACGGCGGTGTCGATGATCGACTGCGCCCCCGCCTCGTCGGCGACCGATGCGCTGCACGCCACGGCTCGGCCGCCGGCTTGGGCGATCTCCTCGACCACTGCGTCAGCCGGTCGCCATGCGCAGGCGCGTCCGTCGATGTCCGCCCCGTTGTCGGCGATGACGACGCGTGCCCCCTTGGCGGCGAGCAGCAGCGCGTGGCCGCGGCCGATTCCCCGGCCGCCTCCGGTGACGACCACCACCTTGTCGTCGAAGCGTAGATCAGTCATGGGCTCACCGGGGTGTCGAAGAGGATGGGAAGCGCCGTCGGTGACCGGAACACCTGGCCGCGGATGTAGGCCTCCTCGGCGCCCGGATCGAGCCGCAGGTTGGGCAGGCGGTCCAGTAGGAGGTTGAGCGCGACCCGCATCTCCAGCCGCGCCAGGTGCATGCCGAGGCAGACGTGCACACCGTGGCCCCACCCGATGTTGGCCTTGGATTCTCGGAAGATGTCGAATTGATCGGGGTCGGGGAACCGCTCGTCCTGTCGGTTGGCCGCACCCAACACGGGCATCACCGACGAACCCTCGGGAATGTGAACGCCGCCGAGTTCGGTGTCGCGGCTTGCGATCCGGGTGATCATGCTCAGCGGCGGCTCCCAGCGCACCGCCTCCTCGATCGCCTGGGGTATCAATGACCGGTCGGCCCGAAGGGCTTCCAGCTGTTCGGGATTGGTCAGCAGCCCGAACATCAGGTTGCCGAACGCCCGGTAGGTGGTCTCCACACCGGCGGGTAAAAGCAACCGCAGGAACGAGAAGATCTCCTCGTCCGAGAGCTTTTCCCCGTCGATCTCGGCCGCGGCCAACCGGCTGATCAGATCGTCGCGCGGGTCCTCGCGACGCGCTGCCAGGATGGGCCGGAAATAGTCGGCCAGCGCGGTGGACGCCTCCCGACCGCGTTCGGGGTTGACGGTGAACGACAGCAGCGAGATGGACCACTTCTGGAACTGCGCGTAGTCGTCCTGGGGCAGACCCAGCAGCCCGGCGATTATCAGCGTGGGGTACGGGAAGTTGAATTCCTTGACCAGGTCGGCACTTCCGCGGCTGGCGAACCGGCCGATCAACGCGTTGCCGATCGTGGTGACCAGCGCGTCTTCCCAACGGGCCAGCGCCTTCTGCGAGAACGCCTTTGCCACCAACCCCCGGTGCCGGCCGTGCTCGGGTTCGTCCATGCCGAGCATCACATGCTTGCCGAACACGTCGCCGAACGCCTGGATGATGATCGACGACGAGAACGTCTCGTTGTCCCGTAGCATCTGCTGGGCTTCCTCATAGCGGTAAACCATGACGATCGGCTTACCCTCCTGCCCTGGGATACCGGGGATCTCGATCTTCTGGACGGGCTCTTCGCGACGCAACCTCGCCAGTTCGGTGTAGGGGTCGCGCACATCACCGGACACGAAGTCGTCGAATTCGCCGAAGTCCTCGAGGTCGTCGAACAACTGTTGCATGGCTTACTCCTACGAACCGGCCGGGTAGGCGACGGACTTGATCTCGGTGTACTGGTCGAACCCGGCGACACCGTTCTGGCGCCCAATGCCGCTGGCCTTGTATCCGCCGAACGGCGTGTCGGCGCCATAGCCGGCGGTGCCGTTCAACCCGATGAATCCGGCGCGAAGTCGCCTCGCCACCGACAGGGCGCGGTCCAGCGTGCCGGCCATGACGTTGCCCGCCAGGCCGTACGGGCTGTCGTTGGCGATGCGCACCGCGTCGTCCTCGTCGTCGAACCGGATCACCGACAGCACGGGACCGAAGATCTCCTCCTGCGCGATGGTCATCGAGTTGTCGACATCGACGAAAAGCGTTGGCTTGACGAAGAAGCCCTTGTCCATACCGTCGGGTGTCTCGGCTCCCCCGACCAGCAGGGTCGCGCCTTCCTCGACGCCCTTGTGGATGTATCCGCGGATGCGGCTGCGCTGCCTGTCGGAGATCACCGGGCCGCACATGGTGCCGAAATCCTGCGGATCGCCGGCCGCGACACCCTCGTAGATGCCCTTGAGGATCTGCACGCCTTCGTCGTAGCGGGAGCGCGGCAGCAGCAGCCGGGTGGGGTTGGCGCACCCTTGGCCTGCGTGCATGCACGGCGCAATGCCCATCATGCATCCCACCCCGAAATCCGCGTCCTCCAGCACGATGGTCGCCGACTTGCCGCCCAGTTCGAGGAACAGCCGCTTCATCGTCGCGGCGCCCTTCTCCATGATCCGACGGCCGACGGCGGTGGACCCGGTGAAAGAGATCAGGTCGACCTTCGGCGACAGGGTGAGTTCTTCGCCGACGAAGTGATCCGATGCGGTGACGACGTTCACGACGCCCGGTGGGATGTCGGTGTTCTCCGCGATGAGCCGCCCCAGCCGGGTCGCGTTGTACGGAGTGTTCGGTGCCGGCTTGAGGACGACGGTGTTGCCGGTGCCGAGGGCTTGCCCGATCTTCTGGATGGTGACCTCGAACGGGAAGTTCCACGGCACGATCGCCCCGACCACACCGACGGGCTCGCGCCAGACTTTGCGGGTGGTGTTGACCCCGGTGACCGACACCAGCGCATCGCCCAGCGAGGTCTCCCAACGGTATTCGTCGATCAGCCGGGCCGGGTATTTCAGGGCGTCGGAAAGCGGCGCATCGAGTTGAGGGCCGTGCGTGATGGCACGCGGACAGCCCACCTCGAGGATGAGTTCCTCACGCAACTCTTCCTGCTCGGACTCGAGCGCCTCCTGAAGTTGCAGCAGGCACCGCTGCCGGAACGCATGGTCGGTGGACCAGTCCGTCTCGTCGAACGCTCGCCGCGCCGCATCGATCGCCCGGTGCATATCGGCCTTCGAGGCATCGGCGACCTCGCCGAGCGCCTCCTCGGTCGCCGGGTTGATGTTGGTGAAGGTGCCCGCCTCACCGTCGACGAGCTTGCCGTCGATCATCATCTTGGTCTCGAAGCGAGCGTCAGCCATGGTCTCTGCTTCCTCGTAGCGCGCCGAACCGCGGGATGCCCATCATCAGCCGGATCATCTGGTGCAATCCGGCGGACGGGAATACGCGGTTGGCGATCAACAACATTCGTGCGGATGGGCCGGCCGGCAACTTGGCGAAGGGTTTCGCGCTGTCCAGCGCCTTCGCCAGATACACGGCGAATTTGTCCGGCGGGCGAGCGGCAATCTTCATCGCGGCGCGCCCTCGCTTGTCCATGGTGCGGTGATGCGCAGCGTACGGGCCGTCCAAATCGCGGCAATCGGTGGTTCCCGCGTCGGTGATGATTTCGGTGTCGTAGACCCCAGTCACGAGGATCGTCACGCCGATCCCGAACGGCGCCACTTCACCGGCCATCGCCTCGCCCCACCGATCCAGCGCACCCTTGACCGCCGAATAGGGTGCGGTCGAGGGCATCCCCCGTACTCCTTGTTGGCTCGACACCAGGACAATCCGACCGCGTCCGGCTTCACGCATGGCCGGCAGCAGCGCCTTGGTCAATGCGACGGGGCCGAAGATGTTGGTCGCGAACATCTGCTCCCACAGGCTCACCGGTGTCTCTTCGACCATTCCGGCCGCCGAGATCCCGGCGTTGTGCACCAGCGCGTAGGGCGCACCGACCGCCTCCTCGATCGACTTCGCGGCCGCCTCGATCGACGCGGTGTCGGTGAGATCGAGGGTGACACCGATGAGGTTCGGATCGTCCGGCGCCGCGCCCGTGGCATCCCGCAGCCGTTGCATGCCGGCATCGACCGACCGCATGGCCGCGATGACCTGCCAGCCCTGCCGGTACAGGTGGGAGGCCGATGCCAGCCCCAGGCCTCGCGAGGCGCCGGTGATGACGACACTGCGCGGTTCACCCATCGTCTGTTCCTCGCGCCAGCGCTCATCACTCATTGCCCGGTGCGCACCGATCACTTCTGGCGCCCAGTTCCACGTCCGGTCGTCCGTCGGGCTGTCCGCTCATCCAGGTCGACATGATCCCGGCGGAATACGGACCGGGTTGCCCGTTCTGCTCGTAGAAACCCTGCGGGTCATAGGTCTTCACCTCCGGATAGGGCCATGGGCAGGCCACTGAGGTGGAGATCTTGGTCGCTTTCACGATCGCGAACAGCCCGCCGTAACAGAGATAGGCGACGTTGATGATCACGAACATCACGACGAAGGTGCCCAGTCTGGGCCGAGAGGCGAAGATCCGGGCCCGCTGAGCGAGTTTCTCCGCGACGGACTTGCCGGTGTCGTCCCGATACAGCAGTACACCGGCTGGGATCATCACGAATGTCACCGCGACGACTTCCCAGATCAGCGGGAACTGATGGGGTTCCCCGGTGAACACCGACGCCCACGGCGGCACCTGCGAATAGATGTACATACCGGTGCGCACCAAGGTGATCTCGAGCGCCGCGTCCACGACCATCCCGATCGGGAAGATGATGGCCGCCAGGCTGATCAGCGGGTGCCGCCATACGAACGAGTCAACGGGCCTGCGCGCCTGCAGTTTCCGCAGAATCCAGATGGCCGGAAAGTACGGCCCAAGGTAGAACATCACGTAACCGAGAACCACGAACGGCTCCACCGTCGGTGACAGCGACACCAGCGGCCAGTCCTCGGGCAGGTGTGCCAGTTCCGGGTTGTAGACCGCGAACGGCGACCAGTTCATGATCGGGTCCTGCCACACGATCAACGACGTGACCAGCGCCATCAGCAACGTCGGGTTGTGTGGGTTGCGCCGCCAGTGCACCACCCACAGGATGACGATGACGACCATCGTGACGACGGTGAAGGTCTCGAGGATCACGACCCAAGTGGATGTGCTCCACCCGAACAACACCCCGACGGGTCGCGGCGCGCCCTCGACGTCCGGATTGGCGATCCGCGGGGAGCCCGGACCCTTGCGGGTGTTCACGGCGAAGAACACCGCAACGGCAAGGAGTGCCGCCACCGCGATCCACGGCCCGAGCCAGGAGCGCTTCGTCGGCTCGGCGACAGCGGGCTGGGTGGGATCAGCCTTCGGTGTTTCAGTGGTCACGGGTTACTCCTCACCAAAGCGGTCGACAAGATGAGAGTTGACGCCGTCGGGGTCGAGCCTTCGGGCCACGAGATAACCGGCGCCCATCCAGGCCCGGCGCGTCCAGTTGCCGAACGAGACGCGGGTCCCCGGCGCACCCGCGGCGGCAGGCATCATCTTGACGCGTTCCAGCGCCTCCTTGACCCCTCGCGGACTCAGCGGATGAGCATCGGTGCACGCGCGTAGAAGTGCCGTGGCGACATCGCAGTTCACCACGGGCACACAGTATTCCGGCCGGCGGCCGAACTTATCCTGATACTTGTCGAGAAACCGCTGACCGACGGGGTTGCCCTCGTCGTACTGGTCGACGCCCGTCCACCCCATGAACGCGTTCCACATGATCGGGTTGATCCACGCGTTCTGAAAGGCGGTGCTGGTGAACCGCGGCGGATCCCAGCCGAGCGCTTCGAGCGCCGGGTTGACGAACACGATGCCGAATCCGAAGCCGGCGTGCACCACGGCCTGTGCCTTCGCTTCGTGCAGAGTGCGCACCGCATCCGAGACATCTTGCGCCGTCTGAGCAATCGCCGCCTCGGCGACTATCCTTAATCCCTTACGCCGGCATGCGCTCCGGAAATTCTTCACGTACGTCTCACCGACGAGCGACTGCTCCATGAGGATGCCGACCTCGCGGTGGCCGCCCTTGGCCAACAGGTCTGCCCAGAAGATCGGCTCGTCGGTCAGCGATCCCTGTGGGAACGAGAACGTCCACTCCCCCAGCCAGGCGTCGCTGCCGGTGACGCTGAGCGCCGGGACCCGGAAGCGCTCCTCGATGGCCTCGCGGGTCGGCACGCAGTTGTCGGTGATGTGCGGCCCGAACACCGCGAGACATCCCTCGTCGACGAGCTCGCCGTATGCGTCGATCACTGCTTTGACCGAGCCCTTCGGCAGCCCCTCGACCTCCTTGTAGATGATCTGGATGGGTCGGTCGATCACCCCGTTCTCGACCGCCTCGGCGAAGATCAGCTCGAACGGATTGGACAGATCTTCCTTCATCTCCTGCGGGTACAGGTCGGGCAGTTTGAAGTCCATGAGGTACCCGAACTTGATCGGTTCCGCGGTGCTCTCGTAGGACATGCACCCTCCGTCGACGTGAAACCTAATATTTGTTCAGACAGTAGCGGGGGTTGTGATCAGCGTCAATCGTCCGTTGGCGGGTCGGCCAAGTAGGCGTCGATCATCTCGATCAATCCGCGGGTCACGGTCGCGTCGTCGGTGAGCGGGCCTGCGATCGCGGCGCGCGCGGCGTCTCGTGGGGTCAAGCCCTCGGCGATCAGCCGGCCGGCGGCGATCAGCACCCGCGTCGACGCGACTTCGCGAAGTCCCCCGGTCTCCAACCGCCGGATCGCGTGGCCCAGCCGTACGAGCTCGGCCGCGTGGTCGTGGTCGATGGTCGCTTCGCTGGCGACGACCTTCTCCTCGACATCGGTTGTCGGAAAGCCGAATTCGATCGCGACCATCCGCTGTCTGGTGGAGTCTTTGAGATCTTTCAGCACGCTCTGATAACCCGGGTTGTAGGAAACGACCAGACAGAAGCCCGGCGCCGCGTCCAGCGTGACGCCCAGCCGTTCGATCGGCAGTTGCCTGCGGTGGTCGGCCAGCGGGTGCAGCACGACGGTGGTGTCCTGTCGGGCTTCCACGACCTCGTCGAGATAGCAGATCGCACCGTCCCGGACCGCACGGGTCAGGGGCCCGTCGACCCACTCGGTGTCACCGCCGCGCAGAAGGAACCGGCCGACCAGATCGGCGGTGGTCAGGTCGTCGTGGCAGGAGACGGTGACCAGCGGCCGGTCCAGGTCGTGTGCCATCGCCTCGACGAACCGCGTCTTTCCGCATCCCGTCGGACCCTTCAACGCGATCGAGAGCCCCTGCTTGTAGGCGGCCTTGAACACCTGCTCCTCGTTTGCGACGGGCACGTAGTACGGGCGCGGCGGCTTCACCTGCATGACTTCCCTTCGCTCACTCGTTTCATGGACCCTAACGGGGAACAGATGTTTGGTTCAAGACATCGCCGGTGTCGACACGCGCCGTCGCAGGTCCGCGGTGCGGAGAGCCGAGCGGAACAGCGGTCCGATCACGTCCGCCAACTGCGCGGGCTTGGGGATCGACGCGTGTGCGGCGCTGCCGAACACCCTGGCCAGCTCACCGGAGTCGGTGGCGGCCCCGATCGTCAAGCACAGACAGCCGACACCCTCGCGCCGGGCCTCCCCCAGTGCCCGTCGTACGTCGGCTGCCCCGTACAGCCGCTCGTAACCGTGGTCGTAGGCCAACCCATCGGAGAGCACGACCAGCAAGCGGCGTGACGTGCCGGCCTTCTCCGCCATCACCGCGGTACCGTGCCGGATGGCCGCCCCCAGCCGTGAGTAGGCGCCCGGGGTGAGACTGCCAAGGCGCCGCATGGCCATCGCGTCGAGGTGATCGTCGAAGCGCTTCACCGGCACCAGATGAACCGCGGAGCGACCCTGAGACTGAAATGCGTACATCGCCACGCGGTCTCCGAGCTCGTGCAGCGCGACCGTCAGCGCCGCCGCAGCCGCCCGCTGCTGCTCGTGCACGGTCTGTCCGAAAGTGCCTGCCTCCCCGGCCGAACCGGAGACGTCGAGCAGGACGAGCACGGCCAGATCGCGACGCCTGCGCAAGCTGTCGAGGTAGACGGCCTCGTCGGGCGTCGAACCCGCCAGCGTTTCCACGCGCGCCTCGACCGCCGCGTCGACGTCGATGTCGTCACCCTGAGTCTGCCGGTGGCATCGGTCCAGCCCGATACCGAGCCGGGTCAGCGGCCGCCTCAACGCGTGCACATCAGGACGAACCAGCACATGCCCCTTCTCGATCCGGGGGTCGATCTCGAGCACCGTGCACCAGTCCAGCCGATAGCAGCGCCGCTCGAAGTCCCACTCGTGGTAGGTGCGCCGCTCGTTCGTGGCGGCTGTCCAGCCATCGGTGTCCGCCGCCCCGGCCGCGCTCGAGGTCACCACACCCGCACCGCGAAGTCCCCTGCGGGAGCGATGAGTTGGCGTATCGGCTCCCGGTGTGCCGCCGCCGGAGAGCCTACGGACACTCTTGGTCATACGCTTCAGGAGCTTGCCGAGCGCGCCGCCTCCGCCGACGGGACTGGAGAAGGGATCGGCGACGTCGTCGCCGTCGACGTCATCGTCGTCGTCCGATTCGGTTAGATCCAAGTTCGACCCGCGACGTGGGATGTGTCCGCCCGCCGGTTCCACCTGTGCGGCGGCGCGCATCGACAGCAGCTTCTGTGCCTTGATCACGCCGAAGCCCGCCGGTGGATCGGCGATGTCACGGTGCTCCCCGGCCACCTTCAGCGAACCGGCAGCGGAATCCGCACGTGCCGCGAGATCACAGTCGAGAAGCGAACGGACTCCGGACGGCAGCAGGTGGTCGTTGGCCGACAACGCGCGCTGGCCTTCCACCGCCAGGTATCGCCGGGCCAGCGCCGGACGTCTGACGAGCCTGCGTACCACATCGGCGCCCAGACCCCCACTGGCCAGAAGCGACGCCTGCACCGTGACCGACTCGAGTTGGCGGGGCGCGCTGGCGGACGGGTCGACGAAGACCGTGACGCCGTCGGTCCAGGCCGCTTCACCCGGAGTCGCCGGCGCGACCGCTATGGTGCGGCCGGCCAGAGCCGATGCCAGCAGCGCCAGGCGCCTGGGATCGTCGGCGTCCTCGCTCGTCATCGAGCACGCCCTTTCCTCGTTGACCAAATATCTGTTCCAACGTAAAGTCCGGCCGGACCGCCGTCAATCATTGGAGGGACGATGATCGACTTCACCGGCCAGGTCGTCGTGGTGACGGGCGCCGGCCGCGGCCTCGGCCGCGTCTATGCGCTCGAGTTGGCAAGGCGCGGAGCGGCGGTGGTCGTCAACGACCTCGGCGGAACGATGCACGGTGACGGGGAGGACACCGCGGTCGCCGACCAGGTGGTCGACGAGATCACCGCATCGGGCGGCACCGCGGCCGCGTCATACGACTCGGTAGCGACC
Source organism: Mycolicibacterium sp. ND9-15 (assembly GCF_035918395.1). Lineage (NCBI taxonomy): Bacteria > Bacillati > Actinomycetota > Actinomycetes > Mycobacteriales > Mycobacteriaceae > Mycobacterium > Mycobacterium jinjuense. Next base: position 683,133 of record NZ_CP142362.1, read on the forward strand.
CCGGCGGGTGGTGAGGCGATCGTGCGGACCGCCGTCGACGCGTTCGGCCGGCTCGACGCGGTGATCAGCAACGCGGGCATCTTCAACGCCATCGCATTCGACGAACTGACACCCGACGACTGGCGCCGCATGCTGTCCGTCCATCTCGACGGCGCGTTCTACCTGTCCCAGCCCGCCTACCGGGTGATGAAGGCGCAAGGCTACGGCCGGTTCGTGTTCGTCGCCTCGTCGGCGGGAATGTTCGGCCAGCATCTCGAGGCGCACTACGCCGCGGCCAAGGCGGGCATCGTCGGCCTGACCAACGTCATCGCGCTCGAAGGCGAACCGCACGGGATCCGCGCGAACACCGTGCTGCCGTTCGGGTCGTCCCGCATGGTCACCGAGACGCTGGGCGATCCGAAGGTGCTCGAGGGCAACGGTTTCTTCACCGCGATCCGCCCCGAACTCGTTGCGCCGATCGTGGTGTATCTGGCTAGTCGGGCCTGCGAGTTCAGCCATCAGAACTTCTCCGCCTGCGCGGGCCGGTTCGCCAGGGTGTTCATCGGGCTCGGCGAGGGCTGGCTGGCGCCGCGCGACGGGGAACCGACGGCGGAGGACGTCGCCGCGCACCTCGCCGAGGTGGCGGCCACCGAGCCGTTCACGGTCCCGGGTTCGATCTACGACGAGGTCTTCGCGGTGACGCATCGCCTCGGCGTCACCGGCTGATCGTGGCCCGGCGACGACATTAGTCAACGAGCCACAACCATCGTTGACCAAAAATCTGTTCCCGATTATCGTCGGCTCGAGTGATCAGCACGAGGAGCGCGCCATCGACACCGACCAGCTTCTGACGACCACACGGTCGGCGCGAAAGTCACTCGACCTCGACGCCCCGGTGGATCGCGATGTGGTCGAGGACTGCCTTCGGATCGCGATGCACGCCCCCAACGGCTCGAACCAGCAGAGTTGGCGATGGGTGGCCGTACTCGACGAGACGCTCCGCGCACGGCTCGCGGAGTTCTACCGCGATGCCTATCTGCAGAAGGTCGGCGGCCAGCTGATCGGCGACCTCCTACCGCCCGAGGCACCCGGCAAGAAGATCATGTCCTCGACGGAGTGGCTGGTCGAGAACATGGCGAAGGTCCCGCTCCTGGTCATCCCGTGCTATGAACCGTATCTCCCCCGCACCCAGGGTGATGAATCCTTCTACCAGGCAACGCTGTACGGCTCGATCTTCCCCGCCGTATGGAATTTCGCGCTGGCCCTGCACACGCGCGGCTATGGGACCTGCGTGACGACCTTGCACCTGACCCACGAGGCGGCGGTCCGCGAACTGCTCGGCATTCCGCAAACGTACGTGCAAGGCTGCCTGCTACCCGTGGGGCGGCTGCGGCCCGGCGTCACGTTCCGTCCGGCCGAACGTCGGCCGATCTCCGAAGTGGTCGCCGTGGACACGTGGGAGGGGCCGCCGCTGTGAATGCCAGGGTGCAGGAAATGTGCGATCGCGCGGACATCCGCTCGGCCCACCACGACGACGGGATCGACGAGCACATCGGTTTCGTGTGCCACGTCGACAGATTCATCGACTGGGCGTTCGCATACCAGACGCAGGCTCGCTACTAGCACAGCTGCTGAACCACACCGCGGACCGCGGGCGATGAGGCGCACGCGGAAACCTACTATCTGTTCGTCGGCACCGACCGCGCACCGGAGAACCATCTGACCGTCAACGGGGGCCGCTACATCGACCGGCTCGAGCGTCGGGACGACCGCTGGGCCATCGCCGCGCGGGTGTGTGTGGTCGCATACGGAGGGCACGACGCTGATCACCGACGAGACGATGGGGTTTCTCGGCGAGATCCTCACCGTCGCGCACGATCACACCGACATCTCCTACGCGCGCCCCCTGAAGATCGTTCGCTCGCCGTCTCACTGATCGTGCGAACCCGCCACAGGTGCCTTCACCTCGAGCGACGCTGCGCGATAACTCGGCTCTGGTAGCGTTAACCAAACTTTGGGTCGGTTCGACCAAACAGGTGGACGGGAGCCTGGTCTTGGAGGTGCTGTGGGGCGCCGCGTGACGCCGAAGGCGGACCTCGGGAAGCGGGCTGGCCATTCATACGGCGACGGCACTCGGCGAACCGAGATCCTGCAGACGGCTGCGTCGTTGATCGCCACGTCCGGGCTGCGGACATCGCTGCAGGAGATCGCCGACGCCGCAGGCATCCTTCCGGGCAGCCTCTACCACCACTTCGAATCCAAGGAAGCGATCCTCGTCGAGTTGCTGCGGCGCTATCACGAGGATCTCGACCGCATCGCCGAGCAGGCCCTCGACCGTCTCGACGATCCGGCTTCGCTGTCGGCGTTCGACCGGATCGTGGAACTGGGCGCAGCGATCGCCGAGTGCGCGGTGACGCACAGTGCCGCATTGCAGATGACGTTCTACGAAGCCCCGACGTCGAACCCGGAACTCGCCGCGCTGGCACAACAACGCCCCGCGAAGATCCTCGAGGCGATGGTGCAGACGCTGCGTGCCGCGCGGTGGAGCGGGTATCTGCGCCCCGACGTCGATCTGCCGATCCTGGCCGACCGGATCGTTCAGTCGATGCGTCAGGTCGGTCTCGACGTCATCCGGCACAGTGCGGGAGCCGACAAGGTCGCGGCGACGTTGTGCCGGATCCTGCTGGAGGGCCTGGCTACCGTCCCGCCGAGCGACGCCGAACTCGATCGCTCCGCCGCGTTCATCGCCGCCGACGACGCGGTCAAGTCGTGGATCGAGGACGAGCAGAACGCCCGCGATGACAAGGTCGCACACGTGCGCGCGGTCGCGCGTGCCGAGTTCGGGCGAAAAGGCTACGAGGTCACCACGATCCGCGACATCGCCGCGGCCGCGGGCCTGGGCACCGGAACGGTGTACCGCTTGATCGGGTCGAAGGAGGAGCTGCTGGCCTCGATCATGCAGTCGTTCGGCGAGAAGGTCGCTGAGGTGGGTTGGACCAGCGTGCTGCGGTCCGACTCGTCGGCCGTCGAGAAGCTGGACGCACTCAGTTGGATCCACACCAACGCCCTGGCTCATTTCGGTGACGAGTTCCGGATCCAGCTGGCGTGGATGCGCCAGTCGCCCCCCGACACCCCGAACATCGCGTGGCTGTTCACCAAACGCGTCCGGCAGATGAAATCCCTACTCACCGCGGGGATTCGCTCCGGTGAGATCTCGATCGACGGCCCGTCCAACGAGATACTGGCCCGCGTCGTGATCGGGGTGTCGTGGATCCCGGAGAACCTCCTGCACGATCTCGGACCCCGCGCGTCGCAGATCCACGTGCGCGACACCTTGCTCCGCGGGGTCACCACGCGCTCGGCTTGAGGGGCCAGTTCTGCGCGAGCGCTCACCCTGGTACGGGTTTAGGGCTTGAAACCGTACAACGATGCGCGCTCACGACGGCAGTGACCGGCAGTGACGGCGTTTAGGCGACCGTGATCGGCAGCTTGCCCCACCCCCGGACGCTCGAGGTATGTGCCATGGCGGCGTCTGCGTAATCGACCTCCCACTCCGGCCACCGCCGCAGCATCTCCTCCAGTGCGACCCTGGCCTGCATCCGGGCCAGCGACGAACCGAGGCAGAAGTGCAGTCCCTGACCGAACGACAGGTGCGATCCGCCGCGGTGGATGTCGAAACTCTCTCCATCGGAGTAACGCCGCTCGTCCCGGTTGGCAGAACCGTTGAGCAGCAACATCACCGAACCCTCGGTGATCTTCTGTCCGTAACTCTCGGTCTCACGGGCGACATACCGGGCCTGCACCGGCGACGGCGCCTGGTAACGCAACACCTCCTCGATCGCCCGGGGGATCAGCGAGAAGTCGTCGACCAGTTCGCGTCGCTGATCGGGGTGCTCGGCAAGCAGTTGAGCGATGAAACCGATCAGCCTGGTGGTCGTCTCGTTACCGGCACCGGCGATCATGCTCGTGTAGGTCAACACCTCCAGGCGCGACAGAGGTCGAAGCTGCCCTGCGTCTTCGACCTCGGCGTTGAGCAACTGTGTCATCACGTCGTCCGACGGATGCTCGGCCCGCCATTCGATGTAGTCGGCGAACAACTGATAGGCGTTCTCGAACGTGGCGGCCGACACCGACTGGAAACTACCCTCTTTCAGCCCGATCGACGCATCGGTGTTGTCGCGGATCTGCTGCTGGCCCTGTTCGGGGATGCCCAGCAGATAGCCGATGGTCCGCATCGGGATCAGCGCCCCGAAATCGCCGATCACGTCGAAACGGGAAGCGCCGGCCAGTGAGTCGAGCGCGCGAACACAGAACTGGCGTGTCAGCGGCTCGATGGCTTCCATTCGGCGCGGTGTGAACACTTTCGACAGCACCCGCCGATGAATGTCGTGAAGTGGCGGATCCTCGAACAGGATCACCCCTGGCGGCACCTCGACGCCGCTCATGATGACGTCCATCGTGGTGCCCTTGCCGGACCGGTAGGTCTCCCAGTCGTGTAACCCCTGTGCGACGTCGTCGTAGCGGCTCAATGCGTAGAAGTTGTACTTCTCGTTGTAATAGAGCGGCGCCTCGTCGCGCATCCGCTTCCAGACCGGGTACGGATCGTCATCGATGTCGAAGTCGAACGGATCGTAGTACAGGTCGACGGTGTTCGTACCGGTCATTCGTTGCTCCCTCTCGTTGTCGTCAGGTTCGTGATCACTTCGCCGACCCGTCTCAGATACGGCCATGCGATCTCAGGTGGGATACCGCCGCATGGCCTTTCCTGGCTCAACCGAAAGCGTGCCGGGGCAACGTGTTCGGCAGATCCAGGGAGCTGAGTAGGCCCGCGGGAGCCGCCACCACATAGGGGATCGCGTTGACCACCCGCATCGCGGTCGCGGTCATCGCAGCGTGCCCCGCGCCATGCCCCTCGGCGGCACCGACGTTCATCGCGCAGTGAATGTCGGGGTCACCATCGATGTCGACGCGATAGGTGGCGTCGAACTCCGAGGACAGCCAGTCCGGCGCCACGTCACGTGCCATCCGGATGATGTGCTGGACGACGATGGCTTCCCGGCCGTTGACCATGCCCGCGGCGCGAGTGCTCACCGCACCGCAGGTTCCTGCCTCGATGGTGCCGAACGCCACCTCGATGTCCCTGTCCGTGACGCGGCGGTCGAGCGTGCCGCGGACCTCCTCGACCTCCGCGCCGAGGCCCGCAGCCATCAGGTGAATCGGCGCGCGCCAAGCCATTTCGATGTATCCCGGCGTCTTCAGCAGAGGTTCGAAATCCAACGGGCGGCCGAAACCCATGCCGTCCATCATCACGTCGGCAACCGGATAGTGGTCGTTGAGCGCTACCTCGGTGACGGTCAGACACCTGATCCGCTTCGATTGCGTCGCGAGTACCAGCGCGAGCTGATCGGAGCCGAAACCGGGAAAGATTCCGGAAGCGTAGAACGACGCGTTTCCCGCCTTCGCGGCCTGTTCCATTTGGTCACGCCACTCGGGTGAGTAGTAGGCAGGTGGATAGACCAGTGTCGTCGACGAAGTCGAGACGACGTTGATCCCGGCTTCGAGCAGCCTCAGATAGTCGGGCACCGCACCCGCGTCGCGGTCAGGTCCGCTCGCGGCGTACACCACGCAGTCCGGTTGTAGCGCGACCAGGGCGTCGGCGTCGTTGGTTGCCGCAACCCCGATCGGCTCCCGACCGGCCAACTCTCCCGCGTCTTTGCCGATCTTCTCGTCTGAGTGCACCCACACCCCCACCAGTTCGAGGTCGGGTCTGCCCCGGATCGCGTCGATGGCGATCGATCCGACACCGCCCGTGGACCAGACAACGGTTCTCAGCGGTGTTGTCATGAAACCTCCTGTCGGTCAGGCTCGCACGGACGCCATTGCGGCGCGCTCGAGATAGGGCCAGGCCACCTCGGGCGGCAAGCCGCCGCAGAGGGGAAGCAGCGGAAGTGGTCTGCCGTTTCGGACATACGCGGCGGCCTCCGCGGGAGTGAAGATGCGGTAGGGCCCGCCGGCCTCCCGCAGTTCGGACTCGCTTTGCGCCGTCGAAATACTCGCCACTGAGTCGTCGCCGTGCCGGTAGGACGCGGCCGTCACCGCATCGTGCAGCAGGTACGGTCCCAGCTCCTGCCACGCTGCATCCACATCGTCGGCGACGAAGACGGTCGTCGGGGCTCCCTCGACGGGGAACTGCATGAGGCCGGGCTCGAATCCGTTGTTACGGGACTCGCTTTCGTAGAACTTTTTCAGCTCGTCGGACGCGACCTGGGAGATGAAACCGAGCCCGTGCCGCGCGGCGCGCCGAGCGGCGGCCTTGCTGCCTCCAGCGATGAGCATGTACGGCCCGCCGGGAGAGGCGGGAGGCGGCGTAACCTGAACGCGACGTCCGTCGATGTCGATCGGCTCCCCGGTCAACAGGCGCCGAAGCAGTGCCAACGATTCGTCGGCCAGTGCGCCCCGCCGGCTCATGTCCACACCGAAGTGCTCGTACTCTTCGGCGCGGTGGCCGATGCCGAACGCGTAGGAAACCCGGCCGCGACTGATGATGTCGAGGACGGCGATGTTCTCGGCGAGCCGGACGGGATCCCAGAACGTGATCGGCACGGCGGCCAACAAGACGGCCAGTTCGGTGGTTCGCGCGGCGATCGCCGCAGCCAGTAGGTGCGGCGCAGGCAGGTGGCCGTCGGCAGCGCCGTGATGCTCGGAAAGCACGGCAACGACCGCACCGCGCGTCTCGGCCCATTCACACATCCGCACAGCGGCCGCATACAGCTCGGTCGCAGGCGCACCATCCGCGGGCGCGCGCATGTCGAAACGGAGCGTGAACATCAGCGCCGCAACAAGGCCGAAGGGTTCACGATGACCGACTCTAACCTAATTTTTGTTCTGGTCCCGCTTAATAGTGAATGCTATTCTCAGCCTGGCGCGCGGTTATGAAGGTTGCCATATCGCACTCTCTCCGAGGAGGATCGATGACCGAAGGTAAGCACCGCATCGTGGTCTGGTCCACCGGCGGCATCGGGTCCATCGCAATCCGCGCCATCGGCCGGCGCGCTGATCTTGACCTCGTCGGCGTGTGGGTGCACTCTCCCGAAAAGGACGGCCGCGACGCGCGGTGCCGTATGTCGTTTCCGCGCAGCCGGGTCTGCTTCGCTCGATTTGCCGTTGACGATTCCGCGGCACGCGTTCAACCCACGCGGGTCAGCGTGAACGGCATCTCGATGTCGAGCACCTTGTTGAATCCGCAGGCTCCGCTCGGCCCTTCGGTCTTGTCCCAGCCGACGTAGCGGTTGGGGTCCTGCGGGTAGTCGAGCCAGAATTTCCACGTCTGCCTGCCCGGGTAGGCCGTGCCGTCGATGCAGGGCTCCCAGTTCTCCACGGTCCGGGTGACCTTCCAGCGGCCGCTCAGATAGACCAGGTCGGCGCTCCAGCCCTGATCACTGACCACACGGCCGGTGCAGTCCTGATAGGTGGTGCACGCCGAGGTGATCGTCCAGGTCTGCGTGACGCTCGCCTCGTCGTGACGCGAGTCGTTGGTCTTCGCCCACCGGCCGTCGGAGAACGCGGTGAAGACGCCGTTGAGCGCCACCTCGTTCTGGGCGTGCGCATGGGGTGCGACGTTGATCGCCGCGATGATCGCCGCCGTGATCGCCATCAGCCGGATCATCGTGTCCCTTCCTCGTAGATCAGGTCCCGCCATGACTTCGGGCTCTCGACGAGATCGGTTTGGCGGCCGACGTTTCCGTCCGATGTCGCGTATTGACCGCTCTGCGGGTCATAGTGCGCGATCGCCACGGACGGGCCCGCCCCGGCCGCGTCGGTGCCAAACGCACTCGGCGCCGCGGATGCCACCGCGCCCGGTGAGGGCGCCGGCGCTGCCGCAGCATCGGGCAGGGGCGGAATCGCTCCCGGCCCCAGCGGTGGGATCACCGCTCCCGGTACCAGGGGCGGACTGGCCACGGGAGGGAGCGGGGTGCCTTCGAGCGGAGCGAAAAGGTGCTCGTCGGCCCTGACCCGGTCGTCGGGCGGCACACCCTGTGCAATCAGGTTGGGATCGATCGGGTACGCGCCGAGCGAGTGCTGCCGCATCGCAAGCGGTTCATAGGGTTTGTCGCTGTAGCACTGCTCAACCGTCGGTGCTCGCTTGCCCGGCACACCCATACACGGCGCATTGCGGGCACCGCGCACGACGATCGGCGAGTCCTGCGGCAGCTTGCAGTACAACCCGTCCGGGGTGTCGACCGTGGTCAGATCGGCCGGGTTGCGCCATTCCGAGGGCGGCAGAAAGCCGACGGTGCACGGGTTGGGATCCGCCATCTGAATCCGGAAGTCGCCGAGCGCGATACCGGTCGGATTGTTCTGGGGAGCCGACGACTGCACGTTGGCCACGAACGGCGGCAGCAGCACGAGCACCTGTTCGAGCGAGGGGCGATAGGTCACCGCCACCTGACCGAAAGTGGTCATGTTGGCCAACAGCACCGGCAGGGTCGGTTTGATCTGCTCGAGCAGTAGGGCGGCCTCATTCGCGGCGGCCGGCCCCTGCTCCAGTAGCGTGCGGACTTGCGGGTCGTTGACCACGACCTGTTGGGTGACGCCGGCGAGGCTCTGTGCCCACAGCCGCAGCGCATCGGTTGTTCGGGCCTGCGAATCCAGCAGCGGCACAGAATCTTCGGCCAACCTCGCCGAGCTGGCGGCATCGCTGTTCAGGGCGCCCGCGATCGTGGCCGACGAATCGACCAGCGACCCCATGTCGTAACCGGCACCTCCGAACGCCTCGAACGATTCGTCGATCAACGTTTTCAGCTGCCCCTTGGGGATGCTCGCGATCAACGTGTTGACCTGATCCAGCATCGGGCTGACCTGCTGCGGGATCGTGGTATCGGCCATCAGGATCACCGAGCCGTCCTGCAGGTACGGCGGTGAGTCCGTGCGCGGTAGCAGCTCGACGTACTGTTCACCGACCGCGGAGACGCTGCGCACCTCGGCGTGTAGATCGGCGGGGATCTTGGGCGAGGTGTCGAGTTGAAGCGTGGCGGTGGCCTGCGTGCGGGACACATCCATCTCGGTCACCTTGCCGACCTGCACGCCCCGGTAGGTGACGTTGGCGAAGCGGTACAGCCCGCCCGAGGACGGCAATTGCAGCGTGACGGTGATCTTTCCGACCCCCAGGAGAGTGGGAACCTGCATGTAGACGAAGACCATCGCGAGCACACCGATGATCGACGCGATCGTGAAGATCACGAGTTGGATCCGCACCATGCGCGGCAGCATCAGCCACCACCCCCGGGCTCCCATGGCGCGGGGGCCGCATTCGGGATCGGGCCGAACGGCGGCGACGTGCCCACTCCCAGTGGGAATTTCGTGTAATACGCGTCGTAGCCGGGATCGCCGGGCGCGGGGATCAACGACGCACGGTCCTGTCCGAGGCGGGTGCCGAGCAGCAACCCGCGCTTGAGTCGGGCATTCGTCCAATCGACCGTGACCCAGAGGTTCACGTAGTCCCCGCGGACGCCCCGGTCGATCAGGTTCTGGGTCAGTGGGAACGTCGGCAGCCAGGCCAGCGCGGTGTCGATCTCGGGACCCACATCGGCGAGCGCCCGCAACGTCGGCTCCAGGTTCTGCAGATTTTTCACGAGATCGGCCTGCGTGTCGTTGATCAACCCGGACACCGTGTCGCTGAACTGCCCCAGCCGCTCCAGCGCGGTGGTGAACCTGGGCCGCTCCTGGAGCAGGACGTCGAGCGCGGGCGGGATCTTGTTGAGCGCCCGGGTCAGCACTTGCTGCTCATCGCCCAGCCGCTGCGAAAACCTGTTCAGCTCTACGATCGTCGCGATGATGTTGTCGCGCTGCTGGTAGAGGGTACCGACGAAGGTGTCCAGGCGGGTGATCAAATCACGCACGGCGCCCTGACGCCCCGACAGCGCGGTGTTGAAATTGGCGATGATGTCGCCGATCTGGCCGAGCCCGCCACCGTTGACGACGGCTGCCAGCGAGGACAGCGTCTGCTCGGTCGACGGATAGGTCGATGTCTTGTCGAGAGCGATCGTCGCGCCGGGGCTCAGCCGGCCGCTGGGCGCCGCCCCCGGCGGCGGGTCAAGCGCCACATGCATGGAACCCAGGAGGCTGGTCTGCCCGACCGTCGCGACCGCGTTGCCCGGCACGACCACCTCGGGTTTGACCGAGAGCTCGAGGTCGATGTGCCAGCCGTGCAACGTCATCCTGCCCACGCTGCCGACCACGACGTCATCGATCATCACCGGCGAGTTCGATTCCAGCGTACCGATGTTCGCGAGTTCGACGTGGTAGACGTTGGCGTCGGCGCCGCGGCCCACCGCACCCGGCAGCGGTAGCGAGTTGACGCCCTGGAACGAGCATCCGGTGACCGTCAGCAGCACGCTGAGCCCGATCGCTCCCATCCGCCGGCCCATCATCACGGCGTCCCACCGTTCGGCACCGGCGGCAGCACCGCCGGTTGGCCCGGTGTATCCGGTCGCTCCGCCGGCAGCAACATGTCCTGCAGAGTCGGCGGACCGGGTGGCGGGGGCGCGACGCCCGGCGGCGGCCCGAAACCGGGCGGCGGCGGCACGTCACCGGCCCCGGTGTACGCCGACACCGCGGGGGGGCTCTCTGGCTGCTCGTCCGTCGGTCCGCCCGCACCGGGCATCAGCTCCGGTTCGGAGTACCGCAGCATGTACGGCGGCGGGTTCGACGACAGGAACAAGCTGAACGGGAACGGCACGTTGTTGAAGTTCGCGGTGCGCAGGCCCGGCCCGAGGTACTGCGAGCACAGTTTGCCCGTCGTCGGCGCGGTGACGTTCTCGAGCGCCCCGATCATGCCGCAGATGGCCCACACCGGATTCGACATGTTGTTCAGTACGAACACGCCGCTGGCGGCGCCGGTGCGCGGGTCGAACATGTTCACCGCGTTGGCGATCGAGTGCGGCGCGATGTGCAGGACGTTCTCCAGCGCCATGCGGTGGTCGGCGAGGTTCTGCGTGACGTTGGCCAGTCGCTGGATCTGTTCGGCGGTCTGGTCTCGCGTTCCGCGGATGAAGCGGGTCGCCTCCCCGACGACGTCGGACAGGTTCTTCAGCGCGCCGTCGAGATCGGATCGACTGTCGTCGACAACGCTGGTCAATGTCGCGAACCTGTCCTGGAACTGCACGATCTGTTCGTTGCTGTTTCGCAGCGCGGTGACGAACGTCTGCAGGTGGGCGATCGTGTCGACGATGTTGCCGCTGCCGTCGGCGAGGATCCGGCCGACGCCGGACAACTGCGCCAGCGTCTGGCGCAGTTTGTCGCCGTTGCCGTCCAGGGCGGTGGCCGCGCCGTCGATGAACCGGCCCACCGAACCGGTCGACATCGCTTCGGCGGGACCCAGATCCGTCGCCAAGCGCATCAGTTGCTCTTTGACCTCGTTCCACTCGACCGGCACGGCGGTGCGCTCGATGGGGATCACCGCCCCGTCGGCCATCGCGGGTCCCGACTCGTATGCGGGTGTGAGTTGGACATACCGGGCCGAGACCAGATTCTGGGCGACGATCACCGCCTTGGCGTCGGCGGGAACCCTGATGCCGTGGTCGACGGCCAGCTTCATCTCGGCCTGGGTGCCGATTGGTTTGATGGCCTCGATGGTGCCCACCTTGACGCCCGCGATGCGGACCTCGTCGCCGGGGTAGATCGCGGTGGCGGTGGTGAAACGGGCGGTGATCGTCGTGGGATGGAAGACGGTCTGCCGGACCAGCACCACCACCCCGCCGACGAGGACCGCCACCAGCGCCACCGCGACCGCACGCTTGACGAAGCTGTTCATCGTCCCGGCCTCCACTGCTCATGGGGCATCGGAATTCCGTTGTAGGGGAACGGGAGCTCGGCGCGCGGTCCGGCGTTGTCGGGTGGCTGGCCGGCATTGACGCCGCGCCGGAACCCGAACGCGTAGTCGAAGAACGGCTGCAGCAGCTGGCCGAAGACGATGTTGGGAATGTAGGCCTGGTAGTACGGACCGTTTCCGATGGTCTCGCCCAGCGTGATCTGGAACTTCGCCAGCCCGGGAAGGGCTTTCGCGATGTTGTCGCGGTTCTTCTCCAGGACCTCGGTGACTCGGTTGAGCTTCTCGAGGGTGGGCGCGAGCTCCCGCTCGTTGTCGGCGATGAGCCCGGACAACTGCCTGGACATGGCCGAGGTGTGCGCGAGCAACTCGACGATGGCATGGCGCCGCGCCGACAACACCGTCACCAGGTCGTTGGCGTTGAGTATCAGCGTGTTCACCTGTTCGCTGCGATCCGACAGGATCTCGGTGACATCTGCGCCGTTTTCGAGCAGTTCGCCCAGGGTGTCGTCGCGGTCGTTGATCGCCCGGGACAACCGGGTCAGCCCGTCGAACGCGGGCCCCAGTTGCGGGGCAACCTGGTCCAGGGTGGCCGACAAGGTGTCCAACGATTGGTTCAACGAGGCGGTGTCGGTGCCCGCGGTGTTGGTCGTCAACTCGCTCACCGCTTCGGTGAGCGAATACGGGGATGCGGTGCGGGACAACGGGATCACATCCCTCGGATGCAGCGACCCGTCGCCCTTGGATTCCAGGGTCACGACGCGCTCGCCCAACAGGGTTCCGGTGCGGATGTGTGCGGTCGTGTCCGAGCCCAGCGCCACCGAGCCGTCGATCGCGAACGTCACCAACGCGTTGCGACCGTCCAGCGCGACGCTGGACACCCTGCCCACCTTGATACCCGAAATCGTCACGTCGTTGCCGGCCGCTACGCCGCCGGCGTCGGCGAACTGCGCCTGGTACCGGACCGCGGTCGCCCACGACACGAGCCGCTCCGGGGCAAGCCCGACGGCGATCACGAGCACGATCAGCACCGCGCCGATGAGACCGGCCCGGATGAGATGTCTGCCACGGTATTTCAGCATCAGGGCTCGGCGCACCTCCCGGTTTCTTGTCGGAGCCACGGGAAGACCGCCGTGCGACCTTGCAGGTCGGTCACCCGCCACTTGAGCTCGCAGATGTAGTAGTTGAAGAAGCTGCCGTAGGACCCCGTGCGGATCAGCTTGCGGTAGTTCTCCGGCGCCTTCTGCAGACTCGTGTCCACCCGGTCCTTCTGGAAGTCGAGGTTGATTGCCAAGCGGGTGAGTTCGTCCACGGTGCCGGCGAGCGGCGCCCGCGCATCGGTGAGGAGATCAGCCACCGACGCCGTTCCGTTGTTCAGCGACTCGATCGCCGTCCCGATCGGATCCCGCTCTGCGGCAAGCTCGGTGACGAACCTCTCCAACCGGTCGACCGTGCCCGAGAACTTGTCCCCCTCCCGGTTCAGCGTGACGAGCAGCGTGCGCAGATTGTCGATCAGCGCCTGAATGGTCTGATTGTGCTCGGCCAACGCGGTGGTGAAACCGGAGGTGTTGTTCAGCAGCGAGTGCAGGGTGCCGCCCTGGCCCTGGAAGATCTGGATCAGCGACGCCGACAGCGTGTTCACGTCTTCGGGATTCAGGCCTCGGATAACGGGTTTGAGACCGCCCAGCAGTAAGTCGAGGTCGAGCGCCGACTGGGTCCGCTCCACCGGAATCTGTGAGCCGGGCGGCATCGGCGTCCCGTCCGGGCCCTCGAGCAGTTCCAGGTAACGGTCGCCGACCAGGTTCAAGTAGCGCACCGCCGCCCGCGTGCCCGTCGTCATGCGCACGTTCCGGTCGGCGTCGAAGGTGACCAGCACCGTCTTGTCCGGGCGCAGTTTCACGCTGTTGACCGTGCCGACCCGCATCCCCGCCACCCGCACCGACTGCCCCGCCTCCAACCGGGAGGCGTCGGCGAACACCACCGAATAGCCCTTTGTGCGGCCGGTCTGGTACTGACCGAAGATGAAGAACAACGATGCGGTCAGCACGGTCATGACGAGCGCGAAGACTCCGAACTTGATCAGCGTCGACCGCAACGAGCGCCTCATCCGGGCTGCCCGATCTGCGCGGTATTGCGCGGTGGCCCAGCGGTTTCGGTGTCGGGGAACATGATCTGCTTGATGATGTCGGCGTTGAGGACGATACCCGGGTAGGTGCGTCGCCACGGATTCGTTCCGGTGTCGGCCACCACGTACGGTGCGACACCCTCGAAGGGCATCTTCGGCAACCCGGTGCACTGCGGCCCGCCTTCGGCACCGGCCTTGGGTAGATCCAGCGGATACCGGTAGCGTTCCTGGGCCCACAGGAAGCCGGCCAGCACCTCGACCCCCGGCTCTTTGAGTGGTGGCAGATGAGACGCCTCGACCATGCCCGCCAGCGCGCACCACAGCGCCTGGTTGTACTCGTTGGTCAGCTCAGTGGTCGGCACCAGCAACCGCAGCACCTCGGTCAGGGAATGCCGGTTCTGGCCGATCACCTCGTTGCCGACGTCGGCCAGGCCGATCACGCCGACAAGCGCCGCATCGAGGTTCTGCTGCTCCTCGACCAAGGTCTCGCTGATCCGTGTCGCGTTGTCGGCGACCGACACGAAATCCCCTGCCGCGTCGGCATATGCGCGCAGCACATCGGGGGCGAGTTTCAGATCGCGACTGAGCGCGGGCAGGCTCGGTTCCAACGCCGCGAGGTAGGAATCCAGGTCGGAAAGCATCTGACCGAACTTCTGCCCCCGCCCGGACACGGCTGACGCGATGGCCCCCAGGGTAGCGTTGAGCTTCGCCGGCTCGATCGTGGACAGTACCGAGGTCAGCTGCTCGAAGACGGTGTTCACCTCGACCATCACGTGCTGGGCCTCTATCACCTGACCGGCGCGCAGCGATTGCGGTGACGGGTCGTCGGGGAAGACGAACTGCACCTGCTTCGCGCCGAACACCGTCGGCGACGCGATGTCCACCAGCGCGTTGGCCGGAATCGCGTCGAGCCGTGAGGGATCCATCGCAAGGTGGATCGCCGCTTCACCGCTCGGTAGTTCCTCGATCGACGCGACTCGCCCCACTTGAACGCCGCGAACCTGAACCTTCGCATCAGGATTCATCACCAGGCCGGCGCGCTGCGAGATGACCGTGACCGGCACGGTGTCAGCGAGACTGCCCCGAAACAGGTTTGCCGCCAACACGAACACGGCCACTGCCAAGACGATGGATGCCAACCCGACGAGCGGACGCAGCAGATGCTGCATCACCGACCGACCTCGCGTCCGCAGCGGGAGCGCTCACAACCGCACCCCGTTGGTCGGTATGACAAGCCCGTTTTCCCCCCAGAGCGCGTTCGAGGACGGTGCAGGACTTTACGCCGGAACATATCTTTGGGTCAATCGCTCCCGTGTTCATATGGTCTACGCCGGATATTCGATGCCTCACCACCACTGTGCCGACGCGAATACTTATTTGCTGTGCAAGAATGTCACAGACTTCGGGCCTGTTCAATAGGCAGAAATTAGACACCGCGATGTTGTCTGTCTCACACGTGGTACGCCCGTTCAGCGGGCGTCAACTGGCTCGACTGATCCGCGCATAGCGGAACAAGGATTAGGCTCGCTCGCCTGGGCGTCGGTTGGATTTCACCCGTCAGTCCGCGCGCCCCAATGAATCATGCCGCGTCGACACGCCGGTACTCGGCTAAATGACAATCTTTATAAGAAGAGAGACGGTCGGTATCGGAAAAGATTGACGCCGCGAAAATCCTGGACACCGAGCATCGTGCGAATCGCACCGACCTTTGCCAAAAGCTTTGTCCGCCCAGCGCAGCCGCTATTCGGGAAGGCGCAATTCGGGCTTTTCGACCTCTTCAATATTGACGTCTTTGAAGGTAATTACCCGAACATGCTTCACGAAGCGGGCGGGCCGGTACATGTCCCACACCCAGGCGTCGGCGAGCCGTAGCTCGAAGTAGACCTCGCCCTCGGAATTGCGCGGCACCACCTCGACGCTGTTCGCGAGGTAGAACCTCCGCTCGGTCTCCACCACGTAGCTGAACTGCCCGACGATGTCCTTGTACTCGCGGTAGAGCGAGAGCTCCATCTCGGTTTCGTACTTCTCGAGATCTTCGGCACTCATCGGCTCAGCTGTCCTTCATGTTGGTCTCGGCCCTCGCCAGCTCTTCCACCGCCATTGTCCCCTACCCCACTTCGCCACGGTGATCCGGTGGACCGACATCGCCGGCGTCGACGAGCTCGGTCACCACCTGGATCCCGCCGGCCGTGGCCACCCGGCGGACGTTGATGAACGAATACCGGTGTTGGGCGGAGGGGCCCAACTCGGCCAGCGCCGCGCTGTGCGCCGGGGTGCTGTAGCCCTTGTGCTCGGCGAACCCGTAACCGGGGTGCTCGGCCTCCATCCTCACCATCAATCGGTCGCGGCTCACCTTGGCCAGTACGCTGGCCGCCGCAATGCAGGCCGCCGCCGCGTCGCCACCCACTACCGGCAGCGAGGGCGCCGGCAGACCGGGCACCCGAAACCCGTCGGAGAGCACATAACCTGGCCGTACCGACAGGCCGGCCACCGCCCGGCGCATGCCCTCGATGTTGGCCACATGCACGCCGCGCCGGTCGACCTCCGTCGACGGAATGAACACCACGTGGTAGGCCAGCGCATACCGCCGGATCAGCGGGTACAGCCGCTCCCGCTCCTTTTCGTTCAGCTTCTTGGAGTCGTCGAGCGCTGCCAGGCTCTCCAACCGGTTCGGACCGAGTACGCAGGCGGCGACGACCAGCGGTCCCGCGCACGCGCCCCGGCCGACCTCGTCGACGCCGGCAACGGGTCCCAGGCCACTGCGATACAGCGCAGATTCCAGTGTGCGCAAGCCCGAGGACTTCCGGATCACGGTGCGTGGCGGCCATGTCGCCGGCAAGGACGGATCTCCTACTGCGTCGTGGCGGTTACGTCTGGGGGTTCACGCTGCCCACCCCGCCCCAACGCGACGGGGGCCAGGCGATGAACCGTGCCTTTCCGATGACATTGTCCACCGGCACTGTGCCCGCCGTGGGGTCGCCCGTGCACAGCAGACCCTTCTGGGCATCGGCGGGGGTGCTGGTGCAGTGCGCGCGGGAATCGGCCGAGTGGGTGCGGTTGTCGCCCATCACCCACAACCGGTCCCGCGGTACCTTCACGGGCCCGAACTCATTGCCCAGGCATGGGTAGACCGCTGGGTCGGCACGCATCGTGTCGGGGTCCAGGTATGGCTCGTCGAGCCGTTTACCGTCGACGGTCAGCCCCGTCGCGGCTCGACACTCGACGGTCTGCCCGCCCACCGCGATGATCCGCTTGACGAGGTCGTTCTCGTCGGGCGGAACGAAACCGATGACCGACAGTGCGTTCTGCACCCATCGCACGGCGGTGTTGTCCGAGCGGATCGACCGGTAGTTGATGTTCCAGTTCGGCGGCCCCTTGAACACGACCACGTCGCCGGGCTCCGGAGACGCGAACCGGTAGGTCAGCTTGTCCACCATGATGCGGTCACCGGTGCAGCCGGGACAGCCGTGCAGCGTGGGTTCCATCGACTCCGACGGGATCAGGTAGGGCCGCGCGACGAACGTCAGCACGACGTAGTACAGGACCAGTGCGATCGAGATGAGGATCGCGAATTCCCGCAGGGCACCGCCTTTTTTCTTGGGCTGGACCGCATCGCTGTCCGGCGCCGTGGCCTCGGATGGGCGCTCGGCTGTCGACTCGTCTGATTCTGGGTGACCGGCCACCGCATCAGGGTAGCCAGCGCGGTCCTCGGCCCCGCGCTGCTCGCGCTCCAACGATCAGGCTCCCGCGCCGGCAGCCGGCCGGGAAGTCAGCGCTTTTCCTTGATCTTCGCCTTCTTGCCACGCAACTCGCGCAGGTAGTAGAGCTTCGCGCGGCGGACGTCGCCGCGGGTCACGACGTCGATGTGGTCGATGTTGGGCGAATGCACCGGGAAGGTCCGCTCGACGCCCACGCCGTAGCTCTCCTTGCGCACGGTGAAGGTCTCCCGGACACCGCCGCCCTGACGACGCAGAACCACACCCTTGAAGACCTGGATGCGCTCCTTCGCGCCCTCGATGACCTTGACGTGCACGTTCACGGTGTCGCCGGGACCGAAGTCCGGGATGTCGTCGCGCAGCGATGTCTGATCGACGAAGTCCAGCGTGTTCATCGGTGACACTTCCTTGCGGTTGGCGGCTGCGGGCCGCTGTCACGACTGACGCCGTGACATGGGACTGCCGAGCCGATCTGATGGGGCGTATCGGGGTGTATCTCGCAGCGGGCGGAACTGGCCGTTCCCGGGTCCTGCACAGACAACTGCTCAATTGTGCCAGATCGGAGCCCGCCAGCGAAATCGCACCGCGCCGCCTCGCCTCCGGTTCGTAAGGTTAACTAAACAGGCGCCCCGGGTACTTAGCCATTACGCTGAAACAAGGCTTGAGCGACGCGGCGGGCTTTACTCATCCCACCGCGGAGTACCTGAGGAGGGTCATGCGAAGGCGGCCGTCGAGCCTGGTCAGCACGCTCGCGATCATTACGGTTGCGGTTCTGGCGGCCGCCGGCTGTGAGGCCAAAGTGCACGGAACGCCGCCCCGCCCGGCGTCCCCGCACCTGACCGTCGTCGTGCCGCAGGGCGGCATGGCGCCGCTGCCCGAAGCTCCACCCGACGAACCTCCCGCATCTTTCGGCGGCCTCGAGGATCGCACACGCTCGGCGACCGCCCTGGCCGCCGAGGCCGGGGCCGACCTCTCGATCACCGTCCTTGACCGCAACACCGGGCAGCTCGTCTCGAACGGCAACAGCGAGGCGATGCCCATCGCCTCGGTGGTCAAGCTGTTCATCGCCGATGACCTGCTGCTGCAGGAATCGCAGGGGCGGACCGAGCTCACGCCTGCGGATCGCCGGGCGTTCGAAGCGATGTTGCGGTCCTCGGACGACAGCGCGGCCGAGGTCTTCTGGAATCGCGGCGGCGGCAGCGCGATCGTGTCGCGGGTCACCGCGCGATACGGCCTGGGGGCGACCAGCACGCCCTATAACGGCCGTTGGTTCAACACCTTGAGCACCACCGGTGACCTCGTTCGGTACTACGCCCAACTGCTGTCCGGCAGCGGCGGGTTACCCCGCGACGAGGCCAACGTCATCTTGTCGAATCTGGCGGCGTCGACGCCGACGGCGCCCGACGGCACGGTGCCCGGCGGCGTCTACCCGCAGCGGTTCGGCATCCCCGAGGGCCTCTACGCCGAGCGGGTGGCCGTCAAGCAGGGCTGGTTCTGCTGCTGGGACGGGGGCAACTGGGTGCATTGGTCGACCGGAGCGATCGGGGACGACCATCGCTATGTCATGGCGATCGCCTCGATGCAGCCCACCGACGACGCCACCGCACGCGACACGATCACCCAGGCCGTCAAGACGATGTTCCCAGGCGGGCACGTTTAGTCCGTCGGGTCGAGCAGATCCGGTCGGCGTTCCCGTGTGCGCTGCAATCCTTGCTCACGCCGCCAAGCCGCCACCTTCGCGTGGTCGCCCGACAACAGGACGTCGGGCACATCGAGGCCGCGCCAACTCGGCGGCCGGGTATAGCTCGGCGCCTCCAGTACCCCTTGCGAGTGCGAATCATCCTGGTGCGACGCGGGATTGCCGAGCACGCCCGGCAACAGTCGAACGATCGCTTCGATCATCACCAGGACCGCCGACTCCCCGCCGGGCAGTACGTAGTCGCCGATGGACACTTCTTCAACGCGCATCCGGCGCGCCGCGTCCTCGACGACCCGTTGATCGATCCCCTCGTATCGGCCGCATGCGAACACTAGGTGCTTTTCCTCCGCCCACGCTTGCGCGTCAGCCTGCCCGAAAAGCCGCCCGGCCGGCGTGGGTACCACGAGAAGTGTTTCATGCGAGCAGATCTCGTCGAGCGCAGCGCCCCACACGGGGGCTTTCATCACCATTCCCGGCCCGCCCCCGTACGGTGCGTCGTCGACCGAACGGTGCACATCGTGGGTCCAGCGCCGCAGATCGTGCACGGCCAGCTCGACGATGCCCTTCTCAATCGCTTTGCCTGGCAACGACTGTCGCAGCGGCTCGAGGTAGGCCGGGAAGATCGTGACCACATCAATGAGCACGGCTTGGCATCCTCACAGTTCCAGCAGGCCCTCGGGCGGGTCGATCTCGATGACCCGATCGGTCAGCGACACCGACGTCACGATCGCGCCGACGAACGGAACCAGCACCTCGCGCTCGGCCCCGCGCACCGCGAGCAGTTCGCCCGCCGCGGTGTGCAACACCTCCGCCACGGAACCGATGACGTCGCCGGCGACGGTCCGCACCTGCAGACCCTCGAGTTGATGGTCGTAGTACTCATCGGGGTCGTCGATGGGCGGCAGTTCCCGCGAGTCGACGACGAACAACGTGCCCCGCAACGCGTCCGCGGCGTTGCGGTCGGCCACTCCGTTCAGCCGCACCAGCAGACGGCCGCCGTGTTCGCGCACCGACTCGATCGCGTACTCGCGCTCCGGGGTTCCCTTGGCGGGACGGCCGCGAAGCGATGTGCCGGGTGCGAACCGTGCGTCGGGGTCATCGGTGCGGACGTCCACCACCACCTCACCGGTGATGCCGTGCGCTTTGACGACCCGCCCGACAACGAGGTCCATGTGACCGGTTACTGGTCGGTGTCCACCACGTCGACGCGGATGCCGCGACCGCCGATACCGGCGACGAGCGTGCGCAGCGCGGTCGCAGTGCGTCCACCTCGTCCGATCACCTTGCCCAGGTCATCGGGATGCACGTGCACCTCGACGGTACGTCCGCGCCGGTTGGTCACCATGTCGACACGGACGTCGTCGGGGTTGTCGACGATCCCGCGCACCAGGTGTTCGACCGCGTCGACGACGACAGAACTCACGGCCTGGCTCAGCTCTCAGCCGAGGGCTCGTCCGAGGAGCCGTCGGCCGTCGCGCCGGCGACGCTGGCGTCCTCGCCCTCGGCCGGCGGTTCGGACTGGTCCTTGACGGGGGCCGGGTCGGTCTTGGGGTCGGCCTGGGCCGTGGCCTCGACCGCCTTCTGATCCGACTCGTCGGACGCCTTGTCGGCGGCCTGCGCGGCCTTCTTGGCTGCAGGCGCCTTCTTCTTCTTGGGCTGGGTGGCCTCGGTACTCGGACCGCCCTCGGCTTCGGCCAGCGCCGCGTTGAACAGGTCCAGCTTGCTGGGCTTGGGCTCCTTGACCTTCAGCGTGCCCTCGGCCCCGGGCAGACCCTTGAACTTCTGCCAGTCACCGGTGATCTTCAGCAGCGCGAGTACGGGTTCGGTGGGCTGGGCACCGACACCAAGCCAGTACTGGGCCCGTTCCGAGTCGATCTCGATGAGGCTGGGATCTTCCTTCGGGTGGTACCGCCCGATAACTTCGATCGCCCGGCCCTGACGGCGGGTGCGCGCGTCGGCGACGGCGATGCGGTACTGGGGATTGCGGATCTTGCCAAGCCGAGCGAGCTTGATCTTTACAGCCATGGTTGTGCTACTTCTCCTGTGATTGCCACGCTGCAATTCAGCGATCGAGGCGGGTTGCCTCGGTCCGGTTTTGCCTTGCGTGTGTGACCGCCGCAGGAGCGCCCAGCGAGCAGCCGGAGGCGGATCGCTCAGAACGGGTCCCGCGGTAGACAGCCGCCCATTGTGCCAGACCACGGATGGTTCTCCCAAAGCGGCGGTTTCAGAGACCCAGCACCGCCTTGGCGATCAGGAAGTAGACCAGCAGACCGGTCGCGTCGACGAAGGTCGAGATGAACGGGTTGGAGAACACCGCCGGGTCGGCCCGGAGTGCGCGCGCGACCAGCGGCATCGCCCCGCCGACGGTGGCCGCCATGGCGCACACGCCGACGAACGTCAACCCGATCACGATGCCGATGTCGATGTCGTAGACGAGGCTGGTCACCACGAACGCCAGCGACCCGAGAAGGAGACCCAGCGACAAACCCACGCGAAACTCGCGGAACAGCACTTTGAACACGTCCCGCGGCCCGACGTCGCCAAGCGCCAACGCGCGGGTGACAGTGGTCG
The DNA here is from genome assembly GCF_035918395.1 of Mycolicibacterium sp. ND9-15. Lineage (NCBI taxonomy): Bacteria > Bacillati > Actinomycetota > Actinomycetes > Mycobacteriales > Mycobacteriaceae > Mycobacterium > Mycobacterium jinjuense. Next base: position 705,050 of record NZ_CP142362.1, read on the forward strand.
CCGCCTGGTTGCCGGTGTTGCCGCCGGTGCCGATCAGCAGTGGCACGAACAGCGCCAAGGTCACCACCTCGGACAGTGTGGCCTCAAAGATCTCCAAGACCTGCACGGTCAACGTCGCGCCGACCGCCAGCACAAGCAGCCACACCACTCGCGAGCGCACCAGGTTCGACACCGGCGCCGTCAGATACGGCCGGCGCAACGGTTCTGAACCGCTGAGCCGGGCCTGGTCCTCGGATTCCTCGCTCTCCAGGATCCGCAGCGCGTCGTCGACGGTGAGGATGCCCACGAGCCGGGACTCGTTGTCGACCACCGGCAGCGCCAGCAGTTTGAGGTCGGCACAGCGGCGCGCCGCGATCTCGGCGTCCTCGGTGGCCCGCACCGAGTGCGCGGGCCGCATCACCTCGGTGATGGTGACGTCGGACGACGAGCGCAACAGCCCGCGCAGGCCCACGACACCGACCAGCACCCGCTGGTCGTCGGTGACCGGCAGCGCGTAGATGGTTTCGGCGTCCTCGAGGTGGTCGGTCACCCGCGTCAACGCCTCGGCGACGGTCATCTGCGGCCGCAGCGACACGAATTCCGGACTCATCCGGCGACCGATCGAGTCCCGCGGATAGTCGAGGATGCCGGCGGTCATCTCCCGCTCCCGCTGCGGTAGACCCTGCAGAAGCCGCCGCGCGACCGTTGCCGGCAATTCGTCGATCAGTTCCACTCGGTCGTCGGGGTCCAGGTCGGCGAACAACGCGGCCACGTCGTTCTCCTGCAACCCGCCCAGCAGATCGCTCTGCAGGGTGGGGTCGAGACTCTCGAACACCGCCAGCGCTTGACCCTTGGGCAGCACCCGGTACAGGACGGCGCGCTGCCGGTGACCGAGCCGTTCGAGGATCTCGACGACCTCAGCCGTCGACAGCGGCCGCACCGCTACGTTCAGCGCGGGTAGATCCAGCGCATCCAGCGCGGTGAGCACCGCCTTGAGGCGGGCGTCAGGAGCCGCATCGTTGACGGTCAGCCCGCACACCACTACACCACCTTGTCGAAGCACTTGGTTTCCACGCGGCGGGTAATCCGCCAGCCGTCGGGGGTGCGGGCGAACTCGTCGTCGTACCAGAGCCCGCAGAACAGAACTTGTCCCTTGTCGCCGCCCAAGACCATCGGATTGAAACAGAGGGTGCGCGCGGCGGCCGTGTCGCCGTCGGAGTGGTAGCGGATGTTCACGTCGAAGTTGCCCAGCAGATGGGCGTAGGCCGGAAAGTTCGGCAGCACCTCGGCCAGCCACGCCTTGATCTGCGGGTAGCCGCCGTCGATCCCGCCCATCGCGCGGTAGTCGATGTAGGCGTCCGCGGTGAATACCTGATCGAGGTCGTCGAATCGCTTCTGGTCGATCGCGGTCGAATAGTCGATCAACAGCTGCTGTATTTCAAAGCGGTCCGAAATCTCCTCCAGGCTCAACATGCGTCGATTGAACACGACTAGGCTGCCTGCCCATGCGCAAGCTGTTGATCTGCCTGACGAGTGTCCTGTGCCTGGTGGCCTGGGGAACCACTGTCGCCGCGGCCGCACCCGTCGGAGTGAGCCAACCGTCGGGGTCGATTCCGGTCCCCGACGGGCCCGCCCAAGCATGGATTCTGGCCGACATGGACACCGGCGCGGTGCTCGCCGCCCGCGACGAGTACGGCCAGTACGCGCCCGCCAGCACGATCAAGGTGCTGCTGGCCCTGACCGTGCTCGACGAACTACCGCTCGACGCCACCGTGGTCGCGAACGAGGCCGACACCGAGGTCGAGTGCAACTGCGCGGGGGTCACGCCCGGCATGGTCTACACCACGCGCCAACTGCTGGAGGCGCTGCTGCTGGTGTCGGGCAACGATGCGGCCAACACCTTGGCCACCATGCTCGGCGGCTACGACGTCGCGGTGACCAAGATGAACGCCAAGGCGGCCCTGCTCGGCGCGTACGGCACCAACGCTGCCTCACCGTCAGGCCTCGACGGACCCGGCATCGAGATGTGGTCGTCGCCGCACGATCTGGCGCTCATCTTCCGCAGCGCGATGGCCAACCCGGTCTTCGCCTCGATCACCGCCCAGCCGACCGCGGTATTCCCCACCGAGACCGGCGACAAGGTGCTGGTGAACCAGGACGAACTGCTCAAGCGGTATCCGGGCACACTCGGCGGGAAAACGGGGTTCACCGACCGCGCCAAGAAGACCTTCGTCGGCGCCGCGCAACGCGACGGACGTCGCCTTGTCCTCGCGTTGATGTTCGGCATGGACAAGCCCGGCCAAACGTACTGGGATCAGGCGGCGAGCCTGTTCGACTGGGGCTTCGCGCTGAGTCCCGGCACCAGTGTGGGATCGCTGTGACCGCCGCTTGAGTTGCTGAATCGCAACGCATCCGAGACCGGGCCGGGGGCCGCGGCCGATACGCTCGGCGGCCATGCGTCACATGCTGGCTGCGTTGGCCATCGCGCTGACTTTCGCGATGTCCCCGGCCATCGGTGTCGCTCCGCCGGCCTCGGCGCAGCCGGGCGGCGAACCGTCGGGGGCCGTCGCGCTGCCCGACGGGCCGGCACAGTCTTGGGTTCTCGCTGACCTCGACTCCGGCCGAATCCTCGCTTCCCGCAATCCCCTCGAGCCGCACGCGCCCGCCAGCACCATCAAGGCGCTGCTCGCCATGGTCGTGCTCGACCAGCTTCCACTCAACGGGGTGATTGCGGCCAGGCCGGCGGCCGCGGACGTCGAATGCTCTTGTGCCGGAGTGAAATCCGGACGCGCGTACACAGTCCGTCAACTGCTCGACGGGCTGATGCTGGTATCGGGTAACGACGCCGCCAACGTCCTCGCCGACGGTCTCGGCGGCTACCGGGTCGCGGTCGCGAAGATGAACGCCAAGGCCTCGGGTCTGGGTGCGCGCAACACGCGCGCGTCATCGCCGTCCGGGCTGGACGGGCCCGGCATGGAGTCGGTCACCACCGCCAAAGATCTTGCGGTGATCTATCGCCACGCGCTGCGGTACCCCGCCTTTGCGGCGATCGTGCGCCAGCAGTCGTCGTTGATTCCGACCGACGACGGTCCGAAGACCATCACCAACCAGAATCAGCTGCTGAAGCGATATCCGGGCACGCTCGTCGGCAAGACCGGCTACACCAATCTGGCACGCGACACCTTCGTCGCCGCGGCGCAACGCGGCGGTCGTCGGCTGGTGGTCGCGCAGTTGTACGGCAACGGCGACCTCTACGGCCAGGCGATCGAGCTGTTCGACTGGGGCTTCAGCCAGCCTTAGGCAATGCGCGAGCGACCGTGTCTGCGCACGACACGCCGCCTCTTCGCGGCATTTTGCGGTCGCTCGCGCCTCAGGGGAAGGTGCGCCCGCGCAGGATCACCAGATCCGGGCGGTTGAGGACAGCGGCACCACGCCGAGGATCGTCGGTGTAGCACACCAGGTCCGCGGGTGCACCGTGCTCGATATTCGGCCGGCCGAGCCACTCGCGGGCGCTCCAGCAGGCGGCGCCCAGGGCCTCGGTCGGCGTCATCCCGATGTCGGTGAGCGCATCGATCTCGTCGGCGATCCGACCGTGCGCCACCATGCTGCCCGCATCGGTGCCCGCGTAGATGGGGATGCCGGCCTCCCTGGCCGCGGCGATGCGCGAAAAGCTCTTTTCGTACAGGTCCCGCATATGCCGGGCGTATTTCGGATACTTCTCGGCGCCGTCGGCGATGCCCGGGAAGTTGGCGACGTTGATCAGCGTCGGCACCAGCGCCGTGCCGTGCTCGACCATCAAGTCGATGGTGTCGTCGGTCAGGCCGGTTCCATGCTCGATGCAGTCGATACCGGCCTTGATCAGTCCCGGCAGCGCATCCTCGCTGAACACATGCGCCGTCACGCGTGCGCCGTTGGCATGGGCGGCGTCGATCGCGGCCTTGAGCACGTCGTCGGACCACAGCGGCGCCAGGTCGCCGACCTCGCGGTCGATCCAGTCGCCGACGAGCTTGACCCAGCCGTCGCCGAACCGGGCCTGCTCGACCACGGCCTCGGGCAGCGCGGACTCGTCTTCCAACTCGATCGCGAACCCGCGCTGATACCGCTTCGGCCTCGCCAGATGGCGACCCGCGCGGATGATCTCGGGAAGATCGTCGCGTTCGGCGAGGCTGCGGGTGTCCATCGGAGAACCGGCGTCGCGCAGCAGCAGCGCACCCGCGTCGCGTTCGACCTCGGCCTGCGCGATGCAATCGTCGAGGTTGTCGAGCGGGCCGTGGTCGCCGAGACCGACGTGGCAGTGCGCGTCGACGAGACCGGGCAGGATCCACCCTCCGTCAAACACGGTCACCGCGCCGCTGACCGGTTCGGCGCTCAGTACGCCACGGCGGCCGGGCTCTTCGCCCGAGGGCTCATCGACGATCCACCACTCCACCGGTTGCTCGTCGGGCAACCCGACGCCGCGCACGTGTAGGCGCACGGCTACTTCTGGCCCGGGAACTTCAGCTTCGACAGGTCGATGTCGGCGAGCCCCGGTGGCAGCTCATCGAGTCCCTTGGGCATATCGGACAGATCGGGGAAGCCCGGCGGCATCCCAGCCATTCCGGCGCCGAGCGGATTGCGCACCTTGGGCGGCGTCGGTCCCCGACCACCCTTCTTCCCCTTCTTCCCTTTCTTGCCCTTGCGGTTGGATGGCTTGCGGCCGAACGGCATTCCCATCTGACCGGCCATGCTCGACATCATCTTGCGGGCCTCGAAGAACCGCTCGACGAGCTGGTTGACCTCGCCGACCGTCACGCCCGACCCGTTGGCGATGCGCAGCCGACGTGAACCGTTGATGATCTTCGGATCGGCGCGCTCCTGGGGCGTCATGCCGCGGATGATCGCCTGCAGACGGTCGAGTTGCTTGTCGTCGACGGCGGCCAGCGCATCCTTCATCTGGCCCGCGCCCGGCAACATACCCAGCAGGTTGCCGATCGGACCCATCTTGCGGATCGCCAGCATCTGCTCGAGAAAGTCCTCTAGCGTCAGCTCGCCACTGCCGATCTTGGCGGCCGCCTCTTCGGCTTTCTCGGCGTCGAAGACCTGCTCGGCCTGTTCGATCAGCGAGAGCACATCACCCATACCGAGGATGCGGCTGGCCATCCGGTCGGGATGGAAGACGTCGAAGTCCTCGAGCTTCTCCCCGCTCGAGGCGAACAGGATCGGCACACCGGTGATCTCGCGCACCGACAGCGCGGCGCCGCCACGCGCGTCGCCGTCCAGCTTGGTCAACACCACACCGGTGAACCCGACACCCTCGCGGAACGCTTCGGCGGTGGTGACGGCGTCCTGGCCGATCATCGCGTCCAGCACGAAGATCACTTCGTCCGGGTTCACAGCTTGCCTGATCGCCGCGGCCTGATCCATCAGCTCGTCGTCGATGCCGAGGCGGCCCGCGGTGTCGACGACGACCACGTCGAAATGCCTGGCCTTGGCCTCGGCCAGACCGGCCGCGGCGACCGCGACGGGATCACCCGGTGCCGCGTCCGCCGACCCTTCGGCCGACACACCGGGGTGCGGTGCGAAGACCGCGACCTCGGCCCGCTGACCCACGATCTGCAACTGATTCACCGCACCCGGCCGCTGCAGGTCGCACGCCACTAGAAGTGGTGTATGCCCTTGTCCCCGAAGCCATCTCGCGAGCTTGCCGGCCAGTGTGGTCTTACCTGAGCCTTGGAGGCCGGCCAGCATGATGACGGTCGGCGGCGTCTTGGCGAACGCCAGCGGTCGGGTTTCACCGCCGAGGATGCCGATCAGTTCCTCATTGACGATCTTGACGACCTGCTGGGCCGGGTTCAGCGCCCCGGACACCTCCGCGCCGCGGGCGCGCTCCTTGATGCGGTTGACGAATGCGCGCACGACGGGCAACGACACATCGGCTTCCAGCAACGCCAGCCGGATCTCACGAGTGGTCGCGTCGATATCGGCGTCGGTCAGCCGCCCCTTGCCACGCAGCCCCTGCAGGGCGCCGGTCAACCGGTCGGACAGCGATTCAAACACGGCGTCCAGCCTAATGGGGGCCGGGTGGAGGCGGTCCGGGCAGGGCGTGTGCAGCGGGAACGGCCCCGATCAGCCCGCCTCGGGCACCGGTTTCGCGGCCGGCGGCGTAGGCAGCATCGCGTAGAGGTCGCGCTCGATCTCTACGCGCATGGCGGAGCCGGCGGTGATGCCGAACAGGTCCACCACCGAGGAGCCCAGCGTGGTCACCTTCGCCCAGGCGATGTCGACGCCGTCGCGCTCGAAGACGGCGGTGAGCCGGGCCAGCAGGCCGGCGCGGTCGGTACTGCGGATCTGCACGACCAGTTCGCCGGCTCGGGCGCCCTCGGACCACAGCACGCGCGGCGGGGCGGTGACCTGATTGATCGGGACGGCGGCCGCCACCTCACCCGCGCGAGCGGTGCCGTGTTGCGCGGCGTCGCGTTCGCGGCGATCAAGTGCCTCCTGCACGTCGAGTTCGCCGTCCAGGGCGAGGATGAACTGTTGCCGCAGCAGCTCAGCCGCCGGTGGCGACCCGAAATGCGGTGAGACGACGAACGTGTTGATCGCCGAGCCTTCGTGACCGTTGACCGAGGCCGAATGGACACGCAACGAATTCAGGGCAAGCACCCCGGCCGCCTTCGACAACAGCCCGCGTCGGTCCGGCGCGATGATCGTGACGTTGTAGATGTGCGGGCTGTCCGCGGGTGCCAGCTCCAAGTGCACACCCACCTCGGCGGCCAGTGATAGATAGCGTGGATCAATGGGATCCGGTTGCGGCAGCGGCTCGCCGGCCATCACCTTGCTGCACCGGTGGACCAGATCGCCGATCAACGACGCCTTCCAGTCGCCCCAGACGCCGGGCCCGGTCGCCAGCGAGTCGGCTTCGGCCAGCACATGCAGCAGGTCCAACAGCACAAGGTCGCCGTCGAGGTCGTCGATCACCGTCGCAATCGTGTTGGGGTCCTGCAGGTCACGCCGCGTCGCGGTATGCGGCAGCAGGAGGTGGTGGCGCACGAGTTTGGACAACACCTCCACGTCCGAGGGCCACAGGCCCAGCCGGGTACCGATCTGGGTGGCCAGCTCGGAACCGATGACGCTGTGATCGCCGCCGCGTCCCTTGCCGATGTCATGGCACAGTGCGCCCAGTATGAGCAAATCGGGGCGGGATACCCGGGTGGTGAAAGCACTTGCCCGCGAAACGGTTTCGACGAGATGCCGGTCCACGGTCCAGATGTGTACCACGTCGCGAGGAGGGAGGTCGCGGACCGCGCCCCACTCCGGAAACAGACGCCCCCACAGTCCGGTGCGGTCCAGCGCCTCGATCGTGGCGACCGCCGAGGGTCCTGCGCCGAGCAACACGAGCAGATCTTTGAGTGCCTGTCGCGGCCACGGTGTACGCAGCTCGGGGGCGGCTTCGGCGAGCCGGGCCAGCGTGGAAGCCGCCATGGGGAGTCCGGTGGTCGCCGACGCGGCGGCCACCCGCAGGATCAAACCCGGATCGCGCTCGGGGCGCGCGTCGCGCGCGAGGATCACCTCGCCGGCGAACTCGATGACGCCCTCGTCGAGGGGGCGACGAGCGGGGCGGCGCAGCGCCGCGAATCCGCGCCGGGGAAGCGCGTTGGCCGCGGTGCGCACACCGGCGTCGACGTAGAAGCTGATGGTGCGCGCGGCGTCGGACAGCGTGCGGGCCAGATCGAATCGGTCCCCGATGTGCAGTGCCGCGCCGATCTCGTCGGCATGCTGGGCCAGCAGCAGGTCGCGCCCACGCCTGGCGACCCTGTGTAGCTCGGTCCGCACGTTGAGCAACGCCAGATGAGCCTCGCCCAGCGATCCCAGCGGCGATGCCAAGGTCCGGTTGGGGTAGACGTCGGCCAGCTGTGCGATCGCCAGCGCATTGAGCAGTTGCACGTCGCGCAGACCACCGCGGCCGCATTTGAGGTCCGGCTCGGCGCGGTGGGCGATCTCGCCGCTACGCTGCCAGCGCGCCCGGGTGTGTTCGACGAGTTCGTCGAAGCGCGAGGCGATTCCGGTGCGCCACTGCCGGCGGGCCCCTCCGATCAGCAGCGTCGACAGATTTGCATCACCGGCAATGTGGCGCGCCTCCAGCATCGCCAGTCCCGCCGAGATGTCCTGACCAGCCACCTTCAGCGCCTCGGGCACCGTCCGCACGCTGTGGTCGATGCGAATGTTGGCGTCCCACAACGGGTACCACAACAGCTCCGCCACCTGCCCGACGACGTCTGACGCCATGTTGTCGTGCAACAACATCAGGTCGAGGTCGGAATACGGTACGAACTCGCCACGACCCAGGCCACCCGTCGCGATGATCGCGAATCCACTGGTAGGCGTGATGCCGATCTCGGTAGCCTTTGTGTTGATCCAGAACTCGTGCAGATCCTGCAGCGCGTGCCGCAATGCGGCCGAATCCAGTTGGCGCGCACCGCCCCCCAACAACTGCTCACTCGCGGCGGCGAGGTCGGTCGCCGGCCGAGACGAGCCCGCCGCCGGGCCCACCCATCGAGCGTCGGCGGCCGTCTGCTCTCCCCCTGCCCTTCGGGCGGGCGGTACCCCCACGCGCAAGCGCTCGTCGGCGATCCTTCGTTCTTGCTCTGTCATCTCGTTCTCCCCGGCCTGTCGAGAACTGTTCACGCTTGTGATCGGACGGAGACAAACTCTCAGGTCTTCAAGCGGCTCAAAGGGCGTCGGCGCCCCGCTCACCAGTGCGCACGCGGACAACGGTGTCGACGGGGCTCACCCACACCTTGCCGTCACCGATCTTGCCGGTCCGTGCGGCCTGAACGATGACATCGACCACCTTGTCGACGGCGGAGTCCTCCACGACGACCTCGACTCGCACCTTCGGCACGAAATCCACGGAGTACTCGGCACCCCGGTAAACCTCGGTGTGACCCTTCTGGCGGCCGTAGCCCTGAACCTCGCTGACGGTCATGCCGAGGATGCCGGTCTGCTCGAGCCCGGTCTTGACATCTTCGAGCGTGAACGGCTTGACGATCGCAGTAATCAGCTTCATGTAGTCGATCCCTTCCGAGGAAATTGTTGCCGATCAGACGAGCTCGTAAGCGGTTTCAGCATGTTCGGTTTCATCGATGCCGGTGTCCTCGTCTTCCGCGGTAACGCGCCAGCCCAACGGCTTCACGATAAAGGCAATGATCGTCGTCATGATGCCAGTGAAGATAACGGCCACCGAGGCGATCACGACCTGCACGACGAGTTGCTCGAAACCACCGCCGTAGAACAGCCCGGTTTCGGTGGCCAGCAGGCCGATGCCGACCGTGCCCCACAGGCCCGCCACCAGGTGCACGCCGACCACGTCGAGCGAATCGTCGTAGCCGAGCTTGTACTTGAGGCCAACGGCGAGGGCGGACAGCGCACCGGCGACGCCGCCCAGGATCAGCGACCCGATCGGCGACAGCGAACCGCAGGCGGGGGTTATCGCAACGAGGCCGGCGACGACGCCGGATGCGGCGCCGACACTGGTCGCATGGCCGTCCCGGATGCGCTCCACCAGCAGCCAGCCGAGCATGGCGGCGGCGGTGGCGGCGGTGGTGTTGACCCAGACCTGGCCGGCGAGCATGTCGGCCGCTCCCTCGGATCCGACGTTGAAGCCGAACCAGCCGAACCACAGGATGGCGGCGCCCAGCATCACGAAAGGAATGTTGTGCGGCCGAAAGGCGATCTTGCCGAAGCCGGTCCGCTTGCCCAGCAGCAGCGCGAGAACCAGGGCGGCCATGCCGGCGTTGATGTGGACGACGGTGCCGCCCGCGAAGTCGATCGGAGACACGTTCGCGGTGCCTTCGTCGTTGACGCCGAACAGTCTGGCCGCGATGCCGTCCGCAGCACCGGACAGCAGTCCGCCGCCCCAAACCATATGGGCAAGTGGGAAATACACGAGCGTCGCCCAGAGGCCACCGAAAACCAGCCAAGTGCCGAACTTCATTCGCTCGGCCACCGCGCCACTGATCAGCGCCACCGTGATCACCGCGAAGGTCAGCTGGAATCCCGCCCAGACGATCGCGGGAACCGAACCGAATCCGCCGAGAACGTAGAGGGTGGTCCCGTCCACCTCCATGGTCTCCAGTAGCGGGCTCAGCCCGAACAGCGCGAACGGGTTGTCGAAGACGCCGGCGATGTCGCTGTTGCCGGTATGGGCCGATGCAAACGACATCGAGTAACCCCACAGCACGTAGATGACGCTCACGACGCCGAGGGTCCCGAACGACATCATCATCATGTTCAGAACGGACTTCTGTCGCGACAGCCCACCGTAGAAGAACGCCAGGCCGGGCGTCATGAACAGAACCAGCGCCGCGGCGGTGAGCACCCATGCGGTGTCGCCTGAGCTCAACCCGTCCGGGCCGAACGGCGCGAACGCGTCATCGGGCAGTGCAAGGGGTAGGGCTGAAACCACTTGTGTGAACCTCCTTGGGAAGTGGGCCGACAGCATCGGCCTCCCGAAGAGACTCTTTGGCTCGCGTTTCACCGGTGATTCTGTTCGGTTTCCACCAAGTGAACGCACACGCGAGAATCGTTACGCTCGTGTTTCCGCGCGGCCGGTCGGCCAGATCGGCTACCCGAGCAGCGCGTCGACGAACGCCGCGGGCTCGAACGGCGCGAGATCGTCGGCGCCTTCGCCGAGCCCGACGAGTTTGACCGGCACCCCCAGTTCCTGCTGTACCCGGAAGACGATCCCGCCCTTGGCCGTGCCATCGAGCTTCGTCAGCACGACCCCAGTGATATCGACGACCTCAGCGAACACCCTGGCCTGCGGCAGACCGTTCTGGCCGATCGTGGCGTCGAGCACCAACAGCACCTCGTCGACCTCGGCCCGGCGGCTGACGACCCGCTTGACCTTGCCCAGTTCGTCCATCAGCCCGGTCTTGGTGTGCAACCGCCCGGCGGTGTCGATGACGATGACGTCGGCGCCGTCCTCGATGCCCTTGTCCACAGCGTCGAACGCCACCGAGGCGGGATCGGCGCCTTCGGCGCCACGCACCACATGCGCGCCCACCCGCGACGCCCAGGACTGCAGCTGATCGGCCGCGGCGGCGCGGAAGGTGTCGGCCGCGCCGAGCACCACGCGGCGACCGTCGGCGACGAGCACGCGAGCCAGCTTGCCCACGGTGGTCGTCTTACCGGTGCCGTTCACTCCGACGACCAACAGCACCGAAGGCTTGTCGGCGTGCGGCAGCGCCCTGATCGAGCGGTCCAGCTCGGGTCGCAGTTCGTCGATGAGAACCTCGCGCAGCACGGCCCGGGCGTCGTCCTCGGTACGCACCCGGCTGCTGGCCATCCGCGAGCGCAGCGACTTGACCACCGACTCGGTCACCACGGGACCGAGGTCGGCGATCAGCAGCGTGTCCTCGACTTCCTCCCAGGACGACTCGTCGAGGTCGCCGCCGCCGAGCAGACCCAGCATGCTGCGGCCGAGCGTGTTCTGCGACTTGGCCAACCGTCCCCGCAGCCGCTCCAGCCGTCCCTCGGTGGGCGCGATCTCGTCGAACACGGGAGCAGGCTCCGCGACGGCCGAAGCGGGCTCGTCGATAACTGGAGCGGCCGGCTTCTCGGGCGCCGGAGACGCGGGCTCCTCGACCGGCGCCTCCGGCAACTGCACGTCCGCGATCGGGCGCTTCGGTGAGTCCCGCGGGATAGTGGCGTCATCACCGACCGCGGGCAGTCCGCTGGAGTCGATCCGTTCGACGGGCTCGGCCGGCGCGGACTGCGAGAACGTGATGCCCGACGAGGCGGTATAGCCGCCCGAGCGGTCGATCGGGGTGGCCGTGTCGGTCTTCGACAAGCTGATTCGACGGCGCCGGTGACGCACCAGTCCGACGACTAGCGCGGTCAGGAGCAGAACGGCAATGACCGCGATCGCGATCCACATCCAGGCGGTTTCTGTCACCGAGCCATTGTGTCAGGGCCGCCGGGCGGCGCCGGCCGCGCCTTCACTGGTTGATCGCACGCATCTCCTGCTGACAAACCACCACTTAGCGCGCAGCGGGCGACCTCAGCCTAGTTGGCGGCGCCGACCAGTTCCTGCCCCCGCATGCGCTGGCTGATCACCGCGGTGATGCCGTCGTCGCGCATGGTCACCCCGTACAGGGCGTCGGCGACCTCCATCGTCGGCTTCTGATGGGTGATGACGATCAGCTGAGAGCGTTCGCGAAGCTGCTCGAACAGGCTGATCAGCCGACGCAGGTTCACGTCGTCCAGCGCCGCCTCGACCTCGTCCATGACGTAGAACGGCGACGGCCTGGCGCGGAAGATCGCCACCAGCATCGCGACCGCGGTCAACGACTTCTCCCCGCCGGAAAGCAGCGACAGCCGCTTGATCTTCTTGCCCGGCGGGCGGGCCTCGACCTCGATGCCGGTGGTGAGCATGTCGTTGGGATCGGTCAGCAGCAGCCTGCCCTCGCCGCCCGGGAAAAGCGTCGAAAACACCTGCGTGAACTCGCGTTCCACATCGGCGTACGCCTCGGTGAACACCTGCAGGATGCGGGCGTCGACGTCGTCGATCACGTCGAGCAGGTCCTTGCGCGCGCCCTTGACGTCCTCGAGCTGGGTGGACAGGAAGTTGTACCGCTCCTCGAGTGCGGCGAACTCCTCGAGCGCCAACGGATTGACCCGGCCCAGCTCGTTGAGCTCTCGCTCGGCCTTCTTGGCACGCCGTTCCTGAGTGGGCCGGTCGAACGGCATCGGGGCGGGCGCGGTGACTTGCTCGCCGCGCTCCCGCGCCTGCTCGAATTCGGCCATTTCCAATTCCGTCGGCGGCAAGGGCACCTCTGGCCCGTACTCGGCGATCAGTTCAGCGCTCGCCATGCCGAACTGCTCGAGGATGTGCTCTTCGAGCTGCTCGATTCGCAGTGCGGCTTGCGCTTTGGCGACCTCGTCCTTGTGCAGCGCTTCGGTGAGACCATTGACCTTGGCGGTGAGCTCGTTCACCTCCTCGCGCGTGTTGGCCAGCGCGGCGGCGCGATGCTGGCGTTCAGCGGCGACCTCGTCGCGACCGCGTGATGCCACCGCCACGGCAATGCTCAGCCGTTGCGCGACAAGGCGACCCGACTCCGCAACCGCAGCCGCCACCGCGGCGGCGTGCTGTCGCGCCTCGCGGGCGCGCAGCGCACGCAACCTGGCCTCACGCTCGGCGGCCGCCATCCGACGCAGCGAATCCGCCTTTCCGCGAACGGCATTCGCACGCTCTTCAGCGGTACGCACCGCCAACCGGGCCTCCACTTCCACGGCACGGGCCGCCTCAGCGGCAGCCGTCGTCTCCCGCCGGTTGACGGGTTCGGCCTCGAATGTCGGTTCCTGCTGCGCATTGTGCAGCCGCTGCTCGAGCCCCGCGAGCTCCTCGACGGTGCCTGAACGGTTGGTCTCCAACTCGTTTCGCTGGTGAATCAGCCGTTGCCATTCGTCGTCGGCGGCACGGGCCTCCTGACCGAGGCGGCCCAACTGCTCATAGATCGCCGAGATCGCAGCGTCGGATTCGTTGAGCGCGGCGAGCGCCTGCTCCGCCGCGTCCTGACGGCTCGCCTGTTCGGTCAGTGCACCGGACAGCGCGGCCGACAACTCGCCGACCTGCCGCTCGGCTTCGGCAAGCTCGGCGCGGGCCTTCTCGACCTCCGAGGCGATCTCGAGCGTGCTGGGTTTGCGATCGGACCCCCCGCTGACCCAGCCCGCTCCCACGAGGTCGCCATCGGTCGTGACCGCGCGTAACTTCGGCTGCGAGGCAACCAGATCCAGCGCGGCAGCGAGGTCCGCCACCACCACGACGCCCGACAGCATCGCCCGGATCGCGCCCCGAAGCCGCGGCGGTGCTTCGACCAACTCCACCGCCCACGCTGCGCCGCGAGGCAACGACTCAAGTTGTGCCGCAACGTGATCCGGCCAATCGCTGAGCACGATAGCCGCCCGGCCGCCATCGGACTCCTTGAGCGCCGTCACCGCGGCGCGGGCGGCGCTCGGGCTTTCGGCGGCGACCGCGTCGGCAGCCGCGCCGAGCACCGCCGCGACGGCCACCTCGTAGCCGTCGCGCACCTTCAACAGGTTGGCGATCGAACCCAGAAGGCCTGTGCCGCCGCGGTTCTTCTGCAACCACGCAGCGCCGTCCTTACGGTCCAGACCGACCGAGAGGGCTTCGATGCGGGCGTGCAGCGAGGCGACCTGACGTTCGGCGCCGCGCTCGGCGGCCTGCAGTTCGGCGACACGTTCGTCAGCCAACCGCAGCGCGGCCACCGTCCGATCGTGGTGTTCGTCCAGGCCGACTTCGCCGGCGTCGAGTTCACCGACGCGGCTCTGCACAGTCTCGAAGTCGGCCTGGGTCTGCTGAGCACGGGCCGCAGCCTCATCGATGGTGCCGGTGAGCCGCGCGACGGTCTCGTCGATCGACTCCACGCGTGTGCGCATCGTGTCGACCTGGCCCGCGAGCCGGGCCAGGCCCTCGCGGCGGTCCGCCTCGGCGCGGGCGGCGGCGAGGTGGGCGCGTTCGGCTTCGGCGGCGATCCGCTCGCGTTCGGTGAGCTCGGCGCGCGCGGCCTCGAGCTTTCCACGCGATTCGGTCAGGTCGCTGAGCAGTTGGCGCTCCTGCTCGGCGACCTCGTCGGCCTGGGCTTCCAGGGCATCGGGGTCAGGGCCGGTCGACGCGTCGGGCTCGGCATCGAGGTGCTGTGCGCGCTCGCTTGCGATGCGCACCGTCGCGCTGACGCGTTCGGCGAGCGCCGACAGCGCAAACCAGGTCTGCTGCGCGGCATCCGCGCGTTCGCTGAGGCTCTCGACTGCCGATTCATACGAGGACAGTTTTACGGTCTTGGCCTCCAACCGGGAGGCGATCTCGTCGTGTTCGCGGCGCAGCGTGGTCTCGGCCTGGTTGGTGTTCTCGAACTCGGCACGGCGTGTGACGAGGTCGTCGGCAGCCAGCCGGAGTCGGGCGTCGCGCAGGTCGGCCTGAATCGTCTGGGCGCGGCGCGCCATCTCGGCCTGCCGCCCGAGCGGCTTGAGCTGGCGGCGCAGTTCGGTGGTCAGGTCGGTCAGCCGGTTCAGGTTGGCCGACATCGCATCGAGCTTGCGGACCGCCTTTTCCTTGCGTTTGCGGTGTTTGAGGACGCCGGCGGCCTCCTCGATGAATGCGCGCCGGTCCTCGGGCCGCGACTCGAGAATCTCCGAGAGCTTGCCCTGCCCGACGATCACGTGCATCTCGCGGCCGATGCCGGAGTCGCTGAGCAGTTCTTGGACATCCATCAACCGGCAGCTGCTGCCGTTGATCTCGTACTCGCTGCCGCCGTCGCGGAACATCCGCCGCGTGATCGACACTTCGGAGTACTCGATCGGCAGCGAGTTGTCGGAGTTGTCGATCGTGACCGTCACCTCCGCACGGCCCAGAGGCGGCCGTGATGACGTGCCGGCGAAGATGACGTCCTCCATCTTGCCGCCGCGCAGCGTCTTGGCGCCCTGCTCGCCCATCACCCAGGTGAGCGCGTCGACCACGTTCGACTTGCCCGAACCATTCGGGCCGACCACGCATGTGATGCCTGGCTCGAAGCGCAGAGTCGTCGGCGAAGCAAACGACTTGAAGCCCTTCAGGGTCAGACTCTTGAGGTGCACGACGTGCCACACTACCGCCGAGACGGCTATCGCTCGGTGAACCCTTGAAGCGAGTCGCGAGGTTCTGTGAAGTCGGCTACGACATCGTCGACCCGGCCCGGCGTGTCGCCGCTTTGCAGCAGGTCAAGTAGGCGCTGGCAGGCCTGCTTCGGCCCCTGGGCGACCACCTGGACGCGGCCGTCCGGCTTATTGGTCGCGAAGCCGGTCAGGCCCAGTTCGAGGGCGCGGGCGCGGGTCCACCACCGGAACCCGACGCCCTGCGCGTGTCCGTGCACCCAAGCCGTCAGGCGCACCTCAGCTAACTCCTGCATCATAAACCTCAAATGTCACTTTGGTCCCGGCCTTGAGGGTGCGGCCGACCGTGCAAACCTGGTCGATCGCACGCTTGACCACCGTGAGTACCCGCGAGAGTTCGTCCTCCGACAGTCCCGACAAGTCGAGTTCCATGTGCTCCTCGAGCAGCGGGTACCGTTCCTGTTCGCGATCGGCTGGACCGGAGACGCGGATCGTCGTGCGGTAGTCGTCGCCGAGCCTGCGTCGTAGCGGCGCATCACTGGCCATTCCGCTGCAAGCCGCCAGTGCGATCTTCATCAACTCGCCCGGCGTGAAGACGCCATCGACGTCCTCGCTGCCGACGAGCACCTCCGCGCCACGCGAGCTTCGCCCGATGTAGCGGCGCTCGCCGGTGCGCTCAACCCACAGTTCGGTCATGCTTTCCTTTCCGCGAGGGTGCGTGTTTGTTCACAACACGCCGCGATCGAGGCGCATTTCGCGCACGCTCGCCGCGCGCCAGCGTGCGGAAACTGCTGTAAATACGCGGCGTGTCGTCGACAGACTCGCACGCTCGCGCAAATATCAGCGCCGGACGCGCGGGCGGGGTTGGCATTTCGGACAGTAGAACGACGACCGGTTCATGAACTTCTCCCGCCGCATCACCGCACCGCAGCGCCGGCACGGCTCGCCCTCGCGACCGTAGGCGTCCAGAGACCGGTCGAAGTAGCCCGATTCCCCGTTGACGTTGACATACAGCGAATCGAACGAGGTGCCGCCCTGTCCGAGTGCCTCCGCCATCACCTCGGCTGCCGCGTCGAGCAGTTCGGCCAGCTTCGACCGGGTCAGCGACGAAGCCACCCGGGCGCCGTTGATCTGGGCGCGCCACAGCGCCTCGTCGGCGTAGATGTTGCCGATGCCCGAAACCACGGTCTGGTCGAGCAGTTGACGCTTGATCTCGGAGTGCTTGCGCCGCAACACCTTAACGACGCCATCGCGATCGAACCTCGGGTCCAGCGGGTCACGGGCCAGGTGTGCGACGGGCACCGGAAGCTCGGTGCCGTCGACGGTGACCATCTCGGTGAGCATCCAACCGCCGAATGTGCGTTGGTCGACGAAGCTCAGCGCGGTGCCGTCGTCGAGTAACGCGGCGATGCGCAAATGGTTCTCGTTGGGCACCGCGCCCAACAGCATCTGCCCGCTCATACCGAGGTGCACGACCAGCGCGGAGCCGTCGTCCAGCGTCAGCCACAGATACTTACCCCGGCGCCCGGTGCCGGTGATCTTGGTGTCGAGCAACCGCGCGGTGAGATCGGCCGGGCCCGCCTCGTGCCGGCGCACCGCGCGGGGATGGTGCACCCGGACGGCGGTGATCGTCTTGTCGACGACGTGCGCGTCCAAACCACGCCGTACGACTTCGACCTCGGGAAGCTCAGGCATCTACCTCGGCTGCGGTCAGCGTGTTCCACGCCGCCGCGGCCGCCTTGAGCTCGGCTTCCTTCTTCGTGCGCCCGACGCCCCTGCCGTATTCGGTGTCGGTGACGACGACCGTCGCGGTGAACACCTTGTCGTGGTCGGGACCGGTCGAGGTGACGGCGTACGACGGTGCCCCCAATCCCAGCGAGGCGGTCAGCTCCTGCAGGCTGCTCTTCCAGTCCAGCCCGGCGCCGAGGGTGGGCGCAGTATCGAGAAGCTGGCCGAACAGCCGCAGGATGGCCTCCCGGGCGACCGTGATGCCGTGCTCCAAATAGATTGCGCCCAAGAGGGATTCGACGCCGTCGGCGAGAATGCTGGCCTTGTCGGCGCCGCCGGAGTTCTCCTCCCCCTTGCCGAGCAACAGATACGCGCCGAGGCCGGCGTCGGACAGGTGACGACCTACGTCGGCGAGCGCCTGGGTGTTGACGACGCTGGCGCGCAGCTTGGCCAGATCGCCCTCGGACCGGTCAGGGTGCCGATGATAGAGCTCCTCGGTGATGGTCAGCCCGAGCACCGCGTCGCCGAGGAACTCCAATCGCTCGTTGGTCGGCAGGCCACCGTTCTCATAGGAGTAACTGCGATGGGTGAGCGCGATGGTGAGAAGTTCGTCGGGCAGGTCGACGCCTAGCGCCGCCAACAACGCGGCGCGGTCAGTCACGCGTCTCCTCAGTGGGATCGTCGGCTCCGCCGACAGTGTCGAGCATGCCGGCCAACTTGGCCCAGCGCGGATCGAGCCGCTCGTGGTGGTGGCCGGGCTCGGCAGTGGCCAACGCCACGCCGCAGTCCGGGCACAGACCCGCGCAGTCGGGACCGCACAGCGGAGCGAACGGCAGCGCCAATCCGACGGCGTCGATGATCGGCTGCTCCAGGTTGACGGTGTCGTTCACCACGCGCCCGAGTTCGTCGGCGGCCGTCGTCTCATCTGTGGCGCTGTCGGGATAGGCGAACAACTCGGTGAGGTCAATCTCGACGTCTCCGGTGACCGGCGTCAGGCAGCGGGCACACTCGCCCGCCGTCGGCGCGGACACCGTTCCGCTGACCAGCACACCCTCCGAAACCGACTCGACCCGCAGCTCGAGAGCCAGTGGGGCGCCTTCCTCGATGGCGACCAGGTCGAGCCCGATCCGCGACGGGCTGGGCACCGTCTCGGAGACGGTCATCATCGACCCGGGCCGCCTACCGAGCCGGGAAATGTTGATCACCAGCGGCGATTGTGGCGCGCGATGCGCCGCCGCTCTGGCATGCGTCGCCATAAGGATCGATTTTACGGCGAGGGTTTTTGGCGCCCCTCGGCGCTCAGCGCGCCGCGTAGTCGTGCGTGCCCGCGGCGGTGCGCAGCTGGTGCCGACCACGCCCGACCGAGCGCAGCGTTCCGTTGAGGAAGTCCTCGAACTCCGCGAGCTTGCTGTCGACGTAGATGTCGCACTCGCCGCGCAATCGGTCCGCCTCGGCGTGCGCCGAGTCGATCAGCCGGGTCGCCTCGGCGGTCGCGGTCTGCACGATCTCGGTCTGGGAGACCAGCCGCTGCTGCTCCTTGATCCCCTCCTGCACGGCCTTCTCGTAGGCGAGGTTGCCGCTCTCGATGAGGCGGTCGGCTTCCGTCTTGGCCCGTCCCGTGCTGGCCTCGTATTCGCGTTTGGCGGTGGCGGCGATGCGATTGGCCTCCTCCCGGGCCTCGCCAACCATCCGCTCGCTGTGCTGGCGAGCCTCGCCCACCATGCGGTCTGCCTGCGCTTTCGCATCGGCCAGCAGCCGGTCGGCCTCCGCACGGGCATGGTTGAGCACGGAGTCCGCTTCGGCGGTGGCCGTCGACACCATCGAGTCGGAATGATCCTTGGCCTCGCGCAGCATCCCGTCGCGCGCATCGAGGACATCCTGGGCGTCGTCGAGCTCACCGGGAATTGCATCCTTGATGTCGTCGATCAATTCGAGGACATCGCCGCGGGGCACCACGCAGCCTGCCGTCATCGGCACACCGCGGGCTTCTTCCACAATCGCGCTCAGTTCGTCGAGCGCTTCGAAAACTCGGTACACGGCAACACCCTCCAGGCGTAGTGGTCAGTTACTATTGTGCCTGGTGTTACCCGTGTGACTCAGCTTCCCGCCCGGTGTGTCGCCTCGACTTTGCTGTTCACCGCTTCCCAGGCCGCAACTCTTGACTGAATTGCCTGCCGCGATTATGGCAAGGCGAAATCCGCGCCGGGAAAGAGCGGCCGGGTTCAGCGCAGGGCAGCCTCGATCGCGTCGCGGGCCCGGTCGATCATCGAGGCGAACGGCCCGACGGCGATGTTCAACTTGGCCGACTCGACCCCCGGATGCGGGCGCGTCGGCGCGATGGCCTGCGCCGCCCGAACGGCCGCGGCCATCCGCTTCAAGTCGTCACCCTCCAGTTCGCGCTGCAGCTTGTTGAACTCCTCGCTCTCCTCGGCCTCGGCGTGCGCAACGACCATGTCGCGGAACGCAGTGAGCTCGTCTAGGAACTCCTTCGAGCCGAAGTCCATGTCCTCCAGCGCAGAGAGCTTGTGCTTCGCTTCGTTCTCCTCCTCGAGACGGGCATCGATGATCTCGTCGCCGTTGTCGATCTCACCGCGCGCCCGCGGATGGACCACCATCTCCTCGGCGGTCTCGTGCACCGCCAGCAACTGGCGTAGTTCTACGAACGCCTTTTCGCGGGCCTTGTCCTCCGAGGCGTGCAGCACCTCCTCGAACAGGTCCTTGATCAGGTTGTGCTGATCCTTCAGGAACCGGACGACGTCATCCGTCGATTGAACAAACGTTTCGACCACGGAACTTACCTCCGCAATTGGTGGATAGTGACGGCGCGGGTGGGCTGTGCGCCAAGGAACGGCTTACCCGCGAGCCGGAAACTTATGCGCGCCACTGCTCGGCTTTGGTGTCTGGTTGACCTCACGTTCCGTCTCCGAACCCAATGACCATGTCGACGTGCGTCGATAAGCTCGCCGCAACGGCGGAAAGCAAACACACTGAGCGGGGGTGGCGACCGGTGGCATTAAAGAAGTCCGACCTCTACAGCTCGCTGTGGCGTAGCTGTGACGAGCTGCGCGGCGGTATGGATGCGAGCCAGTACAAGGACTACATCCTGACGCTGCTGTTCGTGAAGTACGTTTCGGATAAGGCGAAGGCGGACCGCGACAGCCTGATCGAGGTGCCCAAGGGCGGGTCGTTTGACGACATGCTCGCCTTGAAGGGCGACAAGGAGATCGGCGACCGGATCAACAAGATCATCGCCAAGTTGGCCGAGGGCAACGGGCTGCAGAAGGTCATCGACCTGGCAGACTTCAACGACGAGGAGAAGCTGGGCCGGGGCAAGGAGATGCAGGACCGGCTCTCCAAGCTGGTCACCATCTTCGCCGACCTGGACTTCCGGCGCTCCCGCGCCGAGGGCGACGACCTGCTCGGCGACGCTTACGAGTACCTCATGCGCCACTTCGCCACCGAGTCCGGCAAGAGCAAGGGGCAGTTCTACACCCCGGCCGAGGTGTCGCGGGTGATGGCGAAGGTGGTCGGCATCGGCCCGCAGACCCCGCGCAGCGCCACGGTCTACGACCCGGCGTGCGGTTCGGGTTCACTGCTGCTCAAGGCCGCCGCCGAGGCGCCGCGGGGCATGTCGATCTACGGCCAGGAAAAGGACAACGCCACCTGGGCGCTGTGCCGGATGAACATGATCCTGCACGGCAACGAGATCGCCGAGATCCGCAAGGGCGACTCGCTGACCAGCCCGCAGTTCACCGAGCGCGGTCAGCTCGAGGCGTTCGACTTCGCGGTGATGAATCCGCCCTTCTCGGTCAAGTCGTGGACCAACGGGCTGGAAAACGAGTACGGCCGGTTCGACGGGTTCGCCAGCCCGCCGGAGAAGAACGGCGACTACGCGTTTCTGTTGCATGTGGTCAAGTCGCTGAAGAGCACGGGCAAGGCGGCGATCATCCTGCCCCACGGTGTGCTGTTCCGCGGCCACGCCGAGGCCGCCATCCGCAGGGAGCTGCTCAAGCGTGGCTACATCAAGGGTGTGATCGGCCTGCCGCCGAACCTGTTCTACGGCACCGGCATCCCGGCCTGCATCGTGATCCTGGACAAACAGAACGCCGCCGGGCGCACCGGCGTCTTCATGATCGACGCCGCCAAGGGCTTCATGAAGGACGGGGCCAAGAACCGGTTGCGCAGCCGGGACATCCACCAGATCGTCGACGTCTTCACGCGCCAGCTGGAAGTCGAGCGCTACTCACGCATGGTGGCGCTGGCCGAGATCGCCGACCCGAAGAACGACTACAACCTCAACATCCCGCGCTACATCGACTCGTCGGAACCGGAAGACATTCAGGACCTGCACGCCCATATGCACGGCGGCATCCCGAACCGCGACCTCGATGCGCTGGCTGGCTACTGGGATGCGTTCCCCGACTTGCGCTCCGCGTTGTTCAAGCGAAAGCGCGCCGGCTACAGCGCCCTGCGCATGGACGTCGGCGAGGTGCAGCAGACCATCCTGGACTCCGAGGACTTCAAGAAGTTTGCGAAGAAGGCGGCCCGCAAGGTCGCGAACTGGTTCGCCAAACATCGGCCGGCGCTGGAGGCCGTCGACGCACACACGGTGCCCAACGACCTCATCGCGACCATCAGCGACGACCTGCTCGAGCGCTTCAAGGCGATGCCACTGCTCGACGAGTACGACGTATACGAGCAGCTGATGAGCTACTGGCACACCGCCATGCACGACGACGTGTTTCTCATCATGAGCGAGGGCTGGCTGAATGCGGCCAAGCCGCGCAAGACGATCGAGGACAAAGACCGCAAGCTCAGCGAAACACCGGATCTCGTTGTCGGGTCCGGCCGCAGCGCGGTGAAGTACAAGATGGATCTCATCCCGCCGGCATTAGTCGTGGCGCGGTACTTCGCCGACGAGCAGGCCGAGGTCGACGAGCTGACCGCCGCGGTCGAGGAAGCCACCCGTGCTATCGAGGAGTACGTCGAGGAACACGCAGTTGAAGACGGCGCCCTGGCCGCGGCGATGGACGAGGACGGAAAGATCACCAAAGCGCTTACTGCAGCGCGTCTTCGAGAAGCGAGGCGCGAGAAGGCTGATCGCGGCGAAATCAAAGCACTGGAGCACCTGATCCAGCTCTACGATGCCGAAACCGCCGCCAAGAAGAAGGCCAAGGAGGCGCAGGCGGCGCTCGGTGAGGCGACGCTGAAGCAGTACGGGAAGCTGAAGGTTGGTGATGTCACGCAATTGGTCCTGGAGGACAAGTGGTGCGGCGCCGTGGCGAGCCGCGTGGCCGGTGAGGTCGATTCGTTGACGCTTGCGCTTGTGAACCGCATCCAAGAATTGGGCCACCGATATGCCGACACAGTTGCCGCGCTCGATATCGAACTGCAACAGATCGGAACTAAAGTGGCCGCGCACTTGGCTTCGATGGGTATCGAACCGTGACGGAATCGACATTCCCTACACCCGATGACTGGCAAGACATCAGCCTCGGCGACCTCCTAACCTTCAGCAACGGCATCAACGCTGATAAATCCGTGTACGGTTCAGGTGTTCCCTTCGCCAACGTTCTTGAGGTCATCACCTACGAATCTCTCCGTGCACAAGACATTCCCGGCCGGATTGAGCTTCCGCGAAAGATTCTGCAACGCTATGAGGTCCGGCGTGGAGATATCTTGTTCAACCGGACGTCCGAAACCCAAGACGAAGTTGGGATTTCATCCGTGTACCTCGCGGATGAGCCTATTGTTTTCGGTGGATTCGTATTCCGAGGTCGTCCAGTAACAGATGCCATGGCCGTCAACTACTCCAAATACGCGCTTCGAGCAGCTTATGTACGTGACCAAATCATTTCACGCGGCCAGGGTGGCATTCGAGCGAACATCGGGCAACGCGATCTGAAATCTGTCGTTCTGAGGATACCCAGCCTTAAAGAGCAGCGCGCCATCGCCGAGGTACTCGATGACGCCGCGAGCCAACTCAAGACGCTGGAGCATCTAATCGAAAAGAAGCAGGCGATCAAACAGGGCATGATGCAACAGCTCCTCACGGGTAAGGCTAGGTTGCCTGGGTTCAGCGCAAGGTGGCAGCAGGTTCGTCTCGGCGATCACGTTTCATACCTCAAGGTAGTTCCACTATCACGGGCGCAGCTAGATGCTGATTCACCGCTTCGATATTTGCACTACGGGGACATCCATACTCGTGCCGGCGTCTTGGTTGATACCTCACAAGAGCAGATGCCGCGTGCCCCTGTGTCGCTGGCCCGCGATGCGGACCGTCTGAAAGTTGGCGACTTGGTTTTTGTGGATGCCTCAGAAGATCTGGTCGGCGTAGGCAAATCAGTTGAGATCACTGCTACCCCGCGAGAGGGAGTGGTCGCCGGACTCCACACCATCGCCGCCCGATTTGACAAAACTGTTCTCGCCGACGGGTTCAAGGCGTACCTGCAATTCATACCGGACTTCCGGGACGCGTTACTCCGTCTGGCGGCTGGCACCAAAGTTTTGGCAACTAACCGCTCGCACATCTCTAGCATCACTCTACGAATTCCTGGAATCGACGAGCAGGAGGCGATCGCCACAGTTCTGCGAGATTGCGACCGTGAGCTTGACGCTCTCGGTCAGCGGCTCCATAAAGCCCGCGCCATCAAGCAAGGAATGATGCAAGAACTCCTCATCGGGCGCATCCGCCTACCCGTCAACGAGGTCGCGTTATGAATTTCGGCAAGTCGGTGCGACTGTTCCTCGCCGATGGCTCGCCGGGCGGCTTGCTGACGGCCGAGATCATGAACTGGACCGGACATGTCGTCGCCGCCCCGCGGTCGGATCTCGCCGCCCTCATGAAACGTCCGGAAACGTCGCGCACCGGCGTCTACGTTCTGCTGGGGGATGATCCGGACACCTTGGGCGGACAAATCGCCTACATCGGCGAGGGCGATGACATCCGTAAGCGCTTGCAGCAACACTCACGGCCGGAAGAACAGGGCGGCAAGGACTTCTGGAATCGGGCCATCATCCTGACGAGCAAGGACGCCAATCTCACGAAGGCTCATGCCCGGTATCTGGAGAGCCGGTTCATCGCGTTAGCGAAGCTGGCCAAGCGAGCGCACCTGCTCAACGGGACAACACCACCGACGCCGGCCTTGCCCGAAGCCGATGCATCCGACATGGAGTACTACATCTCGCAAGCCAAGATTGTCCTTCCGGTGCTGGGAGTGAATCTCCTTCGCTCAGCGGCTACGTCGGCCGCTACGGCGTCGGCTACCGATGCTGAAGTGAAGGTGCCCACGGAAGAATCTCCATTGTTCGAACTGCGCCTGAAGAAAGGAGACATTCAGGCGCTCGCTCGTGAGGTCGACGGAGAATTCACTGTGCTGGGAGGCTCCCACGCTCGCCAGGCATGGGTTGGCCCTAGCAACCATGGCTACGAAGCCCTCCGCGAAAAGCTCCTGCACGAAGGCGCGATCGGCCCCGCTGAGGATGGTTCCCTTCGGTTTGCCCACGACACGGTGTTTGCTAGTCCCAGTGCAGCTGCAGCGGTCGTCGTCGGCCGGACCGCGAATGGTCGCATCGAATGGAAGGTGCAAGGCACTGGACTCACCTACGGCGCCTGGCAAAACCAGGGCGTGGACGACGCATCGGAAGAGCAGTCGGCATGAGCACCGTCGGCCAGGTCGAGCGTAAAACCCAGAAGCACGTCGTCGAGCTGTTCCGCGACTCCTTGGGCCACGACTACCTCGGCAACTGGGCGCACCGCGACGACAACAGCAATGTTGAGGTCGAATTGCTGCAGGACAACCTCCGTAGCCGCCGCTACAGCCACACGCTGATCACCAAGACGATCGACCGGCTCAAGAGCGAGGCGTCGCTTGGCGGTGACCGCGCCCTCTACGAGGCCAACCGCGACGTCTACGGGCTGCTGCGATACGGAGTCAAGGTCAAGGCCGGTCACGGCGAGCATTACGAGACCGTCTGGTTGATCGACTGGAAACACCCCGAAGCCAACCACTTCGCACTGGCCGAAGAGGTCACCGTCACCGGCAACCACGACAAGCGGCCCGACCTCGTCCTCTATGTCAACGGCATCGCGCTCGCCACCATCGAACTCAAGCGCTCCAAAGTCGCGGTGTCCGAGGGCATCCGCCAGACCATCGGCAACCAACAGGCGCACTTCATCCGCCCGTTTTTCACGACGGTGCAACTGGTGTTCGCCGGCAACGACGTCGAGGGCTTGCGCTACGCGGTGATCGACACACCCGAGAAGTATTGGCTGAATTGGAGGGAACCGTCGGACATCGAGGCGCCGCTCGACCGTGCGCTGACCCAGCAGTGCTCGAAACAGCGGCTGCTCGAATTCGTGCACGACTTCATGGTCTTCGACTCCGGGGTCAAGAAGACCGCGCGGCACAACCAGTACTTCGGCGTCAAGGCCGCCCAGCAGCGCATCGCCAAACGGGAGGGCGGCATCATCTGGCACACCCAAGGCTCGGGCAAGTCGCTGACGATGGTGTGGCTGGCCAAGTGGATCCGCGAACACCAGCACGACGCCCGGGTGCTGCTGATCACCGACCGCACCGAGCTCGACGAGCAAATCGAAAAGGTCTTCGGCGGCGTCGACGAAGACATCTACCGCACCTCCTCGGGCGCCGACCTGCTCGCCACGCTCAACCAGAGCGCGCCGTGGCTGATCTGCTCGCTGATTTACAAGTTCCGGGGGTCCGACGACGAGGCCGCCCGCGATGCCGACGAAGCCGACTTCATCGAGGAACTCAACTCGAAAATCCCGAAGAACTTCAAGGCCAAGGGCAACCTCTTCGTGTTCATCGACGAGGCGCACCGCACCCAGTCCGGCAAGCTGCAGGAGGCGATGAAGAAGCTGCTGCCGGGGGCGATGTTCATCGGCTTCACCGGCACCCCGCTGCTCAAGGCCGACAAGGCCACCAGCATCGAGACGTTCGGCAGCTTCATCCACACTTACAAGTTCGACGAGGCAGTGCAGGACGGTGTCGTCGTCGACCTGCGCTACGAGGCCCGCAACATCGACCAAGAGCTGACCTCACCGGCCAAAGTCGATCAGTGGTTCGACGCCCAGACCAAGGGCATGACCGACCTGTCCAAGGCCGAGCTCAAGAAGCGTTGGGGCACCGTGCGGAAGATCGCCAGTGCAGAGCCGCGTGCCCGGCAGATCGTCGACGACATTCTCATGGACATGAACACCAAGCCCCGGTTGGTGAGCGGGCGTGGCAACGCCATGCTCGTCGGCTCGAGCATTTACCAGGCGTGCAAGTTCTATGAGTTGTTCTGCCAGGCCGGATTGAAGGGCAAGTGCGCGATCGTCACCAGCTACCGGCCGAATCCGGGAGACATCGCCACCGAAGAGTCCGGCCACGGCGCAACCGAAAGGCTGCGCCAGTACGAGATCTACCGCCGCATGCTGGCCGGTCACTTCGGCGAGTCCGAAGACGCCGCGATGGGCAAGGTCGAGCAGTTCGAGAAGGACGTCAAGCACAAGTTCGTCAACGAACCCGGCCAGATGCGACTGCTGATCGTCGTCGACAAGCTCCTGACCGGGTTCGACGCGCCCAGCGCCACCTACCTCTACATCGACAAGAAGATGGCCGACCACGGCCTGTTCCAGGCCATCTGCCGGGTCAACCGCCTCGACGGCGACGACAAGGACTACGGCTACATCGTCGACTATCGAGACCTGTTCAATTCGCTGCAATCGGCGATCACCGACTACACCGGCGGGGCGCTCGACGGCTACGACAAGCAAGACATCGACGGTCTGTTGTCCGACCGCCTGGCCGGCGCGCGGGAGGACCTCGACGACGCGCTGGAGCAGATCCGGGCAATGTGCGAGCCGGTGGCCCCGCCGAAGGGCACGCTGCAATACCAGCAATACTTCTGCGGGAGCGAACCCGGCGACGCCGAGCAGATCAAAGTCAACGAGCCCAAACGCGTCAAGCTCTACAAGGCCATCGCGGCTCTGACCCGCGCCTACACCAACGTCGCCAACGACATGGCCGCCGCCAGGTACAGCGCGGCCGAAGCCGCGGCCATCAAGAGCGAGGTACGCCACTACGCAAGCGTGCGTCAGGAAGTCAAACTCGGCGCGGGTGAGGACGTCGACTTCAAACAGTACGAAGCCGGTATGCGACACCTCCTCGACACCTACATCAGCGCCAAACCCTCGGAAGTGGTGTCGAACTTCGAGAACGACGGGCTCGTCGAGCTCATCGTGAAGCTCGGGAAAGGCGCCGTCGACAAGCTGCCCGAGGGCATCAAGAACGACTCCGAGGCCGTCGCCGAGACGATCGTCAACAACATGCGCAAGCTGATCGTCGACGAGCGCGCGACGAACCCGCAGTACTACGACAAGATGTCCGAGCTGCTCGACGCGCTCCTCGAAGAACGCCGCAAAGGCGCATTGGAGTACAAGCAATATCTCGACCAACTGCTCGAGCAGGCAGCCCAACTCGGCACGGGCGCATCGGACACCGTTTACCCGGAGTGGGCCGACAACCCTGCCCGACGTGCCCTGATCGACTTCGGGTGGCCCGACCTGGCGATCCCGATGCAGGTCGACACGGCGATCCTCACCAGCAAGCCGCACGACTGGGTGGGTCATACGCTGAAAGAAAAGGTGGTGCTGCGGGCAATCAAGAAAGTCCTACCGGCGAAGTTCGACGCCGAAAAACTCGAGGACCTCTTCGATCTCGTCAAGGCCCAAAATGAGTACCAGTAGCGCCTACCTCACCGTCGCGGGAATCGATATCGACGTGGTGTACAAGGACATCAAACACCTCCACATCGGCGTGTACCCTCCCCTCGGCCGGGTCCGGGTATCGGCCCCCCAACGGCTCGATGACGACCGGGTGCGCCTTGCAGTGGTAGAACGCCTCCCCTGGATCAAGAAGCAGCGCAAACGACTTCGGGACGCCGAGCGCCAGTCCAAGCGAGAGATGGTGACCGGGGAGTCGCACTACGTCTGGGGGGTGCGGCACCGGCTCAAAGTGGTCGAGCGGCCCGGCCAGGCCCATGTCGAGACGGAAGCCGACCGCCTGACCCTGTTCACTCCCGACGGTACCGATGCCGAGCGACGGCGCGCTCTGCTCGATCGGTGGTATCGGCACCAGCTTCGGGTTGCGATTCCGCCGTTAATCGCCGAATGGGAACCAATCATCGGCGTGACCGTGCCGCGCTGGAGCGTTCGCCGCATGAAGACCAAGTGGGGCTCATGCAACCGCGAAAACCTGCAACTGTGGTTCAACGTCGAACTGGCCAAGAAACACCCCCACTGTCTCGAATACGTCGTGGTGCATGAGATGGTCCATTATCTCGAGCGCAACCACACCGAGCGCTTCGTCAAGCTCATGGACGGTCTCCTGCCGGACTGGCGCGCACGCCGCGATGAACTCAACACCTCGCCGCTCGCCCATGAGGAGTGGCGTGACGGTCAGACACCTTTCGCGACATGCGGTCAGATCAAACACGGATGATGGCCACTTCGGCCACCCCATCCAGTGCGTCAAAGTCTCCATCTCGGGTGACAACCGGTAGTCCGTGCGATGCCGCTATGGCGGCGATCCACAGATCATTGATCCGTGCGCGCTTGCCCGCTTCGGCGAGATGGACACGCAGCCGAGCCCACATGCGTGCCGCGGGCTCGTCGACGGGAAGAGTCATCATGTCTGCGACCGCGTCGAGCGTGACGAGTCGCTGCGCCCGAACGTCGGCATCGACGGCCGCGAGGACACCCGCGTTGAGTTCGGCGAGTGTGATCACCGTGGTCGCCACCTCATCGGGGGATGAGTGATTCCTGGATTCGACGGCCCGTTTCGTGGGCGATGAACACCGACCTGTCCAACACGCCGGCAGCGGTCATCGGAGTGGACCGAGTTCGTCGGTGGTTTTCTCCGGCGAACTCATCAAGGTAGCGACGAAGTCCGGGGTCTGCCTGCGCGTCACGCAGACGGAGCAACAGCTCGTGGCGACTGAGCCAACGACGTCGTGACGGACGTTTCGAGGTCAGCACTGCTGCAGGCTTACCGTTGACAGTGATCGTGATGTCTTCGCCGGCTTGCACACGCCGAAGCAGCCCGGCGGTGTCGTTGGGCAGTTCCCCCGAGAGGCCACCTCAGACGTGCTACGACCGTAGCGCAGCCGTAGCCGCTAACCGGGCTCTTCGTAATTCAGAGTGCATTGACGAGTGGGTGCAAGGCGCCGCTGTGCAGTAGTGAGCGCCAGCGGTAGTGGGTGAGGTTTCGGAATCCCAGTGCGTTGCGGCGCAGTGCTTCCAGGCGGCCGTTGATGGCTTCGGTGGGGCCGTTGGACGCGTGGTGGTCGAAGAAGGCCAGGATGTCGTGGCGGCGGCGGTGCAGGGTGCGGCCGAGTTGGGCCAGTTCGGTCAGGACCGCGGGGACGCCGCGGCGTAGCGAGTCGATGATCGTGGTCATCATGGTTTTGCCGCGACGCCGGTCGGGGTGGCCGTAGGCAGCGATGATGCGCTGGTAGACGCTCCAGGTCACCATGACCCCGAGGTGGTCGTCGGTGGCGAACACCGCTTCCAGTCGGGCGCGTTGCCGGGTAGTGAGCAAGGGGTACCGGGTGCGTAGGGTGCGGCGCACACCGTAGAGGGGATCACCGGCGCGGCCCCGGTGGCCTTGGGTCAGCTGTTGGATGCGTTGGCGGCACAGGTCCAACTTCAGGCCGGCCAGGGCGACGACGTGGAAGGGATCCATGACCGCGGTGGCGTCGGGCAGTTGTGCGGTGGCGGCGGTCTTGTAGCCGCCGAAACCGTCCATGGCGATGACCTCGACCTGCTCGCGAAACGCGGGGGGCTGCTCATTGAGCCAGTTGGCCAATGCTGCCGCAGAGCGGCCCGCGACCAGGTCCAGCAGCCGCGCCGGGCCCGTCTTGTCGTGGACCGGGGTGAGGTCGATGATCAGCGTGACGAACCCCTCGGTGCCGCGCCGCCTTGGCGCCCAGCGGTGTTCATCGACTCCGATGACTCGCACCCCGGCCAGCCGATCGGGTCCAGCCGCAGCGATTAGATCGGCCACAGCCCGCATCGCGATCGTGTTGACGGTATGCCAGCTGACACCGAGTTCGGCGGCGATCGCCGAGATGGTGGTGCGATCGATCATCAACCGCCGCAACACATAGCGGGCACACCGTCGCGTTGTCGCCGAGCGTGGCGCGGCCAACTTACCGAGGTCCTGGTTGAACACCGCCCGGCCACACTGCGCGGTCAGACAGCGGTAGCGGGGCACGGCGACCTGCAGCACCAGCGGGTAGCCGGCCACCGGCAGATCGTTTAGCGGCCGGACCACGGTGTCGCGATAGCGCCCCTCGCGGCCGCAATCCGGGCAGCGTGGATCGCGGCTCACCGGAGTACAAAAGATCGTCGTACGCTCATCATCGACGGCAGCGTCGGTAATCGTCACGCCCAACTCGATCGTGCGCATGATCGTGTCGGCAACAACAGACGGCGGACAGGCAGTAGCCTTCGACAACGGGCACCTCGGTGGTGTTGATGAAGCTCGGTGTAGGAACCCGCATCGTCACCCACCGAGGCCCCACCTCAGCTCACCGACACGACACCTTTCCCGTCACCCGCCAACCAATCGTGCACTCTCATTCACGAAGAGCCGCTAACCGCCGCTGAGCTTCTCCCGCAACCGCCGGTTCACCGGTGCGGGCAGCAGTTCGGAGACATCGCCCCCGAGCGTCGCAACCTCCTTGGCCAACGACGACGACACGAACGAGTATCGCGGTGTGGTGGCCACGAAGAAGGTGTCGACACCGGCGATGTGCTTGTTCATCTGCGCCATCTGCAGCTCGTATTCGAAGTCGGTACCGGTGCGCAAGCCCTTGACGATCGCGGTCAACCCGCGCTGCCGGACGAAGTCGACGACCAGCCCCTGCCCCGACTCGACGCGCAGGTTCGGCAGATGTTCGGTGGATTCCTCGATCATCGCGATGCGCTCCTCGAGGTTGAACATGCCCTTCTTGTTCGGGTTGATCAGTATGGCGATCACCAACTCGTCGAACTGCGCGGCCGCGCGCTCGAAGATGTCGATGTGACCGAGAGTCACCGGGTCGAAGGAGCCCGGGCAAACCGCGCCGCTCATGAGCGATGACGCTAGCAGGGGAGCCGCGGCGCCTCGGCAAGCTCGAGGCGGGTGTCGCCATAGGTGCGCGCAGGCCACACCTGCCAGCCTGGCGGCCAGTTCAGCGGCGGCCCGGTCACCGCACGCTCGACTACGACGACGGTCCCCGCCCGGGCCCAACCCCGTTCGGTCAGCAGGAACAGCATCGATTCGACCTCGTCGGCCTCGACGTCGTAGGGCGGGTCGGCGAAGACCAGGTCCATCGCCCGTTGAGATCCGGCGGCCAGGAC
Source organism: Mycolicibacterium sp. ND9-15 (assembly GCF_035918395.1). Classification (NCBI taxonomy): domain Bacteria; kingdom Bacillati; phylum Actinomycetota; class Actinomycetes; order Mycobacteriales; family Mycobacteriaceae; genus Mycobacterium; species Mycobacterium jinjuense. The sequence continues at coordinate 736,812 of NZ_CP142362.1, forward strand.
CGCGGCGACGGCGCCTCGCCGCACCGAAGCGCCCGTCACACCGAGTGCGCCGATGTTGTCGGCGATGACGCCGGCCGCGCGCCGGTCGGCCTCCACGAACGTCGCCTCCGCGGCCCCGCGGGACAGCGCCTCCAGGCCGAGCGCGCCCGACCCCGCATACAGATCGAGCACGGCGGCGCCGGTGAACTCGACCCGCGCCGCCAGCACGTTGAACAACGCCTCCCGTACCCGGTCGGTGGTGGGTCGCGTACCACTCCCGGATCGGTTCTGCGGCACGGTGATTCGACGACCGCCCAGCGCGCCGGCGATGATGCGGGTCAGCTGACCACCACCAGCAGGTCGCCGCCTTCGACCTGTGCCGTGGCCGAGACCGCGACCCGATCCACCTTGCCGGCCTTCGGCGCGGTGATCGCGGCCTCCATCTTCATCGCCTCGATCGTGGCGACGGTCTGACCGCCCTGGACCGCGTCGCCGGCGGCGACGCTGACGGTGACGACGCCGGCGAACGGCGCGGCGATGTGGTCGGGATTGGTCTTGTCGGCCTTCTCGGCGGCAGGAACGTCACTGGCGACGCTGCGGTCACGCACCAGCACCGGACGAAGCTGACCGTTGAGGATGCACATCACCGTGCGCATGCCGCGCTCATCGGGATCGGAGATGGCCTCGAGCCCGATCAGCAGTTCGACACCGCGTTCCAGCTGGACCCGATGCTCCTCGCCGCTGCGCAGTCCGTAGAAGAACTGGTTGGCCGACAGGCTCGAGGTGTCGCCGTACTGTTCGCGGTGCGCCTCGAGTTCCTTTGTCGGACCGGGGAACAGCAACCGGTTCAGCGCAGCCTGGCGTTCGGGCCCGGAGTGGGCGAGCGCCGCTTCGTCTTCCTCGCTGAGTTCCTGCTGCGGCTTGGCCGGCGCACGGCCCGCCAGTGCCTTGGTGCGCAGCGGCTCGGGCCAGCCCCCGGGCGGGTCGCCGAGCTCGCCGCGCAGGAACCCGATCACCGAATCGGGAATGTCGAAACGCGCCGGGTCCGAGGCGAACTCGTCGGCGGTGATTCCCGCGCCGAGCAGGGCCAGCGCCAAGTCCCCCACCACCTTCGACGACGGCGTCACCTTGACCAGTCGACCGAGTACCCAGTCGGCGGCAGCGTAGTTGGCTTCGATCTCCTCGAAGCGGTCGCCGAACCCGAGCGCGATCGCCTGCTGGCGCAGGTTCGACAGCTGCCCGCCGGGGATCTCGTGGCGGTACACCCGCCCAGTCGGGGCGGGCGGGCCCGATGTCACGACATCGAAGGGCGCGTAGACCTTTCGCAGCGCCTCCCAGTACGGTTCGAGCTCGCAGACGGCCGACAAGGACAGCCCGGTGTCGTAGTCGGTGTGCGCGCTGGCGGCGACGATCGAGCTCAGTGCGGGCTGGCTGGTGGTGCCGGCCAGCGGCGCCGCCGCCCCGTCGACCGCGCTGGCGCCCGCCTGCCAGGCCGCCAGATACGTCGCGAGTTGCCCGCCCGGGGTGTCGTGGGTGTGCACGTGGACGGGCAGATCGAATCGGGAGCGCAGCGCCGTGATCAACCGGCGCGCGGCCTGGGGCCGTAGCAGCCCGGCCATGTCCTTGATCCCCAGCACGTGCGCGCCCGCGTCGACGATCTGCTCGGCCAACTTCAGGTAGTAGTCCAACGTGTAGAGGTTCTCGCCGGGGTCGGACAGGTCGCCGGTGTAGCTCATCGCGACTTCGGCCACCGCCGTGCCGGTTTCGCGGACCGCGTCGATAGCCGGGCGCATGGACTCGACGTTGTTGAGCGCGTCGAAGATCCGGTAGATGTCGATGCCGGTCGCCGTCGCCTCGGCGACGAACGCGTCGGTCACGGTCTCCGGATAGGGGGTGTAGCCGACGGTGTTGCGGCCCCGAAGGAGCATCTGCAGGCAGATGTTGGGCACCGTCTCGCGCAGCGCGGCCAGCCGCTCCCACGGGTCTTCCTTCAGAAACCGAAGCGCCACATCGTAAGTCGCCCCGCCCCAGCATTCCAGGGAGAGCAGCTGTGGCGTCATCCGCGCTATGTAAGGCGCCACCATCAACAGCCCCGTCGTGCGCACACGGGTGGCCAGCAGCGACTGGTGGGCGTCACGGAAGGTCGTGTCGGTGACGGCCACTGGTTTGGTGTCGCGCAGCCAGCGGGCGAACCCCTCGGGACCGAGTTCGACCAGCAGTTGCTTGCTGCCGTTCGGCGGCGCCGCGTCGAGGTCGATGTCGGGCAGCTTGTCCTGCGGATAGACCGACGCGGTGCGGGGGCCGTGCGGCTGGTTGACCGTCACCTCGGCCAGGTAGTTGAGGATCTTGGTGCCCCGGTCGGCCGGGGTCCGCGCGGTCAGCAGGTACGGGCGTTCGTCGATGAACGACGTGCTGATCCGTCCGGCGCGGAAGTCGGCGTCGTTCACGACGGCCTGAAGGAACGGGATGTTCGTCGATACGCCGCGGATCCGGAACTCCGCCAGCGCCCGGCGTGACCGCGCGACGGCCGCACCGAAGTCGCGTCCCCGGCACGTCAACTTGACCAGCATCGAGTCGAAGTGTGCGCTGACCTCCGCGCCCAGATGCGTGCCGCCGTCCAACCGGATGCCGGCACCGCCCGGCGTGCGGTACCCCGTGATGCGGCCGGTGTCCGGGCGGAAACCGTTGGCCGGATCTTCGGTGGTGATGCGGCATTGCATGGCAGCACCGTGCACGGTCAGCGTGTCCTGACTCAGCCCCAGGCTCTCCAGCGTCTCCCCGTCGGCGATCCGCAACTGGCTCGACACCAGGTCGACGTCCGTGATCTCCTCGGTGACGGTGTGCTCGACCTGGATGCGAGGGTTGCATTCGATGAACACGTAGTGACCGCGCTCGTCGAGCAAAAATTCGACGGTGCCTGCGAATGTGTAGTCGATCTCCTGGGCCAGGGCCACCGCATCCGCGCAGATCCGTTGCCGCAGTTCGCCGGACAGGTTCGGCGCGGGCGCCAACTCGATGACCTTCTGGTGCCGGCGCTGCACGCTGCAGTCGCGTTCGAACAGGTGCATCACGTTGCCGTGGGTGTCGGCCAGGATCTGGACCTCGATGTGGCGGGGGTTGAGCACCGCCTGCTCGAGATACAGCGTCGGATCGCCGAATGCCGACTCGGCCTCCCGCGACGCGGCCTCGATCGCGTCGGGCAACGCCCCGATGTCGGCGACCCGCCGCATCCCCCGGCCGCCACCGCCCGACACGGCCTTGACGAACAACGGGAACTCCATGTCCGCCGCGACCGCCATCAACTCCTCGGCCGACGCCGACGGGGCCGACGAGTTCAGCACCGGCAGCCCTGCGGAGCGGGCCGCGCCGATCGCGCGGGTCTTGTTGCCGGTCAGCTCGAGCACTTTCGCGCCGGGCCCGACGAACGTGATCCCGGCGTCCACGCACGCCGCCGCCAGCGCCGGGTTCTCCGACAAGAAGCCATAGCCCGGATAGACCGCGTCGGCACCCGCATGCCGGGCCACTCTGATGATCTCGTCGACCGACAGGTACGCGCGGACCGGGTGGCCGGTCTCACCGATCTGATAGGACTCGTCGGCCTTCAGGCGGTGCAGGGAGTTGCGGTCTTCGTGGGCGTAGACCGCGACGGTGTCGATCCCCATCTCATAGGCGGCGCGAAAGGCGCGGATCGCGATTTCGCCGCGATTGGCGACCAGGACTTTGGAGATCACGCGCGTACTTTAACCGTTGCGCCGGGTGCTCAGACCAGCGTCGACCAGTAGCTCCAGAACCGCACGAGGATCAGCAGGACCAGTCCGGTGAACCACAACGCCACCACCGACCACCGCCATGTGTGCAGTACGCGCGCAACGGCATTCCCCTGCTGAGGCTGCAGCGCGATGGCGGCCACGACGACCAGCAGCGGGATCGTCACCGCCCACACCACCATGCAGTACGGACACAACGCGCCGATGCGGTAGAGGCTCTCGAAGATCAGCCAATGCACGAAGGCGGCACCCAGTAGGGCACCGACGGCCAATCCCGCCCAGTACCAGCGCGGCAGCTCGACCCGCGCGAGCGCCAGCACGCCGGTGACGACGACGATGGTGAACGAGACGATGCCGATCAGCGCGTTCGGGAAGCCGAGGACCGACGCCTGCTGCGTGACCATCACCGAACCGCACGACAGCACCGGGTTGAAGCTGCAGGTGGGGATGTACTCCGGATCGACCAGCAGCTCGATCTTCTCGATGGTCAACGCGATCGCCGCGGCGAGTCCCAGCACGCCCGCGATCAGAATCCAGACCGCGCTCGGACGTCCCACCGGCAGGCCCGACGGCTGGTCGGCCGCGGGCTCGGCCGGCTGGACGGTGCCGGGCGCGGCGATTGTCACGGCGCTGCCGGCGGTGTCGGATCGGCGTTGGGCGGCGGTGCGCCGGCGTCGAGCGCGGGCACCTCGCCGACGATCTTCTCGATCTCCGCGATCAGCGCATCGGGTGTGGACGGCGAGTAGTCCTGGCCGTTGATCCGGATGGTCGGCGTCGAGTTCACGCCGCTCGCTTTGGCCAGGCCCTTCACCATGTCGTTGTAGCGACCGTTGTTGATGCACGCGGGCACGTCTCCCGTCACTCCCGCCTGGCGGGCGACCTCGATGAGCCGGGCGTTGTCGGGGAACGGGCCCACACCTTCCGGGGGCTGCTGGGCGTAGAGGGCGGCGTGGAATCGCCGGAAGGCGTCGGTGTCGGCGTCGGCGACGCAGTAGGCCGCGTTCGCCGCGCGTGTCGAGTAGCCCTGCCCGGCCCGGTCGAGGATCGAGACCATGCGGTAGTCGGCGGCCACCGCGCCGCTGTCGACCAGCTTGTCGATGGTGGGGCCGAACTGTTTCTCGAAGTTGCCGCACGCGGGGCACAAGAAGTCCTCGTACATCGAGATCACGGCCTTGGGCTCCGAGGTGCCTTCCTTGGTGATCAGGTTGCCCGATGTGATCTGGATCGCCTTGGCTTCGCCCTCGCCGGGTTTGTCCTCCTTGGTCATCACGATGTACGCCACCAGCGCGATGGCGAAGATCACGACGACGGCGGTCAACCCGATCTGCACGGCCAGGTTGCGTTTGCGGTCGGCCGCCTTTAGGTCGTAACGCGGGGTCTTCTTAGGTTTCGAGGCCACGGGGTAAGAGTACCGGCGGTGTTTTCGCGCCCCGTCAGCCGCGGGCGAGATGCGCGCGCAGCGCAGAGATCATCTCCGCGACGGCGGCAGCGCTGTCACCGCCGACCGGGAACATGTTCGCGAAGGCATGGATCAACGACCCGAACTGTCGAAGGTCGACGGGCACCCCGGCGGCGCGCAGAGCCTCGGCGTACTGGTTGCCTTCGTCGCGCAGCGGGTCGAATCCGGCGGTCAGCACGAGCGCGGGCGACAGCCCGGACAGATCGTCGGCCAGCAGCGGCGAGACCCGCGGGTCGGTCGCCGACACCGGCGCGTCGGCGAGGTAATGGTCGGCGAACCAGGCAAGGTCGGCTTTGGTGAGGAAGTATCCGTCGGCGAACAAGGTCCGTGACCGTCTTTCTTCGCTGAGGTCGGTCCACGGATACATGAGCAACTGCACGACGGGCAACCGGACCCGTTCGTTACGTGCGCGCTGAGTCACCACCGCGGCGATGTTCCCGCCCGCACTGTCACCCCCGACCGCCACGCGGTCGGGGTCGGCTCCGAGTTCGGCCGCGTGGTCGAGTGCCCACCGATAGGCGGCGAAGCCGTCATCGGACGCGGCGGGCGCCTTGTGTTCGGGTGCCAACCGGTAGTCGACGGAAAGCACGTTCATCTCGCCGTCGCGGCAGATGAGGCGGCATACGTCGTCGTAGATGTCGAGGTCCCCGATCACGAAGCCGCCGCCGTGGAAGAACACCAGCAATGGGGCGCCGGCGACGGCGCTGCGGTAGTGCCTGGCCGGGATCGGCCCGTTGGCCCCGTCAACCCAGAGATTCGTCACCCCGGCGACGGGGATGTTCCGGAGGAACCCGGATGACAACTCTTCCAGTTGGGCGCGCGATGCGGCGACGTCACCGGGTCCGCTGAGCCCGTCGAACCCGATCAGCTTCTGCCCCGCCAGCATCAACTGCAGCGTGGTGTCCAGCGTGTTGCCGTCGACGGCGACCGTGCGACCCCGGAGCAACGCACGCTTGACGGCGTCGGGTAGGTGGGCCAGTGAACGCACTGTGACACTCGCCACGGCATTGACGAGGACCTCCTTGCGGCTCGGACTCCGGAAGGCTTCGGTCGGCGGACTGGCTGGCAGACTTTCGGTCATGGCGTCTCCATCGATCACGTTGAATGACGGTAATTCCATACCCCAGGTCGGGCTCGGGGTTTGGCAGACCCCGCCCGAGGACACCGAACGTGCGGCCGCGACCGCGCTCGATGCCGGGTACCGACACATCGACACGGCCGCCGCGTACGGCAACGAACGCGAGGTCGGCCAAGCGCTCGCGAACTCGGGTCTGCCGCGCAGCGACGTGTACATCACCACGAAGCTGTGGAACGCCGACCAGGGATATGACAGCACGCTGGCCGCGTTCGACAAGAGCATGCAGCGGCTGGGGCTCGACTATCTGGACCTGTACCTCATCCACTGGCCGATGCCGGCCAAGGGTGCTTTCGTCGAGACGTTCAAGGCCTTCGCGTACCTGCGTGAGCAGGGTCGCGTCCGCTCGATCGGGGTGAGCAACTTCGAGCCTGAACATCTGCGCACACTCGTCGACGCCACCGGGATCGTCCCCGCGGTCAACCAGATCGAACTGCATCCGCTGCTTCAACAGGAGGAGTTGCGGGAGGCGCACGCCCAGCTGGGCGTCGCCACCGAGGCGTGGAGTCCGCTCGGCCAGGGGTCGCTGCTGTCGAACGACACCGTCGTCGCCGTCGCCGAGGCGCACGGAAAGACACCGGCCCAGGCATTGATTAGGTGGCATATGCAGCTCGGCAATATAGTCATCCCGAAGTCGGTGACCCCCGAGAGAATCGTGAGCAACTTCGACGTGTTCGATTTCGAGCTGAGTGAGGACGACATGGCGTCCATTTCCGCGCTCGGCGACGGCACTCGGTTGGGCCCCGATCCACGAACATTCGAATTCACAGGATAGGTGCGATGACCTCGATTCCGACCGTCACGCTCAACGACGACCACCCGATGCCCGTACTCGGTCTCGGCGTAGGCGAACTGTCGGACTCCGAGACCGAACAGGCGGTGCTGTCGGCCTTGGCGGCCGGCTACCGGCTGATCGACACCGCGGCCGCCTACGACAACGAGGAGGCGGTCGGGCGGGCGATCAAGGCGTCCGGCGTGCCCCGCGAGGACATCTTCGTCACCACCAAGCTGGCCACCCCCGACCTGGGCTTCCAGTCGTCGCAGGATGCGCTCAAGGCGAGCCTCGACCGGCTGGCACTCGACTACGTCGACCTGTACCTGATCCACTGGCCGGCCGGTGAGCAGGGCAAGTACGTCGACAGCTGGGGCGGGCTGATGAAGCGCAAGGAGGTCGGCGACACCAAGTCGATCGGCGTGTGCAACTTCCATGCCGAACACCTGTCGAACATCATCGACCTGTCGTTCTTCACCCCGGCGATCAATCAGATCGAGCTGCACCCGCTGCTGAACCAGGCGGAGCTGCGCGAGATCAACGCCGGCTACGGCATCGTCACCGAGGCGTACGCCCCGTTGGGCGTCGGACGCTTGCTCGACAACGAGACGGTCGTCTCGGTGGCGCAGTCGCACGGTAAGACGCCGGCGCAGGTGTTGATCCGGTGGAGCCTGCAGCTCGGCAACGTGGTGATCCCGCGCTCCTCCTCGGCGGAGCGGATCGCGTCGAACCTCGAGGTGTTCGACTTCGAGCTCACCGACGATCAGATGGGCGTGCTCAACGGCCTCGACGACGGCACGCGGTTTCGCCCAGACCCGGAAACCTACACCGGCACCTGACCCGGCGTGCACCGGTTTGCGTTCGCCGAATGAGGTCGACGATCTGACCCAACTGCCCGGATGAGCGCGGACGAGATGATCGACCAATTGGGCTGGTTCGCAGAACTCCGAGTCACGATCTCCGGAGTCCGATCCCACCGGTGTCATGCGTGGACGCTTACCTCGACTACGCGCAGTGGGTGATGGAAGAGATCAAGCCGAAGGTGCCCTGACGCCGGTCAACCCGTCGGGCAGGTGGTTGCGGCGCCGCGCAGCACGGCGGCCGACGGCGCATCGATCGGTAGCGAGTATCCGCGTAGCACCGCGATGAACTGCATCGCGTACTGGCAGTGGAACGCCGCGTTGGGCGGCATCCAGGTCGCCGGCTCCCCATCGCCCTTATCCTGGTTGGCCGGGCCGGCCACCGCGAGCAGGTTGGCGGGATCGTTGGCGAACCGCACGCGCAACTCCTCGGGCCAGTTGCGCGCGCCGAGGTCCCAGGCGAGTGCCAGCGGCACGATGTGGTCGATCTGCACGGCCGCGCCGGTCTTCTCACCGCGCGTGAATGCGATGACGGCGTTGGTGTACGGGTCGATCAGCGTGCCGGTCGCCACCGCGCGGGGGCAGCGCTTGATCGACACGAACGTCTTGCCGTCCAGGTCGCGGTCGAGGATGTCGTTACGTGTGTCGCAGCCGTTGTGCCCACCGGGCGCGGTGGTGTCGTCGGTCCAGCTGTCGCCGAAAGCGGCTCTGCGGTAGTCGTATCCGCGGATGCGCAGGGGGATGACGGGCACTCCCGCGAGGACGTCGATGCCGGGCGCGACGGTCGGGATGTCGGCGCGCGCGATGAAGTCGCCGCGATCGTGCGAGGACACCACCGTCTGCACGGCGACCGCCACCAGAAGCGCGACGACCGCGGTCAGCCACAGCAGGTGCCTGCGCCTCATGCCTTGTCCAGGAACTCGACGCGGTCGCTGTCGACGAACGGCGCCGCCAGTGCCGCCATACCCGGGTTGGCGGGATCCTTCTCGAACAGTTTCGCGCAGAAGTCGCGAGCCTCGACGATGATGTCGAGGTGCTCGTGTAGCGACAGGAAACGCAGCGTGATCGCGCGGCCGGACTGGCTGAACCCCAACACATCTCCTTCTTGGCGCTCGTAGAGGTCCAGGTCGGCGAGCTCGAAGCCGTCCAGAGTCGACGCGACAGCGTTCAGCCGTGCCCCGGCCTTCGAGCCTTCCGGTAGTCCACTCACGAGCAGGCACAGGCTGGGATGCCGGCCGCGACCGATCCGCCCACGCAACTGGTGCAGTTGGCTGATTCCGAAGCGGTCGGCGTCCATCACAACCATCATGGTGGCGTTCGGCACGTCGACGCCGACCTCGATGACCGTGGTGCACACCAGCACATCGATCTCGCCGGCGCGGAACGAGGCCATCACGGCGTCCTTCTCCTCGGCGGGCAGCCTGCCGTGCATGAGACCGAGTCGCAGGCCGGACAAGGGCCCGCGGCTCAGCCGGTCGTACAGCTGGACGACGGTGATCGGGGGCGGGCCCCCGTTGTTGTCGCTCTTGGCTTTGTCGTTCTCGTCGATACGCGATGCGACGACGTAGACCTGTCGGCCGTCGCGCACCTCTTCGGTGATGCGTTGCCAGGCTCGGTCCAACCAGGACCGGTGCTCCTTGAGGAACACGGTGTTGGTGGTGATCGGTTGTCTGCCTCGCGGCAACTCGCGCAACGTCGAGGTCTCCAAGTCGCCGTAGTAGGTCAGTGCGACGGTGCGCGGTATCGGGGTAGCGGTCATCACCAGCAGGTGGGGCGTCATGCCCTGGGGAGCCTTGCTGCGCAGCCGGTCTCGTTGTTCGACCCCGAACCGGTGTTGCTCGTCGACGACCACCATGCCGAGGCGGTGGAACTCCACGGCGTCCTGCAGTAGCGCATGTGTGCCGATGACGATACCTGCCTCACCGCCGGCGACCTCGTCGCGCACCGCGCGCTTCTGTTGGGGCGACATCGATCCGGTCAACAACACGACACGGGTAGCGCTCTCGGCGCCGCCGAGCTGGCCGGCCATCGCCAACGGGCCGAGCACCTCGCGGATCGACCGGTCATGTTGTGCGGCAAGCACTTCGGTTGGCGCGAGCAGCGCACACTGATATCCGGCGTCCACCATCTGCAACATCGCCATGACAGACACGATGGTCTTACCGGAACCGACTTCACCCTGCAGCATGCGGTTCATCGGGCGGGTGCCGGCGAGTTCGGCGGACACGACGTCAAGCACTTCCTTCTGACCGTCCGTCAATTCGAACGGCAGGCGGTCGCGCATGGCGCCGACAAGACCGTCGTCGCGAAGCGCAACAGCGGGGCCGGACCCGCTGATCTCACTGTGGCGCCGTTCGGCCAGCGCCCACTGCAGACCGAGCGCCTCGTCATAGGTCAGGCGCGCGATTGCCGCATCCCGCTCAGCCGCCTTTTCGGCGGTGTGTATCGCGCGGAGCGCCTGGTCTTCGGTGATCAACCGATGTTGTCGGAGAAGCGATTCGGGCAACGGTTCGGGAATTGGATCCAACACGTCGAGCACTTGGCGCACGCAGCCGTAGATTTCCCAGGTCTGCACCTTCTTGTTGGCGGGATAGATCGGGAAGAAGTCCCGTTCGAAGGCGGCCAGCAGGTCCTCGCCGGTTGCGCCGGACGCCTCCGCGATCGCCTTGAGTGACTTCGACCCCTTCATCCGGCCGCTCCCGTGCAGGATGAGGAACGCCGGATGGGTCAGCTGCAAGGTGCCCCTGAAATAGCCGATCTCTCCGGAGAGCAGCACCTTTGCGCGCTCGACCAACTGATGCTTGATGAACTTCACGTTGAAGAAGGTTGCAGTCACCTTCGGGCGCCGGTTCCCGAGGGTGACGACGAGGTATTCTCGCCGCGGTTCGCGGTTGGTCTCCTTTAGTTCGGCCTTCGTGATGACGTCGAGGAAGGTGACGTGTTCACCTTCTTCGAAAGCCTCGCCCTCGCCTCCGGTCGTCATTTGGTCGCTGTACTTGCGCGGGTAGTGGCGCAGCAAATCGTTGACCGTGAGGATGCCGAAGTGTTCCGCCAGCGGGTCGGCGGCCTTCTTGCCGAGCACGTAGTCGAGGCGGTCGGTCAGCGTGGCCACGGCTACTCCACTCCGATCAGCAGCGCGTCGCCGCGGTGGCCGGTGTGATAGCTGACCAGTTCCGTGCCGAGATGCCGTTCATGCACGTGATCGCCAAGCGCGGCTGCGACACCGTCGTCGACCCCCGCACCGGTGAGCACCGTGACCAGTTCCCCGCCGGCGGCGAGCAGCAGGTCGATCAAGCCCGCCCCCGCCGCCACCAGGTCATCGCCGACGATCAGCACCTCGTCGCCCGAAATGCCGAGGCCGTCGCCGGGTTTGCACATACCGGCCCACGTCAGTGCCTCCTCCGTGGCAACTCGCACCGACCCGTGCCGGGCGTCCGCGGCGGCCCTGGCCATCGTGTATCCGTCGTCGACGGCCTGGCGCGAAGCGTCGTGCACCGCCAGCGCCGCCAGCCCCTGCACCATCGAAGCCGCGGGCACCGGCACCACGTCGATGCCCCAGCCGATCGCGGCCGTACACCCCGCGACGAGTTCCTCGGCAGCGACGAATCCGTTCGGCAGGATCATCGCCTGTCCCGCGTCGGCGTTGACCAAGGCGTGCAGCAGCTGCTTGGCGCTGACCGGCGCGTCGTCCTCGAGCCGCAGGACGTGTGCACCCTCGGCCGCGAACAACCCGGCGGCGCCCTCTCCGTCCACGACCGCAAGCACCACCCGGGCGCGCGACCGACCGCCGGTCGGCCGCGTACTCGCCGCACCGGTGAGCGCCGTGACCTGGATGCGGCTCGGCTGACCGACGGCGAGCCCCGCTTCGACGGCCGCGCCGGCGTCGTCGGCGTGCACGTGTACCGAGTACTGGCCGCTGCCGCCCGACGCGGCGGCGATCGCCACCGACTCGCCCAGCTCGTCCAGCTCGCTGCGCAGTTTCTCCGCCGCTTCCGGGTCGCATCCGCTGAGCAGGTACATCACCTCGAACTGCGGGACCGCAGCGACGCGGGCGGTCGCCTCCTCGGCGCGCGGTGGCTTCGGCACGTACTCGACTCGCCGCGAGGCGCGGCCGGTCAGCGTCGTGCTCATCGCGTCGAGCAGTACCAGCAGCCCGCGGCCGCCGGCATCCACCACACCGGCGCGTGCCAGCGCCTCGAGTTGGCCGGGGGTCGCGTCCAGCGACCGTGCCGCAGCGTCGGCCGCCGCGCACACCACGCCGGCCGCTTCGGCACCCCCGGCCGAGGCGTGCTCGGCGGCGTCGGCCGCATCCTGGAGCACCGTGACGACGGTGCCCGGTACGACCTCCCCCATCGACCGGATGACGAGCACCACCGCGTGGCGCAGCGCGGCGGCGAAGAGCGGCCCGTCGACGGCGGCGACAGCACCGCCCCGGTCGGCCGACGCCTCGGCGATGACCTCGGCCAACGCGCGCAGAATCTGGGACAGGATCACGCCGGAATTGCCGCGGGCACCGTTGAGGGCCCCCCGAGCCAGCCCCGCGGCGACCTCGGCCACGTCGTCGACACCCGAGAGCGCGTTGGCCTGAGCCCATGCCGAACGCATGGTGAACAGCATGTTCGTGCCGGTGTCCGCATCGGCGACCGGGAACACATTGAGCCGGTTGATCTCATCGGTGTGGGTGATCAGCTCACCGACCGCCGCGTGCGCCCATTCCCGCAGCATCGAGGCATCAAGCAGTCGAGCCGACATGCCTAACCTCCACAGAATGTGACGCGCTGGGCGCACCCCGCCGTGCGGATCAGCCTATCCACTGGAGCAGACAACGCCGCGATAACGTTCCCGCCGCTCGGTGGCCTGATGAAGGTACCCGCGCCGCATGGGACAGCGTTTTGGCGATCGCTGGGGCGCCCGGTATCCTGGTCAGGTTGTCGGGTCGAGTCGCGCCGGTCGCGGGCAGAGACCCGAACCCCCACGTACTGATCTGAGGAGTTCTGCATATGGCTGCCGTGTGCGATATCTGCGGGAAGGGCCCCGGCTTCGGCAAGTCGGTCTCGCACTCCCATCGCCGGACCAGCCGTCGCTGGGATCCCAACATCCAGACCGTGCGCGCCGTCACCCGTCCCGGCGGCAACAAGCAGCGGATGAACGTGTGCACCTCGTGCATCAAGGCCGGCAAGGTCATGCGGGGCTGACGGTCGGCCGTTTCAAATCCCGGCGGGCTGGGTAGGCGGGCTGGCATGAATTTCCGTATGGCATCGACCCGGTCTCTGCTCGCACTGGCCTCCGCTATGGCGGCCGTTTCCCTGCTGACGGCGTGCGGCGGTGGTGACGACGCAGAAGAAACCACCACGACAACCACAACCGAGCCGACCACCACGACCGAACCGACGGAGACGCAGACCGAAACCGTCGTGCCGACCACGCCCGCGCCCGGGGCGCCGACTGGGACCCAGGGCGAAGGAACGGTCACGGTACCGCCGGCGCCGGACATCTCGGTTCCGCCCGCCCCGGACATCACGGTCCCCGATGCGCCAGACATCGAGATTCCCAACCCGCCGAACGTCCAGGTTCCCAACCCGTGACGTTCAGGGCAGCCGCCAGTCGATCGGCTCGGCGCCCATCTTCTCGAGCAGCTCGTTCGCGCGGCTGAACGGCCGCGAACCGAAGAAACCGCGCGACGCCGAGAGCGGCGACGGGTGCGGTGACTCGATAGCGACGCAGTCGGCGCCGTCGAGCATCGGTTTCAGCGTCGAGGCGTCCCGGCCCCACAGCACGGCTACCAACGGCTGCTTGCGTGCGACCAACGCGCGAATCGCGCACTCGGTCACGACTTCCCAGCCCTGACCCCGATGCGACGCCGGACTGCCCGGCCGGACCGTGAGCACCCTGTTGAGCAGCATCACCCCGCGCTCGGCCCAGTGCGTCAGGTCGCCGGTCGCCGGGGCGGGGTAGCCGAGGTCGCTGCCGTACTCCTTGAAGATGTTCTCCAGGCTGCGCGGCAGGGGCCGCACGCCGGGCGCCACCGAGAAGCTGAGGCCGACGGCGTGACCGGGCGTCGGGTACGGGTCCTGGCCGACGATCAGCACCCGCACGCTGTCCATCGGAAAGGTGAACGCGCGCAACACGTTTTGCCCCGCCGGCAGATAGCCGTTGCCGGCGGCCAGTTCGGTGCGCAGGAACTCGCCCATCTGCGTGACCTGGGCGGCGACCGGTTCCAGCGCGTCGGCCCAGCCGTCGTCGACGAGCTCGCGCAGCGGCCGCGCGGTCATGCCAACCCGTCGATCAGCATCACCAAAGAGTCGGCGCCGGCTCGGCGGTCCTTCGAGATTTCTTGATACTCGGCAGAATTCGCCCAAGCACGAAAAGATGTCTCGTCGGGGAACGACATCAACACGACCTTTTCGCGGTCGGACCGGCCCTCCAAAATCTGCGGGAACTCGTCGGCTGCGAGCAGCGTCCCCGAAAACCGGGCGAAGACATCCAGGAAACGGGCTTGGTAGCGGTCATAGGCAGCCCGGTCCGTGAACCTCAGCTGGGCGATGGCGTACACGGTCACGATCCGACACCCTAGCTACCCGAACGACTGCCACCCGGGATTCCCCTGCCACACCGCGTCGTCGACCAGGACCCGCGCGGGACCGTCGAGCACCCGGCCGATCGCTTTCCACCCTGGCGGCGGTGCGGTCGCAAAGGTCGCGACCAGTGCGTGGTCCTCGCCGCCGCCGAGGATCCAGGCCCACGGATCGGCGCCCACCGCCTCGGCGGCGCCGGCCAGGGCGTCGCGGTCGGCGGAGAACGCGCCGGCAGCGAGGTCGATGCCGACACCGGACGCCTCGGCGATGTGGCCGAGGTCGGCCAGCAACCCGTCCGACACGTCGGTCATCGCGGTGGCGCCGCTGTCGGCGGCGATGCGACCCTGTCCATAGGGTGGTCGCGGTGCGACGTGGCGGCGACGCAGCTCGCTGAACCGCTCAATACCGTTGCGCCACAATTCACATCCGGCGGCCGATCGGCCGACCTCGCCCGCGATCGCCACTACATCGCCTGGTCTTGCCCCGCTGCGGCGCACGGGCTCACGGCCGTCCAGGTCGCCGAGCGCCGTCACCGAGATCACCCATTGCGGGGCGCTGACCAGGTCGCCGCCGGCGACGCCCGCACCCATCGACTCGGCCTCCTGCCACATCCCGTCGGCCAGCGCCAGCACCTGCTCGGCCGGTGTCTCCGGGGGAGCGCCGAACGCGATTACGAACGCGGTCGCGCGCGCCCCCATCGCCTCGATGTCGGCCGCGTTCTGCGCGATCGACTTGCGCCCGACATCATGCGGCGTCGACCAGTCCAGCCGAAAGTGGCGCTCGGCCACCAGCATGTCGGTGGACACCACGGTCCTACCGTCGGGCGCGACCACCACCGCCGCGTCATCTCCGGGTCCCAGCGCGACCGCGTCCGGTTGGCGACGGTCCGCAACCAATCGCCGGATCACGGCGAACTCTCCCACTTGCGCCAGGGTCTCGGCCGCATCGTCGGTCGCCATGTCACCTCCTGTCGCGGCCGCACCGTGACCCACACGCCGGCCGCACCTGCGGTTACGTCAAGCGCCTGCGGCGTGGAGTCTATGCAGCGATGTGGTCAGACAGCGGGTGGTCGACGCTTTCATGCCGATTGGGCGCCTCTCTAGAGTTGAGCCGTGGATCTGGAGACCGGTGACGGGCCCCCGCGGGCGCTGCTGGTCGCGGCCCTCGCCGTCGCCGTCGCCGCGGTCGTGGCGATCCTGGTGGTCGCCGTGGTGCGGCAGAATCCGGCGCAGCAGCAACCCGTCCCGCTGGCGGCGGTGCCGGCCCCGCAGGCCGCCAGTTCCGAGTGCGCCACGCTGATCGCCAACCTGCCGGAGAAGCTCGATGACCTGACCCGCGCACCGCTGGCCGACCCGGCGCCCGCCGGCGCGGCGGCATGGCGGGCCGACGGCGAGGGTGAGCCGATCATCATGCGCTGCGGAGTGGATCCACCCGTCGAGTTCGTCGTAGGGGCACCGCTTCAGGTGGTCGACGACGTGCAGTGGTTCCGCGTGGGTGAAGGCGGCCCCGATGCTGCCGGCGCGGAGGGGGAACGCAGCACGTGGTACGCCGTCGACCGCGGCGTGTACGTCGCGCTGACGTTGCCGCAAGGCTCGGGGCCGACGCCGATCCAGCTGCTGTCGGCCGTCGTCGCGAAAGCCTTGCCCGCCAAGCCCGTCAACCCGGGCCCGGTGCGCTGATCCTGCGGTGAGCGCGTGATCGACTGGGCGAATCGCGCCCTGGGCGCAGAATCGACAAAGGACCGGGTGCCTCAGCGTAGACCGGTGCCGCGGTTGAGCGCGGTCTCCACCATCGTGGCCAACAGGGTCGGATAGTCGACCCCGCTGGCCGCCCACATCCGCGGGTACATCGAGATGGTGGTGAATCCGGGCATGGTGTTGATCTCGTTGACCACGGGCCCGTCCTCGGTGAGGAAGAAGTCGACGCGGGCCAGCCCCTGACAGTCGATCGCGTTGAAGGCGCGGATCGACAGTCGGCGAACCGCGTCCGCGACGGCGTCGTCGACCTTGGCGGGCACGTCGAGTTCGGCGGCCTCCTCGAGGTACTTCGTCGCGAAGTCGTAGAACCCGTCCTCGCGACCGCGTACGCCGGCAACACGGATCTCGCCGACGGTGCTGGCCTCCACCCTGCCGTCGGGGAACTCGAGCACGCCGCATTCCAGTTCGCGGCCCGGCACGGCGGCCTCGACGATCACCTTCGGGTCGTGCCGGCGGGCCCGTTCGATCGCCTGCGGCAGCTGATCCCACGCCGTGACCCGGCTGACGCCGATCGACGATCCCCCGCGCGTCGGTTTGACGAAGACGGGAAGGCCGAGGCGCTCCCGCACGGCCAAGCCCAACGTGTCCTGACGGGGCCGCAGCACCTCGTGGTCGCCGATCGGCAGCCCCGCGGCGCCCAGCAGCTTCTTGGTGAACTCCTTGTCCATGCCCACCGCGCTGGCCAGCACGCCGGCTCCGACATACGGCACCCCGGCCAACTCGAGCAGCCCCTGGATCGTGCCGTCCTCGCCGTACGGGCCGTGCAGGACGGGAAACACCACGTCGACCGTGGCCAACAGGTCGCCGGCGCCCTGCCCGAGTGACAGCAGCTGTCCGCCTCGACCCGGATCGGCGGCGAGCGCGAGTTCCGTGCCGGACGCGGCGGTCACCTCCGGCAACCGGCCGTCGGCGATCGCAAGGGTGTCCGGTTGCGCGTCGGTCAGCATCCAGGCCCCTTCGGGAGTGATGCCGACTGCGACGACTTCGAACCGCCGCGGATCGAGGTTGCGCAGGATACTGCCCGCGGAGACGCAGGAAATCGCGTGTTCGGAACTGCGTCCGCCGTAGACGACGGCAACACGGACGCGTCCGGCGCTCCGGCCCGATGTCGCCGGCCGGGCGGCTCCGGGGTCATAGCGGGCGGTCACAACCTAGAGAGGCTACCGCCCGGGCCGCACGGAGGTCGTCCGACAACGGCGAACCGGTTTCAGGCCAGTGCCTGATCGATGTCGGCGATCAGGTCGTCGGCGTCCTCGATTCCGAGTGAGATGCGCGCGAACCCGTCGCTGACGTCGTCACCCCAGCGGGCACGACGGTCGACCGACGTGTGGATGCCGCCGAAGCTCGTCGAGGCGATCAGCAGCGCGCTGCGTTCGACCAGGGCGTGCACGGCGGCGGCGGCGACGAACTCGGCGGCGACCAGGCCGCCGAACCGTCTCATCTGGGGCACCGGCGATGCGGTGCGAACGGGTCGTCGGGCAGCCCGGGATAGCGCACCGCCCGCACCGCCGGATGAGCGTGCAGCGCCACGGCGAGCGCCGCCGCGTTGTGGCACTGTCGTTCGAACCGAAGGCCCAGTCAGGGCAAGCACCGGTGCCCAGGCTGCGCAACAGCAGCCAGGCCTCGAACGCGCCGAGGACCGCACCGGAGAGCAGCCGTTCGCGCGCGACCGCGGTTCGTCGGGCTTTCGGCGAACACCACGTCTGCGTCCACCGATGCGGCGCACATCTGCTCGCTGTTCGCCACGACGACCGTTACACCCTGCGCGGCAAGGTATTCCGTGGCATAGCGACGGACTTGGTAATGGCCGTCGGCGGGCACGACGAGCTTGCTGCCGACTCCAGCCGGCGCCACATCGGACTCGAGCTGCGGCCGTAGGTGTCGAGCGGATCCGCTTGGTCGGATGACGGATGGAAGGTGGTCGCCGGAACCGGCGATGGCGCACGGGTGACCCGGAACAGCCTCTGATGCAACGGATTTCACGCTGCGGGTGGAATCGCCGTACTGACCGTCCACCGGTTACTCCGGTTTGGTGCTGCGCCCGAGCAACAATGCGACGGCCTCATCCACCGACAACCCCCGGTGGCAGACCCGGAAAACCGCGTCGGTGAGCGGCATCTCGACGTCGTAGCTGTCCGCCAATGCCAGCACCGATTGACATGATGCGACGCCCTCGGCAACGTGGCCTTCGGTCGCGAGCATCGCCGATTCCATGGTGCCGCCCTGACCGAGGCGCATCCCGAAGGTGCGGTTGCGGGACTGCGCTGACGTACACGTCGCGACCAGATCGCCCACCCCGGCCAAGCCGGCCAGCGTCGCCGGTTTTGCACCCAATGCGATTCCCAGCCGCATGATCTCGGCGAGTCCGCGCGTGATGATGGCTGCCGCCGTGTTCTCCCCCAGTCCGACGCCCGCCGCCATCCCGGAGGCCAGCGCGATGACGTTCTTGCAGGCGCCACCCACCTCGGCGCCGATGACATCCGCGTTGGTGTAGGGCCGGAAGTATGACGTCGACAACGCCCGCTGCAGTGCGACCGCCCGTCCGGAGTCGCTACAGGCGACGACCGTCGCCGCCGGCTGTTCGTCGACGATCTCGCTCGCGAGGTTCGGGCCGGTGACCGCCGCGACGCGGGACGGGTCGGCACCGGTCACCTGGATGATCACCTGACTCATCCGCATGAGGGTGTCGAGCTCGATGCCCTTGGCGAGGCTCACCAACGTGACGTCGTCGTCGATGAGCCCGATCCACTGTTCGAGATTGGCCCGCAGCGTCTGGGCCGGTACCGCGAGCAGCACGGTGCATGCGCCGTCCAGCGCCTCCCCCGCGTCGCTGGTGGCCCGGACGGTCTTCGGCAACTCGGCATCACCGAGATAAGAAGGGTTGCGATGGGTGTCGTTGATCTCGTCGGCCAATTCGGGGCGACGGGTCCAGAGCCTCACCTCATTGCCCGCATCGGCAAGGACCTTGGCCAGTGCGCTTCCCCACGCACCGGCGCCCAATACCGCTGCCTCGACCACGCCTTCAGCGTAACCCGGGTGGGTCTGCTGGCAGGATGACGCATATGAGCGGGTCACCGGAAGCCGACATCGGGTTGGTGATCGCGGTAAAACGACTCGCCGCCGCCAAGACCCGGCTGGCGCCGGTCTTTCCCGCGGGCACCCGCGAAAAGGTGGTGCTGGCGATGCTGATCGACACGATCGCCGCCGCCTCGGCTGTCCCGGCGGTGCGGGCGATCACCGTCGTCACTCCCGACGAGACCGCCGCCGACGCCGCCGCCCGGCTCGGTGCGCGGGTGCTCAGCGACCCGACCCCCGACGGTCATCGCGACCCGTTGAACAACGCGATCTCCGCCGGCGAAGCAGAAGTGCGGAGCGAGACCGCCAATGTCGTTGTGCTGCAAGGCGACCTGCCCGCGTTACAGCCGCATGAACTGGCCGCGGCGATCGCGGCCGCCCGCAGGCACCCACGCAGCTTCGTCGGCGACCGGCACGGCACCGGCACATCGGCGTTGTTCTCGTTCGGGGTGGCCCTGGACCCGCACTTCGGCGCCGACTCCGCTCGGCGCCACCGCGGTTCCGGCGCGCTCGAGCTGACAGGAGCGTGGCCGGGCCTGCGTTGTGACATCGACACCCCCGATGATCTGCTGGTCGCGCGCCGTCTGGGCGTCGGCGCGGCGACGACGGCTGCGATCGCGACTTCGGGCTGAACCGGTGTATGCGCCTGGCATGAACACCATTGGATAGGGAATCATCTGAGGCATGACGGAAGCCGAGACGCAGGTTCGTGACAGCGACAGCGAGTCGGTAGCCGCGAGCATCCGACCCGTATCGCCAGACTCCGGCGACTCGGCGCCGGGGGCGCCTCCCGCGGCGACCGCGCCTGCGGTCGACAACGCGCTGCCCGAAGACCGCTATCTGAACCGCGAGTTGAGTTGGCTGGACTTCAACGCCAGGGTGCTGGCGCTGGCCGCCGACCAGTCGCTGCCGCTGCTGGAGCGGGCGAAGTTCCTCGCGATCTTCGCATCGAACCTCGACGAGTTCTACATGGTCCGGGTCGCCGGGCTGAAGCGGCGCGATGAGATGGGTCTGTCGGTGCGCTCCGCCGACAACCTTTCCCCGCGCGAGCAGTTGCGCCGCATCAACGAGCGCACCCAACACCTCGCGAACCGGCATGCGCACGTCTTCCTCGATGCGGTGCGGCCTGCGTTGGCCGACGAGGGCATCGTGATCGTTACCTGGGCCGAACTCGACGAGGCCGAACGCACGCGGCTGTCCACCTACTTCCACGAGCAGGTGTTCCCGGTGCTGACGCCGCTCGCGGTCGATCCGGCACACCCGTTCCCGTTCGTCAGTGGCCTGAGCCTGAACTTGGCGATCACCGTCAAACATCCCGACGACGGCGGTCAGCACTTCGCCCGAATCAAGGTGCCCGACAACGTCGAACGCTTTGTCGAGTTGGGGGCTCGCGAAGCCGACGCGCAGATCGTGCGGTTCCTCCCGATGGAGGAATTGATCGCAGCGTTCCTGCATGTGTTGTTCCCCGGCCTGGAGATCGTCGAGCACCATGCGTTCCGGATCACGCGCAACGCGGATTTCGAGGTCGAAGAGGACCGCGACGAAGACCTGTTGCAGGCGCTCGAACGCGAATTGGCTCGCCGCCGGTTCGGTTCCCCTGTCCGGCTGGAAGTCTCCGACGACATGACCGAGAGCATGCTCGAGTTGCTGCTGCGCGAACTCGACGTCGCGCCCGGCGATGTCATCGAGGTCCCCGGTCTGCTCGATCTCTCCTCGCTGTGGCAGATCTACGATCTCGACCGCCCGGCCCTCAAAGACCGGCCGTTCGTGCCGGCCACGCCGCCGGCCTTCGGGGAACGCGAGACGCCCAAGAGCATCTTCTCGACGCTGCGCGACGGCGATGTGCTCGTCCATCACCCATATGACTCCTTCTCCACCACCGTGCAGCGGTTCATCGAGCAGGCCGCGGCCGACCCGAACGTACTGGCGATCAAGCAGACGCTGTACCGCACCTCGGGCGACTCGCCAATCATCAACGCGCTCATCGACGCTGCCGCGGCGGGTAAGCAGGTCGTCGCTCTCGTTGAGATCAAGGCCCGGTTCGACGAGCAGGCAAACATTCAATGGGCCCGTGCGCTGGAGCGTGCCGGGGTGCACGTGGTGTACGGGCTCATCGGGCTCAAGACCCACTGCAAGACGTGTCTGGTGGTGCGTCGGGAGGGTTCGCTGATCCGTCGCTACTGCCATGTCGGCACCGGCAACTACAACCCGAAAACCGCGCGGTTGTACGAGGACATCGGCCTGCTGACCGCCGCGCCCGATATCGGGGCCGACCTCACCGACCTGTTCAACTCGCTGACGGGCTACTCGCGCAAGGACTCCTACCGCAACCTGCTGGTGGCTCCCCAAGGCGTCCGCAGGGGCATCATCGAGCGCATCGAGCGCGAAATAACCGCCACCCGCGACGGCGGCGCGGGCCGGATCAGGGTGAAGGCCAACGCATTGGTGGACGAGCAGGTCATCGACGCGCTGTACCGCGCATCGCAGGCCGACGTGCGGGTAGAGGTCGTGGTGCGCGGCATCTGCGCGCTGCGCCCCCAAGCGCCGGGGTATTCGGACAACATCGTCGTCCGCTCCATTCTCGGTCGGTTCCTCGAGCACTCGCGCATCATTCACTTCGGTGCCATCGATGAGTTCTGGATCGGCAGCGCCGACATGATGCATCGCAATCTCGATCGACGTGTCGAAGTCATGGCCGAAGTGAAGGATCCGCGCCTGAAAGCACAACTTGACGACATCTTCGAGTCGGCCTTGGATCCCGCGACCCGGTGCTGGGAGTTGGGCGTGGACGGTAAATGGACGGCGTCACCGCAGGAGGGTCAGACGGTTCGCGACCACCAGGTTTCGTTGATGGAACGCCGCCGGCAGCCATGACAGAACGGCACAGCATCTTTTCGGATCGTCATCGCGGATCGTGGTGCCCGGAATGATCTGCGGGAGTTGAGGTGCCGAAGCAGACAACCGAGACGGACGCCGACGCGAGGACGATCCTTGCCGCGGGGGCGGTGTTGTGGCGACCGAATGGTGCCCCCGATGCGCCAGAGGTCGCACTCATTCACCGTCCTCGCTACGACGACTGGTCGCTGCCGAAGGGCAAAGTCGATCCCGGTGAGACCCAACCCGTCACCGCCGTCCGCGAGGTGAGCGAAGAGACCGGATACACGGCCCGTCTCGGTCGACGGCTCACGTCGGTGAGCTATCCCGTAGAGCAGGGCAAGAAGAAAGTGCGCTATTGGGCGGCGCGCCAGATCCGCGGCGAGTTCCGCTCGAACGACGAGGTCGACGAGCTGAAGTGGCTTCCCGTTTCCGCAGCGATAAACCAGGTCAGCTATCCGCAGGACCGAAAGGTTCTGCGCCACTTCAGGAAGATCCCGGTCGACACCAAGACGGTGCTGATCGTCCGCCACGCGACCGCGGGTAGCAAGTCACGCTTCAAGGGCGACGACCGTAAACGACCCTTGGACAAGAACGGCCGTGCGCAGGCAGAGTCACTCGTCGGGGTGTTGCTCGCCTTCGGTGCCGACCACCTGTTCGCCGCCGACCGGGTGCGCTGTGTGTCGACGCTGGAACCGTTGGCAACAGAACTCGGCACGTCGATCCACAGCGATGGGTTGTTGACCGAAGAAGCCTACGCCGACAACCGCAAGGCGGCCCGACAGCGATTCCTGGAGATCGCCGACTCTGCGGGCACACCGGTTATCTGCAGCCAGGGCAAGGTGATCCCGGACCTGATCGAGTGGTGGTGCGGGCGCGACGGCGTGCGACCCGACAAGTCCCGCAACCGGAAGGGCAGTGCCTGGGTGATGTCGCTGCACGATGGACGGTTGGTGGCGGCCGACCACATCGGAAGTCCACTGGCGACCAAGTGACGCTCGCCAGTTGAATACAAGTTCGGCCCACCGCCGGCCCGAAACGATTGAGCCCTATGAATTTTAGTCGGGGCACGACATACGGAAGCGCCGCGGATCTCGATGACCCGCGGCGTCTCCGTGAGGAACTACTTGCGGCCGCGCTTGGCCGGCGCCTTGCGGGCCGGAGCCTTCTTCGCAGTCTTCTTAGCCGCCGTCCGCTTGGTCGCGGCCTTCTTGGCCGGCGCCTTCTTCGCCGCGGACTTCTTGGCCGGTGACTTCTTGGCGGCGGTCTTCTTGGCTGCCGTCCGCTTGGTCGCGGCCTTCTTCGCGGGTGACTTCTTGGCGGCGGTCTTCTTGGCCGCCGTCCGCTTGGTCGCGGCCTTCTTGGCCGGCGCCTTCTTCGCCGCGCTCTTCTTGGCCGGGCTCTTCTTCGCGGCCTTGCGGGCGCTTCCGGCCGTAACGCCTCTCTTCACTGCTGGTCCTTCCGACGGGAGGCGCTGCGCCCCAGAGACAACGGCTTTGAACTGTGCACCGGGCCGGAATGCCGGCACGGAGGTGGGCTTCACTCTTACGGTCTCGCCGGTGCGCGGGTTACGCGCGACGCGTGCGGCGCGGCGGCGCTGTTCGAAAACGCCGAAGCCGGTAATGGTGACACTGTCACCCTTGTGAACCGCACGCACGATGGTGTCGACGACGTGCTCCACCGCGGCGGTTGCCGACCGACGATCCGAGCCCATTTTCTCCGTGAGTACGTCGATGAGCTCTGCTTTGTTCATGCATAACCTCCGGAAACCAGTGGTCCTCTCTGGACCGACTAGAGGACACGGTAAACCCATTCCCCATTGATTTCCAAGAGCCACGCGCAATTTCAGGTAAAGCCGGCGAACTTTCTTGCCCCCCTTTATCTCCTGCGGGGGCCGGAAGAACCGGGCTCAGTGGCGGTGATTTCAGCTCACCGGCGACGTTTCTCAGGCCGGCAGAGTGCGTGGCTTCCAGTCCGGCCGGAGCGCTTCATAAGCCTCGATGTCATCGCATTTCCGCAGCGTAAGACCTATATCGTCAAGCCCCTCGAGCAGCCGCCAAGCCGTGTAGTCGTCAATCCTGAACGGCACCATGACCGTTCCGGCGGCGACGGTTCGATCTTGAAGATTCACAGTGATTTCCAGACCTGGCCGCTCCTCGATGAGCTTCCATAAAATTTCGACATCATCTTGCGCAATTTCGGCTGCCAGAAGGCCGGCCTTGCCGGCGTTGCCCCGAAAGATGTCGGCGAAGCGGGACGAGATAACGACCCGGAACCCGTAATCCATGAGTGCCCATACGGCATGCTCGCGTGAGGAACCGGTGCCGAAATCGGGACCGGCGACCAACACCGAACCCCTGTCGAACGGGGGTAGGTTCAACACGAATGACGGGTCGCTGCGCCAGGCGGCGAACAAGCCGTCCTCGAAACCCGTTCGGGTGACTCGCTTCAGATAGACGGCCGGAATGATCTGATCCGTGTCGACATTCGACCGGCGCAGCGGGACGCCGATGCCGGTGTGGGTACGGAAGGCCTGCATCGCTTCTCCTCCTCCTAGTTGGTCAGGTCCGCCGGGGAGGACAGCGTGCCGCGTACCGCGGTGGCGGCGGCGACCGCGGGCGACACCAGATGGGTACGGCCGCCCTTGCCTTGCCTGCCCTCGAAATTCCGGTTGGACGTCGACGCGCAGCGTTGGCCCGGCGACAGTTGATCGGGGTTCATCCCCAGGCACATCGAGCAACCCGCCTGCCGCCACTCCGCTCCGGCCGCGGTGAAGATCTCGCCCAGGCCTTCGGATTCGGCCTGCGCCCGCACGCGCATGGACCCGGGCACGACCAGCATGCGCACGCCGTCGGCGACCTTGCGCCCGCGCAGCACGTCGGCGACCACCCGCAGGTCCTCGATGCGGCCGTTGGTGCACGAGCCGACGAAGACGGTGTCGACCGCGATGTCACGCATTGCCGTACCGGGCCGAAGGCCCATGTATGCCAATGCCTTTTCGGCCGCTTGCCGTTCCCCGTCGTCGAACATCAATTCGGGGTCGGGGACCGAATCGGACAGCGGCACCCCTTGCCCGGGGTTGGTCCCCCAGGTGACGAACGGGCTCAGCGTCGAGGCATCGATGTAAACCTCGGTGTCGAATTCGGCGCCGTCGTCGGTGCGCAGGCGCCGCCAGGCGGTGACCGCTTCGTCCCACTGCGCCCCCTGCGGGGCATGCGGACGGCCACGCAGGAATTCGAAGGTGGTGTCATCAGGCGCCACCATTCCGGCGCGCGCCCCGGCCTCGATGCTCATGTTGCAGATCGTCATGCGTCCTTCCATCGACAGCGATTCGATGGCGCTGCCGCGGTATTCGATGACGTGCCCCTGTCCGCCGCCGGTGCCGATCTTCGCGATCACGGCGAGAATGACGTCCTTGGCACTGACCCCGTCGGGAAGTTGGCCGTCGACGTTGACCGCCATCGTCTTGAACGGGCGCAGCGGCAGCGTCTGCGTGGCGAGCACATGCTCGACTTCGGAGGTGCCGATGCCCATCGCCAGCGCGCCGAACGCACCGTGCGTGGAGGTATGGCTGTCGCCGCACACGACCGTCATACCGGGTTGGGTCAGCCCGAGTTGCGGTCCGATGATGTGCACGATGCCTTGTTCGGCGTCGCCCATCGGGTGCAACCGGATACCGAACTCTTCGCAGTTGCGCCGAAGGGTCTCCACCTGCGTGCGCGACACGGGATCGGCGATCGGCTTGTCGATGTCGATCGTCGGCACGTTGTGGTCTTCGGTGGCGATCGTCAGATCCGGCCTGCGCACCGGACGCCGCGCCAACCGCAGTCCGTCGAACGCCTGCGGGCTGGTCACCTCGTGGACGAGATGCAAGTCGATGTAGATCAGATCGGGTTCGCGCGCGGCACCCTGACCGCCGCCCTCGACCACGACGTGGTCGGCCCACACCTTCTCGGCCATGGTTCGCGGCTTGTCGACGGGCCGGCGAGCGGCGCTGGAAACATCGGTGGACATCTTGACTATCTCACAATCTGGGACGCTAGTATCTCCTTGTGAGACAGGATAGCGGCATCGGCGTGTTGGACAAAGCCGTGGGCGTGCTGCATGCCGTGGCCGAGTCCCCATGTGGGCTGGCCGAACTGTGCGAGCGCACGGGGCTGCCGCGTGCCACCGCGCACCGCCTTGCCGCGGGCCTGGAGGCTCATCGCCTGCTGACGCGCAACGGCGACGGCCGCTGGCGCCTCGGTCCCGGCTTGTCCGAATTGGCCGCGCAGGTCAACGACCCGCTCGTGGCAGCGGGTGCGGCGGTGTTGCCCCGGTTGCGCGAGATCACCGGCGAAAGCGTGCAGCTGTACCGTCGCGAAGGCACCTCACGGATCTGCGTGGCGGCGCTGGAACCGCCTGCGGGGCTGCGCGATACCGTGCCGGTCGGCAGCAGGTTGCCGATGACGGCGGGTTCGGGCGCCAAGGTCCTGTTGGCCTATGCCGACGCGGCCACCCAGCAGAACGTGCTGCCGACCGCGAAGTTCACCGATCGCGCCCTCGCCGAGGTGCGCAAGCGTGGCTGGGCGCAGAGCGCCGCCGAACGCGAACCCGGTGTGGCGAGTGTCTCGGCGCCGGTACGGGACGGTCGCGGCACGGTGATCGCCGCAGTGTCGGTGTCCGGTCCGATCGACCGAATGGGCCGACGACCGGGTGCGCGGTGGGCCGCCGATCTGTTGGCGGCCGCCGACGCGTTGACCCGCCGGCTCTGAATCCAACGAGTGATTTCGGTGCGCTACCAGTCGCTCGCCGACCTGTAGCGCACCGAATCCGCACAAGGTGTACCCCCGATGGGATTCGAACCCACGCTACCGCCGTGAGAGGGCGGCGTCCTAGGCCGCTAGACGACGGGGGCCAGAACTGGTTTCCGGATCGCCAGCATATCTCAGCGAGATATGTCGGCCTAATCACGGTCATTGGCTGGGGTACCAGGACTCGAACCTAGAATGGCTGAACCAGAATCAGCTGTGTTGCCAATTACACCATACCCCATTGGCTGCCCGTAACCGTAGGTCACAGGCCTTTTTCGGGCCCGTGCGCGACGAGCGCATCCTGTCGCGTGTGGTACCGGGCCGACGTGCAGACTACCAAAGATTTGTGGACCGCTTCTCAGGCCTCCGCGCCGGCCGACGCCTGTTCGCGTCCGGCGCGCAGACGGGCCAGGCTGCGCTCACGACCCAGCAGGTCGAGCGATTCGAACAGCGGCGGGCTGACCGACGCGCCGGTGGCGGCGACGCGGATCGGCCCGAACGCCTTGCGGGGCTTCAGCCCCAGGCCCTCGAGCAGAGCCGCTTTGAGGGCCGTCTCGATCGCCGCGGTGGACCAGTCGCCGGTGCCGTCGAGCGCGGCCAGCGCCGCATCGAGTACCGGAACCGCCTCCGGGCGCAACTCCTTGGCCGCTGATTTCTCGTCGAGCGCGAACTCACCGTCGTTGAGGAACTTCAACAGGTCCCAGGCGTCGCCGAGCACCACGATGCGCGTCTGCACCAGGGCGGCGGCCTCGGCGAATCGCCCGTCATCGAGGCTGGTGTCGTATCCGTGTTCGGCGAAGTACGCCCGCAATCGAGCGGTGAAGTCCTCCTCGCTCAACATCCGGATGTGTTCGGCATTGAGCGCGTCGGCCTTCTTCTGGTCGAACCGGGCCGGATTCGAGTTGACGTCGGCGACGTCGAACGCGGCCACCATCTCGTCGAGGCCGAAGACGTCGCGGTCATCGGCGATGCCCCATCCCAGCAGCGCGAGATAGTTGAGCAGGCCCTCGGGAATGAAGCCGCGCTCGCGATGCAGGAACAGGTTGGACTGCGGGTCGCGCTTGGACAGCTTCTTGTTGCCGTCTCCCAGAACGCTTGGCAGGTGCGCAAACTCGGGCACGCCATCGGCCACGCCGATCCGGATCAGCGCCTGATAGAGCGCGATCTGACGTGGGGTCGACGACAGCAGATCCTCGCCGCGCAACACGTGAGTGATGCGCATCAGCGCGTCGTCGACGGGATTGACCAACGTGTACAAGGGCTCTCCGTTGCCACGGGTCAACGCGAAGTCGGGGATCGATCCGGCCGGGAATGAGGTCTCCCCGCGCACGAGGTCACGCCAGCCGAAGTCCTCGTGCGGCATTTTCAAGCGCACCACGGCGCGCCTGCCTTCGGCGCGAAACGTCGAGCGCTGTTCCTCGGTGAGGTCACGATCGAAGTTGTCGTAGCCGAGTTTCGGGCTTCGTCCGGCGGCCAGATGGCGCGCTTCGACTTCCTCGGGCGTGGAGAACGACTCGTACGCGTCACCGGCCTGCACGAGTCGGGCGATCACGTCACGGTAGAGGTCCAGGCGCTGCGACTGCCGGTACGGCCCATACGGCCCACCGACTTCCGGTCCTTCGTCCCAGTCGAGACCGAGCCAGCGCAGCGCGTCGAGGAGCGCGTGATAGCTCTGCTCCGAATCGCGCGCCGAGTCGGTGTCCTCGATGCGGAACACGAAGGCGCCGCCCGTATGGCGGGCGTATGCCCAGTTGAACAACGCGGTGCGGATGAGGCCGACGTGCGGCGTGCCGGTGGGCGACGGACAGAACCGCACCCGGACGGTGTTTTCACTTGTCATGACTTTCCTTTGCGCACAACCGGATTGGTCAGCGTACCGATGCCCTCGACGGTGATGCTGACGGTGTCGGAATCCTCGATCGGGCCGACGCCTTCCGGGGTTCCGGTGAGGATCAGATCACCGGGCAGCAGCGTCATCACCCGCGAGATCCACTCGACGATCGCGCCGACGTCGTGGATCATCATGGACGTCCGGCTGTGCTGCTTGACCACACCGTTGACCTCGGTACGGATCTCGAGGTCCGCGGGATCGACGTCGGTGACGATCCACGGCCCGACCGGGCAGAACGTGTCATGGCCTTTGGCGCGGGTCCACTGGCCGTCCTTCTGCTGCTGGTCGCGGGCCGACACGTCGTTGCCAATCGTGTACCCCAGGATGTTTTCCGCGGCGCGGGCGGCCGGGACATCCTTGCACGGCCGCCCGATCACCACGGCCAGCTCACCTTCGAAATGCACGGGATCGGCGTCGGCGGGCAGCTGAATCGGCACGTACGGGCCGATGATCGCGGTGTTGGGTTTCATGAAGATGATCGGGTCGTCGAATTCACCGCTGTTGCCCCCATTGCTCCTTGCGTGCGCGGCCATCTCCTGAATGTGCGCGGCATAGTTCTTGCCGACGCAGACCACCTTGCTGGCCAGGATGGGGGCGAGCAGGCGGACGTCGGCCAGTGGCCACTGTCTGCCGGTGAACTGGGGGTTGCCGAACGGGTGCTCGGCGATCTCCCGCACGACGGCCTGCGCGGGATCGTCGGGCGGCCCCTCGACGCTGACGAAGGCAACCCCGTCGGGACTGGCGATTCGGCCAAGACGCATGCGGTCAGCCTAGTGGCCGGCCAACAGCATCGGTCACGGCGCCTTCCGACCGCGCCCCGTCACCGTCATCTCGTATAGTGAGATATCTATTCAACATCGTGAGATCGATGTGCCACCATGGTCCGATGCCCGTCGAGTCGATCAGCACCGCGCGGCGCTGGTCGATGTTGTGCATCGCGCTGGCGGCGACGACGAGCGCCAACGTGTTCATCAACGGCGCGGCGTTTCTCATCCCGACCCTGCAGACCGAACGCGGACTCGACCTGGCCGCTGCCGGTCTGCTCTCCGCGATGCCGGGTTTCGGACTGGTCGTCACGTTGATCGCGTGGGGGTATGTGGTCGACCGCTTAGGCGAGCGCATCGTGCTGACCGTCGGGTCGGCGTTGATTGCCGCAGCGGCGTTCGCCGCCGCGTCGGTCGAATCACTGTTCGCGGTCGGGACATTCCTGCTTCTCGGCGGCATGGCGGCCGCGAGCAGCAACTCGGCCAGCGGGCGGTTGGTGGTCGGCTGGTTCCCGCAGGAGCAACGCGGGCTGGCCATGGGCATCCGGCAGACGGCCACCCCGCTGGGGGTTGGGTTGGGCGCGTTGGTGATTCCGCGGCTCGCCCAAAGCTACGGCATATCGGCCGCGTTGGTGTTCCCGGCGGCCGTGTGCGCGGTCTCGGCGCTGGTGTGCCTGGTGCTGGTGATCGACCCGCCCCGACCGCCGCGCTCGGAGGCGCCGATCGAGCAGCTGGCCAACCCCTACCGCGGATCGGCGGTGCTGTGGCGGATCCACGCCGTCTCGGTGTTGCTCGTGGTGCCGCAGGCCGTCGTGTGGACGTTCACACTGGTGTGGTTGATGTCGGAGCGCGGCTGGTCGGCGTCTTCGGCCGGCGTCATCGTCATGGTGGCTCAATTGCTCGGCGCCCTGGGCCGTGTCGCGGCGGGCCACTGGTCCGACCGGATGGGGCAACGACTGCGTCCGATCCGGACTATCGCCGCGGGCGCGGCGGCCGCGATGGCCTTGCTGGCGCTGTCGGACTGGCTGAATTCTCCGGTCAGCGTGGTGTTGATGGTGGTCGCGTCGGTGATCACGGTGTCGGACAACGGGTTGGCGTTCACCGCCATCGCCGAGATCGCGGGACCGTTCTGGAGCGGGCGCGCGCTGGGCACCCAGAACACCAGCCAGCACCTGGCTTCGGCGGCATCCGCCCCGCTGTTCGGCGCGCTGATCGGGGTCGCCGGCTATCCCGCGGCATTCGCGGTGAGCGCCGTGCTGCCGCTCGTCGCGATACCGGTCGTGCCGCCCGACTCCGAGAGTTCACCGAAGTCTGCACTACGGCTGTGATTTCGGCGTCGGAACGACCCTCACGCAGAAGTCGCTGACGCCGATCTCAGAGATAGCTGGCGATCCGCTCACCGATCTGCGCGGTCGAGAACTTCTCGTCACCGCGAGTGGCCAGATGCTGCTCGACGGCCTTGTCGACGCGTGCGGCCGCATCGGCCTCGCCGACGTGGGCCAGCAGCAGCGCGACCGACATGATCGCGGCGGTCGGGTCCGCGATCCCCTGGCCCGCGATGTCCGGGGCGCTGCCGTGCACGGGTTCGAACATCGACGGATTGGTCCGGGTGGCATCGATATTGCCGCTGGCCGCCAAGCCGATACCGCCGCACACCGCGGCGCCGAGATCGGTGACGATGTCGCCGAACAGGTTGTCGGTGACGATCACGTCGAACCGGCCCGGGTCGGTGACGAGGTGAATGGTCGCGGCGTCGACGTGCTGGTAGGCCACCCCGACGTCTGGGAATTCCGTGGCGATCTCCTGCACGGTGCGCCACCACAGCGCCCCGGCGAAGGTCAGCACGTTGTTCTTGTGCACCAACGTCAAGTGCTTGCGCCGCTGCTGCGCGCGGGCGAACGCGTCGGTCACGACGCGCCGCACACCGAAGGCGGTGTTGACGCTGACCTCGGTGGCGATCTCGTGCGGTGTGCCGACGCGGATGGCGCCGCCGGTCCCGGTATAGGGACCTTCGGTGCCTTCGCGCACGACGACGAAATCGATGTCGGGGTTGCCCGCCAGCGGACTGGTCACGCCGGGATACAGCCGTCCTGGCCGCAGGTTGATGTGGTGGTCGAGTTCGAACCGGATACGCAGCAGCAGACCGCGTTCGAGTACACCGCTGGGCACCGACGGGTCACCGATCGCGCCGAGCAGGATCGCGTCGTGCCCACGCAGTTCGTCGAGCACGGAGTCGGGTAGCACTTCGCCGGTGGCGTGGTAACGCCGTGCGCCGAGGTCGTACGGCGTCTTGTCGACACCGGGCAGCACCTCGTCGAGCACCTTGACGGCCTCCCCGACGACCTCCGGACCGATGCCGTCGCCGGCGATGATCGCCAACCTCATCGTCGAAGTCATGACAGGTCAACGACTTCCAGCAGGTTGGCGCCGACGGCCTCGGTGATCGCGGCGCGGACGTCCTCAGGGACGTCACGATTGATGCGCAGCAGGATCGTCGCGTTCGGCCCTTCGGCGTCCTCGCTGAGCTGTGCGGCGTGAATGTTGATGTCGGCGGCGCCGAGCATCGTGCCGATCTTGCCGAGGGTTCCCGGCTGGTCGACGTAGTGGATGATCAGGTTGATCCCCTCGGCGCGCATGTCGATGTTGCGGCCGTTGATCTGCACGATCTTCTCGACCTGCTGGGGGCCGGACAGGGTGCCTGCGATGTTGGTGACCGAGCCGTTGACCCCCAGCGCCCGCACGTCGACGAGACTGCGGTGGTTGGGGCTCTCGCTGACCGTGCTGATCTCGGAGTCCAAGCCGCGCTCGTCGGCCAGTGCGGGTGCGTTGACGAACGTGACCTGCTGGTCGGTTATCGTCGAGAACAGCCCTCGCAGCGCCGAAAGGCGAAGCACCTCAACGTCTTCGGCCGCCAACTCACCCTGCGCGCAGACCGACAGGGTGGCCGTGGGTTCGTCGGCGAGCACCCCGGCCAGCAGTCCGAGTTTGCGGACCAGCTCCAGCCACGGGGCAACCTCTTCGCTGACCGGACCGGCGCCGACGTTGACCGCGTCGGGCACGAACTCGCCGGCCAGCGCGAGCTTCACGCTCTCCGCGACGTCGGTGCCCGCCCGGTCCTGCGCCTCGGCCGTGGACGCCCCCAGGTGTGGGGTGACGATGACCTGCGGCAAGTCGAACAGCGGGCTCTCGGTCGTCGGCTCCTTCGCGAACACGTCGACACCGGCCCCGCGTACATGACCGGACCGGACCGCCTCGGCCAACGCCTCCTCGTCGATCAGGCCGCCGCGGGCCGCATTGACGATGATGACGCCGGGCTTGGTCTTCGCCAGCGCCTCCTTGCCGATCAACCCCGCCGTCTCCGGGGTCTTGGGCAGGTGTACGGAGATGACGTCGGCGCGCCCCAGCAGTTCGTCCAGTGCGAGCAGCTCTATGCCCAGCTGCGCGGCGCGGGCCGGCGACACGTACGGGTCGTACGCCACCACATGGGAGCCGAACGCCGCGAGCCGCTGGGCGACCAGCTGGCCGATGCGCCCCAGACCGACCACGCCGGCCGTCTTGCCGTAGATCTCGGTGCCCGAGAACGACGAGCGTTTCCAGGTGTGCGCGCGCAGCGACGCATCGGCGGCCGGGATCTCTCGAGCCGCGGCCAGCAGCAGGGCGATCGCGTGCTCGGCCGCACTGTGGATGTTGGAGGTCGGCGCGTTGACCACCAGCACCCCTCGGGCCGTGGCCGCAGCCACGTCGACGTTGTCCAGACCGACGCCGGCACGGGCGACAATCTTGAGCTTGGGGGCCGCGGCGAGCACCTCGGCGTCGACCGTGGTCGCCGAACGCACCAGCAGTGCGTCGGCTTCGGGCACCGCGGCCAGCAACTTCGGCCGGTCCGGGCCATCGACCCAGCGGACTTCAACCTGGTCACCGAGGGCGGCGACCGTCGATTCAGCCAATTTGTCGGCGATCAGTACAACGGGCAGACTCACGCGGTCAGACTAATGGGCTTGAATCATCAGGTGGTGGGCGGGAGAAAAGCACACGTGGATGTCACCGTCGTCGGTAGCGGACCCAACGGCTTGGCCGCCGCCGTCGTCTGCGCTCGGGCCGGGCTCTCGGTGCAGGTCCTCGAGGCGCAACCGACCCTGGGCGGTGGCGCGCGCACGCTGCCCGACGCCGAGTTTCCCGGCGTCTCCCACGACATCTGTTCGGCCGTGCATCCGCTCGCGCTGGCATCGCCGTTCCTGGCCGAGTTCGACCTACCCGCCCGCGGGGTGACCCTCCAGGTGCCCGAGGTGTCCTACGCCAATCCGCTCCCGGGCGCACGCTCGGCGATCGGCTATCGCGACCTCGACCGGACCGCCGCGGAACTCGAGCACGGGGATTCGTGGCGCAGGTTGTTCGGTCCGATGGTCGAACGCGATACCGCGGTGCTCGAACTGCTGCTCGGCGACAAGCGCTCGATCCCGAGGAATCCGATCGCGGCCATCCAGGTGGCCCGCCGGCTGCTCGAGCAGGGCACGCCCGCGTGGGGCGCACTGTCCGGGGCCGACGCGCGCGCATTGTTCAGCGGAGTTGCCGCACATGTGATCTCGCCGATGCCCTCACTGGTGTCGGCCGGTGGCGGCCTGATGCTGGCGACGCTCGCGCACACCGTCGGCTGGCCCATACCCGTGGGCGGAAGCCAGGCCATCGCCGACGCGCTGGTCGACGACCTTCGTGCGCACGGGGGCGTGATCGCCGTCGACCGCGAGGTCACCGAACCGCCCGGCGGCGTCACGCTTTTCGACACCGCACCCACCGCGGTGGCGCGCATCTACGGTGACAAGCTGCCCCGCCGGTATGCAAAGGCGTTGCAGCGGTATCGATTCGGACCCGGTGTGGCCAAGGTCGACTTCGTGCTGTCCGAGGAGGTGCCGTTCGCCGACGAGCGGCTACGACGGTCCCCGACGCTGCACATGGGTGGCACCCGCGAGCAGATGGCTCACGCCGAACGCGAGATCGTCGCCGGACGTCACCCCGAGTGGCCGATGGTGCTCGCCGCCCTGCCGCATTTGGCCGATCCAGGTCGCATCGACGCCGAGGGCCGTCGCCCGCTGTGGACCTACGCGCATGTGCCCAACGGTTCGACGCTCGACCAGGCCGAGCAAGTGACCGACATCTTCGAGCGCTTCGCGCCCGGCTTCCGCGACATCGTGGTGGCGGTCCGATCCGTGCCCGCCGCGAGGTTGGCCGAGCACAACGCCAACCTCGTCGGCGGAGACATCGGCGTCGGCGGCAACACGCTGATGCATGCACTGGCCGGACCGACACCCCGGCTCAATCCCTGGAGCACGCCCATCCCGGGGGCGTACCTGTGCTCGTCGGCCACCCCACCGGGCGGCGGTGTGCACGGCATGGCGGGCTACTTCGCCGCCCGTACCGTGTTGCGCCGCGAGTTCGGCATCAAGACGTTGCCTTCACTGTCCCCCTGACGGCCTTCTTGCATCGATGCGGATTCGATGCATAGGTGCGGTGGGACGGGGGTACACCGCGGTTGAGTGCGGTCAGTTCGGGTACTTCTCGCCGCATCGAGTGAAGGGGACGGTGCTTGAGCGGTATCAATGGACATATGCGCCCCCTCGTGATGGCGAAGTCGAAGCTCGGCGCTCCCGACAGCGGGCTGATGACCGCTGGTTTTCCGGTATGGCGCGACGCCATGCGGCGCGAGGTGTTGCGATCACTCGCAGATTTCGTGGCTACGCAGATCTCCGATGACCTCAACGCCGCTGGAGTCGATATCGCGACCGACGTACTGCGGGACTTCGTCGACGGGGGCAAGTGCGTGCGCTCCACGTTCGCGTACCTGGGCTGGTTGTGCAACGCCGACGACGATCCCGGCGCGCTGCGGGCGGCGGCGAGTTTCGAGTTGTTGCACGCGTTCGCACTCCTGCAGGACGACGTGATGGACGGTTCGGCGCTGCGGCGCGGACGACCGGCGGCCCACGTCCGGTTCACCCAGTGGCACCGCGAACGGGCGCTCTCGGGATCCCCCGAACGCTTCGGCGAGGCCGCCGCCGTCCTGCTCGGCGACCTGTGCCTGGTATGGGCCCAGCAGATGATGCGCGAGAGCGGCATCGGCGACCATGCGCTGACGCGCGCGTGGCCGCGCTATGACGCGATGCGCACCGAACTCGCTGTGGGCCAGTTCGCCGACCTGGTCAACGACGCCGCCGAATTCCCCGAGTGGCAACAGGTTCTCGACGTGCTGCGGCGCAAGTCCGGCCGCTACACCGTTCGGAGACCGCTCGAGATCGGAGCCGAAATGGCCGGCTGCGCACCCGGCGTCCTGGTTCTGCTCGGCGACTACGGCGAAGCGGTCGGCGAGGCGTTCCAGTTGCGCGACGACGTCCTCGGCATCTTCGGGTCACCCGAGATCACCGGGAAACCGGCGGGCAGCGATCTCTTCGAGCACAAGGCAACCAGTGTCGTGGTCGCGGCCTACCGGCTCGCAAACGGGTCCCTTCGCCGCGAGCTCACGCAGTTGATGAGCACCTCCGATCTGAGCGACGCCGACGTGCGGCGGTGGCGGAAGCTGATCGTCGCCTCCGGCGCCGTCGAATGGATCGAGCAACTCATCCGTTCACGCCTGACCCGCGCACTCGACACGATCGACTCCGGGCCGCTGGACCCGTTGATCCGCACCGCCCTGGCCGACATGGCCACCGCCTGCACCGAACGGGCCGCGTGATGCGCACCGTCGGGGGCCGCACCGACCGCGTCGTGGTGGTCGGCGCCGGGCTGTCCGGGCTGTCCGCGGCACTCCAACTGGCCGGCCGGGGCCGAAGCGTGACCGTCGTCGAACGCGGACAGCACCCCGGTGGACGCGTCGGCCGTCTGGACATCGGCGGCTACCGCCTCGACACCGGCCCGACCGTGCTCACCATGCCCGACATCATCGACGACGCGTTCGCCGCCGTCGGGGAGACCATCTCGGACCGGCTCGAGATGATAAGCGTCGATCCCGCATACCGCGCCTCGTTCGCCGACGGCAGCGGACTGCACGTCCACAGCGATGCCGACGCGATGGCGGCCGAGATCCAGTCGTTCGCGGGGCGCGACCAGGCCGACGGCTACGTGCGCCTGCGCAACTGGTTGACCAAGCTCTACCAGGTCGAGTTCGACGGGTTCATCGACGCGAACTTCGACTCGCCGTTGTCGCTGCTGACACCGCAGCTCGCCCGGTTGGCCGCCATCGGCGGCTTTCGGCGCTGGGACAAGGTGGTGCGCCGCTTCATCAGCGACGAGCGATTGCAGCGGGTGTTCACCTTTCAGGCGTTGTACGCGGGCGTGCCGCCGCACCGGGCGCTGGCGGTGTACGCCGTGATCGCCTACATGGACACCATCGCCGGCGTGTACTTCCCCCGCGGCGGCGTGCGCGCGCTACCCGATGCGCTGGCCGCTGCCGCGACGGACGCCGGCGTCGAATTCCGGTACGGCTCGGCGGTTTCGGCACTGGAACGGACCGGCGACCGGGTGGCGGCCGTGCGCACCGACGGCGGCGACCGGATTCCCGCCGACGCGGTCGTGCTGACCACCGAGTTGCCCGACACCTACCGACTGCTCGAGCGCAGGCCACGTCGCGCACTGGCGCTGCGGCCCGCGCCGTCGGCGGTCGTCGCCCACGTCGGCTGTCGTGCCGTCGGACCGGACGTCGGACACCACACCATCGTTTTCGGCGCCGAGTGGCAGCAGACGTTCACCGACATCATCGACGACGGCCGTGTGATGTCCGATCCGTCGCTGTTGGTGACCCGGCCCAGCGCCGGCGACCCGTCGCTGGCACCCGCGGGCCGCGACCTGCTCTACATCCTCGCGCCGGCACCGAATCTCGCGGTAGGGCAAGTAGATTGGGCATCTACACGGGACAGCTACGTGCGACAGATGATGGACGTCGTGACCGCGCGGCTACCCGAGTTGGGAGTGGACGCCGAGGTGCTGCACGTCGTGGATCCGGCGGATTGGGCGCGTCAGGGTATGGCCGCGGGGACCCCGTTCGCGTTGGCGCACACGTTCAGCCAGACCGGTCCCTTCCGTCCCGCCAACACCGTGCGCGGCGTCACCAACGTGGTGCTGGCGGGCTCGTCGACCGTCCCCGGAGTCGGCGTGCCGACCGCAATGCTGTCCGGTCGGCTGGCCGCCGACCGAATCACCGGCCTGCCGATCCGGCGGCCCCGTAGCCAGGTGGTGCAGGCATGATCGGTTCCGAACTCGACGCCGCGGGCGTCCACGACCCGGCACTGCGCGCGGCCTACCGGCGTTGTCGCACGATCAACGCCGAGCACGGCCGGACATTCTTTCTGGCCACCCGGTTGCTGGCACCCGAACAGCGTCCGGCGGTGCACGCGCTGTACGGCTTCGCCCGCCGCGCCGACGACATCCTCGACGACTTCGATCCCGTCGTCAGCATGAGCGAACGTGCCGACCAGTTACAGCGGCTCGCCACCCAGCTTTTCAACCGACTCGCGCAAGGCGGTTGCGACGACGGCGACCCAGCGCTCGCCGCGGTCGTGCACTGCGCGCGCCGCTACGGCATCCCGTGGGAGTTGTTCGACGACTTCCTCGGCTCGATGCGCATGGACCTGACCGTCACCGACTATCCCGACCGGGCCGCGCTCGACCGCTACATGTACGGCTCCGCGGAGGTCATCGGCCTGCAACTGCTGCCCGTGCTCGGCACCGTCGGCCCACGCGAGGAGGCCGCCCCGTACGCGGCCGCGTTGGGAAAGGCGTTCCAGCTCACCAACTTCCTGCGCGATGTCGACGAGGATCTCGAGCGCGGCCGGGTGTACCTGCCCGCCGACGAGCTGGCCGCCCACGGGGTCGACCGCGATGTGCTGACGTGGTGCCGCGAGAACCGGCGCACCGACGCCAAGGTGCGGCGCGCACTGGTCGAACAGCACGCCATCAACCGGCGCGTCTACGACTTCGCGCGACGCGGTATCGCCCATCTGCGTCCGCGTTCGCGCCCGTGCGTCGCGGCGGCCCTGACGCTGTACTCCGAGATCCTCGACAGCATCGAGGACATCGATTTCGCGGTGTTCAGCCAGCGCGCCACCGTCGGCACCGGCCGCCGTCTGCGCGTCGGCGGGGCCGGCCTGGTCAAGGCATGGCGCGCACGCCGCCGGGACCACAGGATGTGACGATGGACAACTGGCATTACCTTCTGGTGCTGGTCGCCTGCCTGGTGATCACCGCGCCGCTGGAGATCTTCGGCGCGGGCGTATACCGCCAGGCGCGGCGGGCCGCGGCCGCGGTGCTGCCCGTGGCGGCGGTGTTCGTGTTCTGGGACGCGATCGCCATCTTCGCGGACGTCTGGACCTACAACCCGCAATACGTCACGGGTATCGACGTTCTGGGCGTGATGCCCGTCGAGGAACTGCTGTTCTTCCTCGTGATTCCGATCTGCGGCCTGCTGACCTATAACGCCGTCAGCACGATACTGACGTGGGCCCAGCGGATGCGGGCTCGAGCGGAGCACGCCGAGTGAGCGGACTTGGATACACCGTGCCCGCCGCGCTTTCGGTGATCGCCGTGTGCGCGCTGGAGTTGGGCGTTCTGCGCACCGGGCTGTTTCGCAAGCCGGCGTACTGGATTTCGATGGCGATCGTCCTCGGCTTCCAGATTCCGGTCGACGGGTGGCTCACCAAGCTGAGCGCGCCGATCGTCATCTACGACGAACAACACACCAGCGGGATACGGTTCCCGTTCGACATCCCGGTCGAAGATTTCCTCTTCGGCTGGGCGATGGTCACCGCGGTGCTGCTGCTGTGGGAGCGTCAGCGGCCGCGCGCACCGAAAGAGGACGCGTCGTGAAGCTTTGCGCGGGCCGGAATTCCGAAGATCCCTCGGATGTTCCGGCCGCATTCGACGAGGGCGCGCCGGCCTACGACACGCTGGTGAACTCCAACCCCGGCTACCACGCACACCTGCGAATCTCCGCTCAGCGGCTCCGGTTACCCGATTCGGGCCGGGGGCTGCGCCTACTCGATGCGGGCTGTGGCACCGGCGCATCCACCGCCGCGCTGCTGGCGGTGGCCCCGCACGCGGAGATCGTCGGTGTGGACGGCTCGGCAGGGATGCTGGCGGAGGCGCGCGCCAAGCAGTGGCCCTCGTCGGTGCGGTTCGTACACAGCCGCATCGAGGACCTCGCCGAGGCGGGGGTCACCGGGCCCTTCGACGGTATCTTCGCCGCCTACCTCGTGCGCAACCTGCCCGACCCCGATGCTCAACTGCGAGAGTTCCGTTCACTGCTACGGCCCGGCGGGACGCTGGCCGTACACGAGTACTCGGTGCGCGACTCGCGGCTGGCCACCGCCGTGTGGAACGCCGTCTGCGCCGCGATCATCATCCCGAGCGGCCGGCTCCGCAGCGGTGACGCATCGCTCTACCGCTACCTGCGACGCAGCGTGAATCGCTTCGACGGCGCCGCCGCGTTTCGTGATCGCCTGCATCGCAACGGGTTCACCGCGGTGCACAGCCAGACGATGCCGGGTTGGCAACGCAACATCGTGCACACCTTCCTCGCCGAGGCGCCCCGATGACCGATCCGCGCCGCGTGACGCACACCGCACCGACCGGTTCGCCCGAAGCGGCAGCGCTGCCGGACCGTCCCCACGCGGTGGTCGTCGGCGCGGGTATCGCCGGCTTGGCGGCGGCCACCGGCCTGGCCGAACGTGGGGTGAGTGTCGACGTCCTCGAACGCGAGCCGTATCTCGGCGGGCGCGTCGGAGGCTGGACCGAGTCGCTCGACGACGGCACCCCGGTCGCCATGAACCGCGGCTTCCATGCGTTCTTCCGGCAGTACTACAACCTGCGAAACATGTTGCGGCGCATCGATCCCGCCTTGGGCATGCTCACACCCGCCTCGGACTACCCGCTCGTCGATGCGCACGGCAGGCGTGACACTTTCCGCAATCTGCCACAGAAACCACCGCTCAACGCGCTGGCCTTCGCGCTGCGCAGCCCGACGTTCCGCCTGCGCGACCTGGCGCGTCTGAATGCGCGCGCCGCGGCGCCGCTGGCCGCGGTCTCGGTGCCGAGGATCTATGACGAGCTGGATCACATCGACGCCGACACGTTCCTGCGCGACATCAACTTCCCCGAAGCCGCGCGTCATCTGGCCTTCGAAGTGTTCTCGAGGAGCTTCTTCTCCGAGCCGGCCAACCTCTCGGCCGCGGAGTTGGCGACGATGTTTCACATTTACTTCCTGGGCTCCAGCGAAGGTCTGGTTTTCGACGTCGCGAACGCCAACTTCGATACCGCACTGTGGAATCCGCTGCATGCCTATCTGGCTTCACTGGGGGTGCGGGTACACACCGGCGTATCGGCGACCGAAGTACGCAGCGGCGCGCGGTTCGTGGTGTGCTCGGACGGCGGTGACTCCATGGAGGCCGACGGGGTGGTGCTGGCAACCGACGTCGCGGGCCTGCAGCGCATCGTCGGTGACTCACCCTCCCTCGGCGACGACGACTGGCGGTCCCGAATCGCCGCGATGCGCACCGCCGCACCGTTCGTGGTGCAGCGACTGTGGCTGGATCGGCCGGTGAAGCCGGACCGCGCTGCGTTTCTCGGGACGGGCGGGCGGCCGCCGCTGGACAATGTCAGCGTGCTCGACAGATACGAGCGCGAGGCGGTCACCTGGTCGCGCCGCACCGGCGGCTCCGTGGTGGAGTTGCACTCGTACGCCGTGACCGACGGACCAGACGAGGTGCTTGAGCGGTTACCGGCCCGGATGCGCGAACTCTATCCCGAGACGGCATCCGCGCGGGTCGTCGGTGAACGGGTGTTGTGCCGTCAGGACTGCCCGCGCTTCGCCCCGGGCGACTTCTCGCGGCGTCCGACCGTGGCAACACCGCACGCGGGTTTGGCGCTGGCCGGCGACGGTATCCGCGTCGATCTCCCGGTCGCACTGATGGAGCGTGCCGCCACCACCGGATGGTCGGCGGCCAACCGCCTGCTGACGCGGTTCGGCCTCACCGGACACGACCTGCAGACCGTGCCCACCCAGGGTCGCTTCGCACCGCTGCGCCGACTGGCCGAAAGGCAGCACAGATGAACATGCTTGCCGATCTCAGAGCCCGGTTGGCGAAAACCACGCCGTTCGAAATGCTCCCGCGCATCCCGTGGTCCAGCCAACAGCCCACCTATCGCGATGCCGAACCCGAACTGATCCACTCCGCGCTGCGCCGCTCCCAAACCAGGCCGAGCGGCAACTGGTATGCGTTCGCGGCGAGCAACGACATCGGCAAGCGCCCGGTCAGCGCCACGGTCGGCGGGGTCGAACTGGTCGCGTGGCGTGCCCACGACGGCGCGCTGGCGGTCGGTCCCGCCGCCTGCCCGCATCTCGGTGCGGACCTGGCGGGCGGAACGATCGACTGCGGCACGTTGATCTGTCCGTGGCACGGCCTGCGCTTCGACGGCGGCCGGACCTGGAGTTGGCGGCCCTACCCGGCACACGACGACGGTGTTCTTGCGTGGGTGCGGCTCGATTCGCTTGGCGGTGAAACCCCCACCGCCGCACCGATACTGCCGAAGCGTCCGGACGGCGCACAGCTGTCTGCGGTGACGCGGCTGGTCGGTACGTGCGAGCCCGCCGACGTCATCGCCAACCGGCTCGACCCGTGGCACGGGGCGTGGTTCCACCCGTACTCGTTCACGCGGCTCGAGGTGCTTTCGGCGCCGGCCGCCGACGACGACCTGCCCGAAGACGCGGACCGCTTCCTGGTAGCCGTGACGTTTCGCATCGGGCGCCTGGGCGTTCCGGTGATCGCCGAGTTCAGCACGCCCGAGCCACGCACCATCGTCATGCGCATCATCGACGGCGAGGGCGCGGGCAGCGTGGTGGAGACGCACGCCACGCCACTCGGCGCGGATCGCGACGGTTCCCCGCGCACCGCGGTCATCGAGGCCGTCATCGCGCACTCCGAACGTCCGGGCTTCGCTCATGCGCTACGCGGCGCGCCGTTGATCACCCCGTTCATGCGACGCGCGGCCACCCGGTTGTGGCGCGACGACCTCGCCTACGCCGAACGGCTGTACCGCCTGCGCGCACAGACGTGACGCCGCACAGGGTCACGATCCGGCCAGGTAGCGTTCGTCGAGTAGCGGTATCTGTTCGATGGCCCAGGGGCTGATCGACCACGGCAATTCGACGGCCGAGCGAAGCTGCTCCCAGGAGACCCACATCCATTCCATGACCTCTGCCGGGTCGGCCTGGATCCTGCCGTCGCAGCGTGCGACGTACACCGGGCAGATCTCGTTCTCGACGGTGCCGTCGACGGCCACCGCGCGATAGCGGAAGTCCGGCAGCACGCAGACCAGCGATTCGATCACCACACCCAGCTCCTGCGCGGCGCGTCGGCGCACCGCGTCGTCGACCTTCTCGCCCGGCGCCGGGTGCCCGCAGAACGAATTCGACCACACCCCCGGCCAGGTCTGCTTGCCGAGCGCGCGCCGAGCCAACAGCGCCCGTCCCCCGGCGTCGAACAGATAGCAGGAAAACCCGAGGTGCAAAGGGGTCTGCGCGTGGTGCACGGCGGACTTGGCGGCACTGCCGATGGGCCGGCCGTCCTCGTCGAGCAGGACGACGGACTCCGCCGTCGTAGTCGTCAATGCGGACACCTCGTATATGTACCCACATCTGTGGGGCTAACCGACGCGAAATCGATGCGTCCGGTGTCACGCATCAGCTGCACAGCATTCCAGCGCCGCGCGCAGGCTGTGCAACCGCACGCCCGGGTCTACGCGCGAGATGGCGTCCCACCCGGCCCCGCCGAGAAGGACTTGCGCACCAGCGGCGGCCCGAACCATCGCCATGTCGGAAGTATCGGCGGTCTGCGACCACAGCATCACCCTTACGGGCGATCGGACCCGTGCGATAGCGTCCGTCAGCGCGCTCATGGGGACGTCGGCACCGAGCATGAGCGCACCGTGCCCGCGTTCGGCAAGGCCCGCGCGCAGGGCTTCGAGCGGCAGAACGTGCGTCTCTCGCGGCGTGCAGCCCAAGATCACCGAGGTCGAGGCGCCCGGGGGCGCGAGCGGCGTCGCCTGCAGCGTCCGGGAAACCGTCCACGACAGCGCGTGCTCGACGTCGACGCAACCGCCGCCGTCCTGTTTCGTCACGATGGCCTCGAACGCGGGCCGCACGATCAGCTCCCACGTATCGAGCACGCCGAAGTGACGCAGGTGGGTCTGCAGGAGTCGGCCCAGCGAGCCGAGGTCGAGCTCGAGTGCGGCCGACAACACCGCATCGACGTCACCACGCGCCGGCATGGTCGATTCGACCGTCAGTTCGGCGGCACTGCTCGTGCTGGTGCCCTGCTCGATCAGCTCGTGCATGTGCTGCACGGCGGCGATGTCGTTCTCGCTGTAGAGCCGGTGGCGGCCCGGGCGGTGGTGAGAAGGTCCGATTCCGTATCGCTGGCTCCAGCTGCGCAGCGTCGCGGTCGGAACGCCGACGCGTTCGGCCACGACGCGGACCGTGTACCGCGGTTTGTCAGCGTCGTCCATCGCCCTGCTCACTAAGGTGTCGACCTGGCCAGGGTTGACGTTTACCCCGATCCGGAAACTCATCGATGCAAGGCTGATGCAATATTCGCTTAGTGGATATGGCGGCTGGAGCGAAGAGGGTACTCATAGCCGCATGACCGATCGACAGGACGAGGTACAGCACAGCCGCCCCGAGGGACTCGACGACGCAACCGTCGAGGCGGTGGGCGCCGTATCGGAGGCGCTGGAGTGGGTGGAACGCGCGCGCGGCGAGTTGTA
The DNA here is from genome assembly GCF_035918395.1 of Mycolicibacterium sp. ND9-15. Taxonomy (NCBI): domain Bacteria; kingdom Bacillati; phylum Actinomycetota; class Actinomycetes; order Mycobacteriales; family Mycobacteriaceae; genus Mycobacterium; species Mycobacterium jinjuense. The sequence continues at coordinate 781,312 of NZ_CP142362.1, forward strand.
TTCGTTTCACCAGTTGATGGGACGGGCGGACCTACTGCTGGGCGAGGCCTGCGACAAACTGCGCGAAGCCGGTCACGACGCCGTCGCCGAGCGCCTGGAATCCGAAGTCGTCGGCCGCAATGTGCTTTACGGGCGCTGGACCTTCCAGATCGTCGAGGACTTCGACGACAGCTACTGGTCGGTCTTCCGCGATCACGAGCGCCGGGTGCGCGACGAACTTCAGCAGGGCCGCAGGCACGTGTTCGAGTCCGAAATGAAGGAGCGGCGTCGTACCCGGGGTCGTCCCGGGCACGAACACCGCCCCTGACCGTGCGATTGTGGAGCGCTAGCGGCGCTGAGCGCCGCTGCGGCTCCACAAAATCGCGTCTTAAGCCGTCTCGGTGATCGGGCGGTCGACCCAGCTCATCAGGTCGCGCAGCTTCTTGCCGGTGACCTCGATCGGGTGCTCGGCGTTCTTCTTGCGCAGCGCCTCGAGTTCCTTGTTGCCACCCTCGACGTTGGCTACCAGCTTCTTGACGAAGGTGCCGTCCTGAATCTCGGAGAGGATGTCGCGCATCCGCTCCTTGGTGTCCGCGTCGATCACCCTCGGCCCGGACAGGTAGCCGCCGAACTCGGCGGTGTCGGACACCGAGTAGTTCATCCGCGCGATGCCGCCCTCGTACATCAGGTCGACGATCAGCTTGAGCTCGTGCAGCACCTCGAAGTACGCGAGCTCCGGCGCGTATCCGGCCTCCACCATGACGTCGAAGCCTGTCTTGACAAGTTCCTCTGTGCCACCGCACAACACGGCCTGCTCCCCGAACAGGTCGGTCTCGGTCTCGTCTTTGAACGTGGTCTTGATGACCCCGGCGCGGGTGCCGCCGATGCCCTTGGCGTACGACAGCGCGAGCGCCTGCCCCTCGCCCTTGGGATCCTGGTCGATCGCGATCAGGCAGGGCACGCCCTTGCCGTCGACGAACTGCCGGCGCACCAGGTGCCCGGGTCCCTTCGGGGCGACCATTCCGATGGTGACGTCGGCCGGCGGCTTGATCAGGTCGAAGTGGATGTTGAGGCCGTGACCGAAGAACAGCGCGTTGCCGTCGGTGAGGTTGGGCTCGATGTCGTTGGCGAAGATGTCGGCCTGCGCGGTGTCGGGCGCCAGCAGCATGACGACGTCGGCCCACTTGGCGACCTCGGCCGGAGTGTCCACCTCCAGGCCTTGCTCGGTGACCTTCTCGCGCGACTTCGACCCTTCCTTGAGCCCGACCTTCACCTGCACACCGGAGTCGCGCAGGCTCAGCGAGTGCGCATGGCCCTGGCTGCCGTACCCGATGACGCCGACCTTGCGGCCCTGGATGATCGACAGATCCGCGTCGTCGTCATAGAACATCTCAACTGCCACGTACTTTCCTATCTACTAACTGACTTGGCTTACTTGGTGTTGCCGATACCGCGGGGGCCGCGCGACAGCGAGACCACACCGGACTGCACGATCTCGCGAATCCCGAAGGGTTCCAATACCCGTAGCAGCGCCTCGAGCTTCTCTTGGGTGCCGGTCGCCTCGATCGTCAACGACTCCGTCGACACGTCGACGACTTTGGCGCGGAACAGGTTCACCGCCTCGATGACCTGCCCGCGGGTCGACGCGTCGGTGCGCACCTTGATCAGCGCCAGCTCGCGGGATACCGAGTTGTCCTCTTCCTGCTGGACGATCTTGACCACGTTCACCAGCTTGTTGAGCTGTTTGGTGATCTGCTCGAGAGGCGCTTCCTCCACGCTGACGACGATCGTCATCCGCGACATGTTCTTGTGCTCGGTCGCGCCGACCGCAAGGGACTGGATGTTGAAGCCGCGGCGTGAGAACAGCGACGCGACCCGTGCCAGGACACCGGGCTTGTCCTCGACCAACACCGACAATGTGTGCGTTGCGGCCGTACTCATCAGGCGTGCCCTTCTTCCGGATCGTCGAACAGCGGGCGGATGCCGCGAGCGGCCTGGATCTCGTCGTTGCTGGTGCCAGCCGCGACCATGGGCCACACCTGGGCGTCCGCACCGACGATGAAGTCGATCACCACCGGACGGTCGTTGATCTCACGTGCCTGCCTGATCACGTCCTCGACGTCTTCGGCTCGCTCACAACGCAATCCGACGCAGCCGAGCGCCTCGGCGAGCTTGACGAAGTCGGGGATGCGGCGCGAGTGCGTGGCCAGATCCGTTTGGCTGTACCGCTCGTCATAGAACAGCGTCTGCCACTGACGCACCATGCCGAGGTTGCCGTTGTTGATCAGCGCCACCTTGATGGGCGCACCCTCGACGGCACAGGTCGCCAGCTCCTGGTTGGTCATCTGGAAGCAGCCGTCGCCGTCGATGGCCCAGACTTCGGCCTCGGGGCGGCCGAACTTGGCGCCCATCGCCGCGGGCACCGCGTAACCCATGGTGCCCAGGCCGCCGGAGTTGAGCCACGTCTTCGGGTTCTCGTAGGAGATGAACTGGGCGGCCCACATCTGGTGCTGTCCGACGCCCGCGACGTACACCGCCTCCGGCCCTGCCATCTTGCCCAGCGTCTCGATCACATACTCCGGCGACAGGCTGCCGTCGCTCTGCGGCCCGTAGCTCAACGGGTATGTCGCCTGCACCCCGTGCAAATACTCCCACCAGTTGTCGATCTTGAGCGTCTCGGCGATGTCGTCGCGGCGCAGCGCCCCGATCAGCTCGGCGATGACCGCCTTGACGTCAGCCACGATCGGCACATCGGCGTGACGGTTCTTACCGATCTCGGCGGGGTCGATGTCGGCGTGGATGACCTTTGCCTCCGGCGCAAAGGAATCCAGTTTGCCGGTCACCCGGTCATCGAAGCGGGTGCCCAGCGCGATCAACAGGTCGCTGCGCTGCAGGGCGGCCACCGCCGACACCGTGCCGTGCATCCCGGGCATGCCCATGTTCTGCGGATGACTGTCGGGAAACGCACCGCGCGCCATCAGCGTGGTGACTACCGGAATACCGGTCAGCTCGGCCAGTTCCAGGAGCTCCGCGCTGGCATCGCCGCGGATCACGCCGCCGCCGACGTAGAGCACCGGCTTGCGGGACGCCGCGATCAGCTTCGCGGCCTCCCTGATCTGGCGGCTGTGCGGCTTGGTGTTCGGCCTGTAGCCGGGCAGGTCGGTGCGCGGCGGCCAGCTGAATGTGCACTGGCCCTGCAGGACGTCCTTGGGGATGTCCACGAGCACCGGACCAGGACGTCCTGACGACGCGATGTGGAACGCCGAGGCGATCGCCTGCGGGATCTCGTCGCCGCTGCGCACCAGGAAGTTGTGCTTGGTGATCGGCATCGTGATGCCGAAGATGTCGGCTTCTTGGAACGCATCGGTGCCGATCAGGCCTCGCCCGACCTGACCGGTGATCGCGACCACCGGGATCGAGTCCATGTGCGCGTCGGCCAGCGGCGTGACCAGGTTCGTGGCACCAGGACCCGAGGTGGCCATCATCACGCCGACCTTGCCGGTCGCGTGCGCATAACCACTGGCCGCATGGCCGGCGCCCTGCTCGTGGCGGACCAGTACGTGGCGCAGCTTCTGGGAGTCGAACAGCGGGTCGTACACCGGCAGCACCGCGCCGCCGGGGATCCCGAAGATCGTGTCGACGTCCAGTTCCTCCAGCGACCGGATCACCGCCTGCGCGCCGGTCATCTGTTGCGGCGCAACGCGTTGGGCCGACGCGGGCGTCGACGTCGCTCGCGATTTCTCGACATGTCCGTCATCGGGCACGGTTGCGGCCACCTGCTCCAGCGGTCGAGTTGTTGGTGCGCTCACGGTGTTCGTTCTCCTAAATCCTGGTTCGGATCCGTATCTAGGGTCTCAAATCGGTTGTCGGGGCAAGAAAAAACCCCCGTCAGCAAGGCTGCTGTACGAGGGTCGCGCGTCGGTGCCGGTGGCTATGCCCGCATAAGGGCGAGCGCGGCATCAACGCGCTTACCAATTACTACGAGCACCCCCACGGTCTGCATAGCCGTCTACGGTAGCCTCTGCACTGGTCACGGGTCAAATCGCGACTCAGTGCGAAGATGGCGGGGTGAGTCCCGACGCTGTGCCTGCCCCCGTCGTCATCCGAATCTCCCCGATGGCGCATTTCGCCGTCGGGTTCCTGGCGCTCAGCCTGCTCGCGCTCGTTCTCGCGGGTCTCACTTGGGTGGCCCTGCTCTTGATCGTGCCGATCGGACTCTCTGTCCACGTCGCGCGCTCCCGGACGGTGGCCGACCGCGACGCCCTGACCGCGCGCACGTTGCTGGGCAGTGAGACGGTGCGATGGGACGACGTCGACGGCCTGCGATTCGGCAAGGGTTCGTCGGCCTACGCGCATCTTCGGGACGGCAGGCAACTGCGCCTGCCGGCGGTGACATTCGCGACGTTGCCGCTGCTGACCGAGGCCAGCGGCGGCCGCGTTCCGAACCCCTATCCGCAGGACTAGATACCCCAGGTGTGTAGCGGGTCAAGCGGCGGCGGCTTGTCTGTGTGCCCAGGCTTTGTGTTCGTCGTAGCGGGTGTGGTGGCGTAGGCAGCCGTGGAGGATGCCGACGAGGCGGTTTCCGAGTGCGCGTATGGCTTGGTGGTGGGTGTCGCCGTTGGCGCGGTGTTCGTCGTAGTAGGCACGAGCGCCGACGCTTCGGGTCAGCGTGCAAAACGCCCATTGATCGACTGCGTCGTAGAGGCGTTTGTTGCGGATGTGGCGGGCCAGCACGGCACGTTTTCGACCCGACGCGATGGTCAACGGTGATGTTCCCGCGTAGTTCTTGCGACACTTGGCCGTGGTGAACCGGTTCGGGTCGTCCCCGAACTCACCGAGCACCCGGGCGCCGAGCACAACACCAAGTCCTGGCAGGGAGCGGTAGATGTCGGCGTCCGGGTGCGTCTCAAAATGGTCGGCCAGCGCGGTTTCGAGGTCGGTGATCTGAGTGTTCAGCGCGGCAATGACGTGCACCGCCGCGGTCGTGGTGGCCCCGAACGCGGCTGTGACCGCGGGCGGTGCAGTGAGATGCTCACGGCGCAGCACGGCTTGTATCTCGGTGGCGCGTGACTCGATGTTGCGTTGCCGTCCAGAAGCTTTGAGTGCCGATCCGATCTTGGCCACGCTCAGTCGAGCGCCCTGGTCAGGTGTTGGAGCACGTCCCAGGATGGCCAGTGCGTCGCTGTCGGTGAGCGAATCGAAGGCCTCCAGCGCAGCGGGGTAGTACTCCCGCAGCCCGCTGCGCAGCATGTTGGCATGCCGGGTGCGTGCCCAGATCAAGCTTTGATGAGAACGGGCCAGCACCTTGATCGCCTCAGCCTGCGGGCTGTCGCCGGCGATCAGTCGGTGATTGTGCCGGTCAGTGCGGACCAGATCGGCCAACAGCTTGGCATCAGCGGCATCGGACTTCGCCCCCGACACGTGATGCCGATCGCGGTAGCGGGCGGCCGCCATCGGGTTGATCGCCCACACCTGATAGCCGGCCGCGGCCAACGCCGAGACCCACAGGCCCCGATCGGTTTCGATGCCGACCAGCACCTGGTTTGGCTCCTCGGCGTGCGCGGCGATCAGCTCATGCAGGGCCCGGATACCGGCCAGGCCCTCGGGTAATCGCCGGGCCGCCAAGTGTTGGCCTGTCTCGTCCATCAGATACACGTCGTGATGGTCTTCGGCCCAGTCGTCGCCGACGAAGATCATCAGTGTCCACCTCCTGCGCTCGTCGTTGATTCAGATGTGAGCCCGAGGACACTCGGCGGCGACCTAATGGATCAGTGCTCACGCACGGCACGACACCCCATCAGCGCTATAAGCGACCTCACCGAACCGGTCGGGGCACGATCTAGTCATAGGAGTCGAACAGCACTCCAGGCGAACGCAGTGCTCACCGACCAGCGGCTCGATAATCAGCGTCGCCGCACCGAATCACTATTCATTCGAGGCTCGCCGATCGACTCCCATTAGGCGAACGGATTGCCGCCGTTGAACAGCACCCAGATCGCGACACCCGCGCCCGCGCCGAGCACCAACGCGCCGAACGACCCTAGGAACGGCCGGCGCGCCCATCCGCGTCCGGCGTCGAATCCGTACCGGCCGGGCCCGGTCAGCACGAGGGCCGCTACCGCGCACGTCAGGAACACCTTGTATTCGTGCCCGTCGGTCAGGAAGTCCGACAGCCGCGCCGCCTCGTGGGCGACCATCGCCTCGGCCAGCACACCGGTCACCAGGTATGCCAGCGCACCGGCGGCCGCGACCGGAGTGAAGAGACCCAGGATCAGCAGCACCCCGGCAACGATCTGACCGCCGGTCGCCACGTAGGTCAGGATGTCGGCGTAGCGGAAGCCCATATCGGACAGTTCCGTTTCCCACCCGCTGAGCCCGGGGCCGCCCCACAGGCCGAACGCCTTCTGCAGCCCATGGCCGATGAACAGCGCGCCCACCGCAAGCCGCAGCAAGAGAAGGCCCAGGTCGAGCGTGCCGCGACGGTCCGCCGCACCCCTGAACGGGTCAGGCCCGACCTCGGCGGGCTCAGGCGAATAGCTGTCCAGTACGTGTCGATCGCCAGGCTGCACGTACGGCAGCGGTTCGGGGTCGTTTAGCAATCCGAACCCAGGCGAGACCGGTGCGGCGCTGTTGGCGTCGTAGTGCGGGATCGCGGTGGTCTCGAAGTCGCCCGCGTAGTTGGCGGAGGGAAGATCGTCTTCGGGGTCGACCAGGCTCGCCGACGCCGGCTGCCCGGCCGCGTCGTCGGGCCGCTGCCAGGCACGTGGGTCATTGGAATGACTGGTCACACTGCCAGCGTAAGTGCTGATGACCCGGTAACCGGGTATTGGCGCGGTGCTTTCGGGGCCTTAATTCACCGGTTCTCTGCCGCTGCGTCCGGCGGGTGCGCGTGGCGGGCACGGCCGAACGATCCGTAACCTGGCTCGCATGAAACTGCGCCGTCCGATGCGGGGTGTGCTCGCCGTGTCGTGTGCGGCGTTGCTCGTCGGGTCGGGATGTGCGCGATTCGACGATCTGCAGTCGCAGCCGTTCACCACCGAGCCGAAACTCGAGCCGGGCCCGACGTCGACGCCGCCACCCCCGCCTCCGCTGCCGCCGACGCCGTTCCCCAAGGAGTGCCCGGCGCCCGGCGTCATGCAAGGGTGCCTGGAAAGCACCAGCGGGCTGATCATGCTCCCCGACAACCAGTCAGCGCTGGTCGCTGAGCGCACGACCGGCGTTGTCAAGGAGGTTTCGGTCCGGGCTGAGCCCAAGGTCAAGACGACGCTGCCGGTCGACGGCTCGGGCGACGGCGGGCTGATGGACATCGTGCTCTCGCCGACCTATCAACAGGACCGGCTGATGTATGCCTACGTCAGCACCCCGACGGACAACCGCGTCGTCCGCATCGCCGATGGCGACATCCCCAAGCCGATCCTCACCGGCATCCCGAAGGGCGCCACCGGCAACACGGGCTCGTTGATCTTCACCAGCCCGACGACGCTGCTCGTGCAGACCGGCGACGCGGGAAACGCCGCCGACGCCGCGAACCCGCAATCTCTGGCGGGCAAGGCGTTGCGCATCGAACAGCCCACCACGGTCGACCAGGCCCCGACGACGACGGCGCTGTCGGGCCTGGGCGCCGCGGGCGGCATGTGTATCGATCATTCGGACGGGTCCCTGTACGTCACCGACCGCGCACCGTCCGGTGACCGGTTGCAGCGCATCACGAAGGACTCCAAGACTTCGACGGTGTGGACCTGGCCCGACCGGCCGGGCGTGGCGGGTTGCGCGGCGCTCGACGGGTCGGTGCTGGTCAACCTCGTCAACACCAAGCAGACCGTCGCCGTCCGAATGGCTCCCGAGACTGGCGCGGTCACCGGCGACCCCGAGGTGGTGCGCCAGGACCAGCACGGCCACGCCTGGGCGCTGGCGATGTCGCCAGACGGCAATATCTGGGGCGCCACGATCAACAAGACGGCGGGCGACGCGCAGAAGCTCGACGATGTCGTCTTCCCGCTGTTCCCACAGGGCGGCGGTTTCCCACGCAGTCCCGCGGACAACACCTGACCGGCTGGCCTCGCTCGATATTGCAGCCATGGCTGCGGTTCTGGCCAGCGAACAGCCCTGTACGCAAACGTGGACACCGCGACACCGCTCACCGCGGGTTCTAGTCGTCGGGCCACGGCAAGGACCTGTCGATGTACGGGTTCGAGGACTACACCCGCATCAAGCACGTCATGGCGTAAACGGGGTAACTACGTGCGATTTCTGGAGTGTTAGCGGCGCTGACCGCCGTGTGGTGTCTCGGGACATCGCTGACACTTATGTCTCGGGACATCGCTGACACTCATGATGCCGGTTTGGGCTCGCGGGTGCGATAGGTGCGGGTGGTCTTGTCGATGGACTGGTAGTTGCGTGTGGGATCGGCAGTGAGAGTGCGCACGAGTCGGTTGCCGCTGAAGATGGTGATGTGCTCGCCGTCGCGGATGACATCGCAGTCGTGGCCGGCCCAGCGCAGCCCGACGTTGACCTTGTAGGGCGCGACGAACACCTGTCCCGACTTCTCTCCGACGGTGCGGCGGCTGACGAACACCGGTGCGGGCAGTGGACGCTCGGCGGGGCGGGCCATGACGGTGGCGCTGAATGCCTCGGCCGGGGTGGCGCCACGTAGCGCGCGGTGCGGCCGTTGGTGGTTGTAATAGGTGCGGAACTGCTCGAGCAGGGCGTTGAGTTCCTCGACAGTAGCCGCCGGATCGCGGGCAGACAGCCACTTCTTCAGCGTCTGCCAGAACCGCTCGATCTTGCCGCAGGTCTGCGGGTGAAACGGCGTCGAGTTGATGGTCCGCACCCCGAGAGCGCGCAGATTGACCTCGAAAGCTGATTCATGCGCGTGGAAGCGGCCAGTGTAGACGATTCCGTTGTCCGACAACGACATCGATGGTATCCCGCACTCGTCGATGCCTGCCAGCATCACCTCCCAGACAAGCTCGGCGTCCGCGTCACCGGCACCCGCGCGCAAACCCACCACATACCGGGAGTGGTCGTCGAGACTGCCCGCGATGCCCACCGCGCTGCCGTCGGCCAGCGTCCATCCGGTCCAATCGGACTGCCAACACTCGTTGGGCCGATCGAAGCAAAACCGTTTGGTCGCCGACTTCGGCCGCTTCTGTGGCTGCGGGACGATCGCCCCGCGACGGGTCAAGATCTGCCACACCGTCGACACTGACGGCACCGCGATACCCTCGCGCTGCAACGACCACACGATCGACTGTGCACCGTGATCGCGGCCATCCTCGATCAACTGCTTACGCCGCAACACGATCAGGTCTTCCACCTCGACCGGGGTCTGCCCCGGCGAAGTCAGCGGACGCCGCGACCGATCCTGCAGACCCTCGATCCCACCGTCACGGAAACGCTTGCGGAACTTGTAATACGTCTGTCGACTGATCGCGCTGTCCCGGCAGAACTGCGCCACGTTGTCGACCTGGCCGGCCAACGCCGAAGCCATCCGAATGTCCATCGCCGTCACCTTCTGAGCCATGAGCCATCCTGGCCCAGGCCCTACTCAAGTGTCAGCGATGTCCCGAGACATACAACTGTCAGCGATGTCCCCGAACAGAACACGGCGCTGACCGCCGGTGCGACTCCACAAATCGCTCAGGCGACGGGAGTGTTGGTCACCAGCGTGGCGACGAAGCGGTGAATGTCGTCGACGGTCAGTTCGGCCCCGCCGACCTCGAGGTCGATCAAGTGAGACAACAGGTCCTCGGTGGGCTTGCAGCAACGCTCGGCTCTCGACGCTAGGAGCAGGCAGTCAATACCAGTTCGCGCACCCGTGCCGCATCGGCCTGCCCCTTGGTGGCCTTCATCACCGCGCCGACGATCGCGCCCGCGGCGGCCACCTTGCCGCCGCGAATCTTCTCTACGACGTCGGGGTTGGCGGCCAGCGCCTCGTCCACGGCGGACTGCAGCGCCGAGTCGTCACGCACGACCTCGAGCCCGCGGTCCTTCATCACCTGCTCGGGTTCGCCATCGCCGGCGAGCACACCCTCGACGACCTGGCGCGCGAGCTTGTTCGACAACTTGCCGTCGTCGACTAGCTTGACCACCGCGGCCACCTGGGTGGGCGTGATCGGCAGATCGTCGAGTTCGACGCCGGCTTCGTTGGCCTTCTGCACCAGAAAGTTTCCCCACCAGGCCCGGGCGGCGTCGCTGGAGGCGCCCTGTTCGACGGTGGCCGCGACCAGTTCCACTGCGCCGGCGTTGACCAGGTCGCGCATCACCTCGTCGGAGACCCCCCAGTCGTCCTGAATCCGTTTGCGTAGCACCCATGGAAGCTCGGGGATCGTTTGGCGCAGACGCTCGACCCACTCGGCGCCGGGGGCCACCGGTTCGAGGTCGGGCTCTGGGAAATACCGGTAGTCCTCGGCGGTCTCCTTGCTGCGGCCCGGCGATGTGTGGCCGTCCTCGTGAAAGTGCCTTGTTTCCTGATGGATTCGGCCTCCAAACTCGAGAATGGCTGCCTGGCGGCGCATTTCGTAACGGACAGCGACCTCGACACTCTTCAGCGAGTTGACGTTCTTGGTCTCGGTGCGGGTACCGAACTCCTGCTGCCCGGTTGGCTTCAGCGAGACGTTGGAGTCGCAGCGCATCGACCCCTGATCCATCCGGACATCGGATACATCCAACGCGCGCAACAAGTCCCGTAGCGCGGTCACGTAGGCCCGGGCCACCTCGGGAGCGCGCGGGCCTGCGCCCTCGATCGGCTTGGTGACGATTTCGATCAGCGGCACACCGGAACGGTTGTAGTCGATCAGCGACGTCGTCGCGCCGTGGATGCGCCCGGTCTCGCTGCCCAGGTGGGTCAACTTGCCGGTGTCCTCTTCCATGTGGGCGCGCTCGATCTCGACCCGCCAGGTGGAACCGTCGTCGAGCGGCACGTCGAGAAAACCGTCGATCGCGATCGGCTCGTCGTACTGCGAGATCTGGTAGTTCTTCGGCATGTCCGGATAGAAGTAGTTCTTCCGAGCGAACCGGCACCACGGCACGATCTCACAGTTCAGCGCGAGCCCGATCCGGATCGCCGACTCGACGGCTTTCAAGTTGAGCACCGGCAGCGATCCGGGCAGGCCCAGACAGACCGGGCACACCTGGGTGTTGGGTTCGGCCCCGAACTTGTTGGCGCACCCGCAGAACATCTTGGTGGCGGTGTTGAGCTCGACGTGCACCTCTAGGCCCAGCACAGGGTCGTATTTGGCGACGACGTCGTCGTAGTCCAGCAGGTCAGCCTGGGCCGTGGCAGTCATGCGGCCGATCCTAGTGGCCGTCACCGGCGTGGGCTCACACGAAGTCGGGGACAGACCCGCGACTGCTCGAAACGGCGGAACAGAGGGGGTTTGCCTCTGCGCTCGCCGTGGGGTCTGCCAGGGGTAGATCAGCCGAAGAACTCCGCGGCGTCGTCGTAACGGCTCTGCGGGACCAGCTTCAACTGACGGGTCGCGTCGGCCAGCGAAACCCGGCCGATATCCTGCCCGCGGAGCGACACCATCATCCCGTACTCACCGGCGTGCGCGGCGTCGGCGGCGTTGACCCCGAAGCGGGTGGCCAGCACGCGGTCGAAGGGCGTCGGCGTGCCGCCGCGCTGCACGTGACCGAGCACCGTCACCCGCACCTCTTTGTTGATCCGCTTCTCCACCTCGAACCCGAGTTGCTGCGCGACGCCGGTGAAGCGTTCGTGACCGAACTCGTCGATACCGCCCTGCCGCAGCTGCATCGTGCCCTCCGCGGGCTTGGCTCCTTCGGCCACCACGCAGATGAAATGCGAGTCACCGCGCACGAAGCGCTGTTTGATCAGTCGGCAGACCTCTTCGACGTCGAACGGCTGCTCGGGAATGAGGGTCATGTGCGCGCCCGAGGCCAGGCCGGCGTTCAGCGCGATCCATCCCGCGTGCCGGCCCATCACCTCGACGAGCATCACCCGTTGATGGGACTCCGCCGTGCTGTGCAGCCGATCGATGGCCTCGCTCGCCACGCCGAGGGCGGTGTCATGTCCGAACGTCACATCGGTGCAGTCGATGTCGTTGTCGATGGTTTTGGGCACCCCGACCACCGGGACGTTCTCCTCCGACAGCCAGTGCGCCGCGGTGAGCGTGCCCTCGCCGCCGATCGGGATCAGTACGTCGATGCCGTTGTCGTCGAGCGTCTGCTTGATCTGGTCAAGCCCGGCCCGCAGCTTCTCCGGATGCACGCGCGCCGTACCCAGCATGGTGCCGCCCTTCGCCAGCAGCCGGTCGTTGCGGTCGTCGTTGGCGAGTTGGACGCGACGGTTCTCCAGCAGCCCGCGCCAGCCGTCCTGAAATCCGACGACCGACGAGCCGTACCGCACGTCGCACGTGCGGACCACCGCTCGGATCACCGCGTTCAGTCCTGGACAGTCGCCGCCACCGGTCAGCACTCCGACTCGCATGCCTACATCCTCCCCGAGTGCGCGGTAGTTCGCGCCCTCTGTCGGTGTTTGCGTAGAAGAACGTGCGCTCGCGGTACCTAGATCGCCGTCGGCAGCGGACCCCGCGCCGCCTCGTAGGCGGCGCCGACGCGATAGAGCCGGTCGTCGGCCAGGGCCGGTGCCATGATCTGCAGCCCGACCGGCAGATTGTCGTCGGGCGACAGGCCCGAGGGCACCGACATCCCGCAGTGTCCCGCCAAATTCAGCGGCAGCGTGCACAAGTCGAACAGATACATGGCCAGCGGGTCGTCGACCTTCTCCCCGAGACGGAATGCCGTGGAAGGAGTGGTCGGCGTCACCAACACGTCAACCTTCTGGTAGGCCTCATCGAGGTCGCGCGCGATCAACGTGCGGACCTTCTGGGCCTGGTTGTAATAGGCGTCGTAATAGCCCGCCGACAGCGCATACGTGCCAATCATGATGCGGCGCTTGACCTCTGGGCCGAATCCCGCGGCGCGGGTCAACGCCATGACCTCCTCGGCGCTGCGCGTGCCGTCGTCGCCGACGCGAAGCCCGTACCGCATCGCGTCGAACCGTGCGAGGTTGCTCGACACCTCGGACGGCAGGATCAGGTAGTAGGCGGACAGCGCGTAGTCGAAGTGCGGGCAGTCCACCTCGCTGACCTCGGCCCCCAGCGCGGTCAGCTGTTCGACCGCGTCGTTGAACGACGCCAGCACGCCGGCTTGGTAGCCCTCGCCGCGCAACTGCTTGACCACGCCGATCCGCATACCGTTCAGGTCGCCGGCCGCGCCCGCCCTGGCCGCGCCGATGACATCGGGCACCGCGGCGTCGACCGACGTCGAATCCTTCGCGTCGTGGCCCGCGATCACCTGGTGCAACAGGGCGGTGTCGAGGACGGTGCGGGCGCACGGGCCGCCCTGGTCGAGTGACGACGCGCAGGCGACGAGCCCGTAGCGCGACACGGTGCCGTAGGTCGGTTTCACGCCGACGGTGGCGGTCAGCGCGGCCGGTTGGCGGATCGAGCCACCGGTGTCGGTGCCGATGGCCAACGGCGCCTGAAACGCCGCCAGCGCGGCGGCACTGCCGCCGCCGGACCCGCCGGGGACGCGGTCGACGTCCCACGGGTTGCGGGTCGGCCCGTACGCGGAGTTCTCGGTGGACGAACCCATCGCGAACTCGTCCATGTTCGTCTTGCCCAGGATCGGTAGGCCCGCCGCACGCAACCGCACGGTGACAGTCGCGTCGTACGGCGACGTCCAGCCCTCGAGGATCTTGGAGCCGCAGGTCGTCGGCATGTCGGTCGTGGTGAACACGTCCTTGAGCGCCACCGGCACCCCGGCCAGCGGCGAGGGCAGAGCCTCTCCGGCGGCCACGGCGGCGTCGACTCGTGCCGCGGCGGCCAAGGCGCAGTTCTCCGCAACGTGCAGGAAGGCGTGGTAACGGTCGTCGATCGCCGCGATCTGGTCCAAGCATGCCTTGGTGGCCTCGGTCGACGACACCTCCTTGGTGGCGATCTTCTGCCCGAGCGTCGACGCGTCCATCCTGGTCAGGTCGCTCACTCCGCCTCCCCCAGAATCCTCGGGACCGCGAACCGGCCCTCGGCCGCCTTGGGCGCCTGGTCCAGTGCCTCTCCCTGGGTCAGGCACGGCTCGACGACGTCGGGCCGAAAGACGTTGACGTCGGTGAGCGGGTTGCCGGTCGGCTTGACGCCGGCGACGTCGACGGACTGGATCTGGCTGACATGGTCGAGGATGGCGTCCAACTGCCCGGCATAGCTGTCCAACTCGTCTTCGGTCAGGGCGAGGCGAGCGAGACGGGCCAGGTGGGCCACCTCGTCTCGGGAGATCTGCGACACGACAAGCAAGCCTAGTCACCGTCGCCGCTGCGCCCGACGCGGTCGTCTCGCTTCGCGCAAGCGCTCATCGCGAGAATGCTCGGGACGGCGCCTTGTGCAACAGTGTTGCGCGTGCCTACGTACCTGCTGCGGGTCCAGCTCGAGGACCGACCGGGCAGCCTCGGCTCACTTGCCGTGGCGCTCGGCTCGGTGGGCGCCGACATCCTGTCTCTCGACGTGGTGGAACGCTCGGCCGGCTATGCCGTCGACGATCTCGTGGTCGAACTGCCCGCCGGTGCGATGCCCGACATGCTGATCACCGCCGCCGAACAGATCAAGGGTGTCTACGTCGACTCGGTCCGGCCGCATACCGGGCTGCTCGAGGCACACCGCGAGCTCGAACTCGTCGACCACGTCGCTGCGGCGCCCAGGGCCCAGAAGCTCCAGGTGCTCGTCGACGAGGCGCCCAGGGTGCTTCGAGTCGGCTGGTGCTCGGTGGTCCGGTTGACGGAGGCGGGACCCGAACGGGTGGCCGGCAGTCATGGTGCCCCCGAAACCCAGACGGCAGAAACGCCGTGGCTGCCGCTGCAGCACGCCGAGGCGCTCGACGGCGACGCCGATTGGGTTCCGCAGCTGTGGCGCGACATGGCCACCACGCTGGCGGCCGCCCCGCTCGGCGACCCGCGCACCGCGGTGGTGCTCGGCCGCCCGGGTGGACCGCTTTTCCGCCCGTCGGAGGTCGCCAGGCTCGGTTATCTGGCGGGCATCGTCGCGACGATTCTGCGCTGACCCGCGCAGCCGGGCGTCAGCCGCCCGCGGGAACGGGCCAGCGGTCGTTGACGTCGGCGTTGGTGTCCTTGCGCGCGCAGTGCGCACAGCAGAAGATCGCTTCTTCGGTCTCCACGCCATGGCCGAGGATTCGGCACCCGCAATGGGCACACTCCGGGGCCAGTTGCACGGCCGCGCACTCGACGCTGTCGAACGTCGCGCTGCGCCCGTCGGGCCATGTCACGTTGAACGCCTTGTCGTAGTCGTTGCCGCAGGTATCACAGATCGCCATCACAACTCCTTGTCGCCTCGCCCGGTCGAGTGCCCGATGGACGGGACAGACAAACGCGACCTCAGATGCCGTCGGGTCCGTACTCCAACAGCCGGGCGAAACCGTCCTCGTCGAGGATCGGCAGGTTCAACTCGACAGCCTTGTCGTATTTCGAGCCGGGCGAATCCCCCGCCACCACATAGGCCGTTTTCTTCGACACCGAGCCCGCCGCCTTACCGCCGCGCGTGACGATCGCCTCCTTCGCCTCGTCCCGGGAGAACCCGGTCAGCGACCCGGTGACGACGATCGACAGCCCCTCGAGGGTGCGCGCGATGCTCGCGTCGCGTTCGTCGACCATCCGCACGCCGGCAGCGCGCCACTTGTCCACGATCGCGCGGTGCCAGTCGACGGTGAACCACTCGGTCACGGCGGCTGCGATGGTCGGTCCGACGCCCTCGACGGCCGCCAATTCGTCTTCGGAGGCCGCCATGATCGCGTCCAGGCTGCCGTACTCGGTGGCCAGTGCGCGGGCCGCGGTCGGCCCGACGTGACGGATCGACAATGCGACAAGCACCCGCCACAACGGTCGCGACTTGGCCCTGTCCAGATTGGCAAGCAACCGTTTGCCGTTCGCCGACAGCTCACCGTTCTTGGTGGTGAACAGATCGGTGCACAGCAGGTCCGCTTCGGTCAGCGTGAACAGGTCGCCTTCGTCGGTGATGACGCCGGCTTGCAGCAGCGCGGTCCCCGCCTCGTAGCCCAGGCCCTCGATGTCGAACGCGCCGCGGCCCGCGACGTGAAACACGCGCTCGCGCAACTGCGCCGGACAGGACCGGGTGTTTGGACAGCGAATATCGGCGTCGCCCTCCTTGGCGGGCGCCAGCTTGGTTCCGCACGCCGGACAGTGCGTCGGCATCACGAACTCGCGTTCGGAACCGTCGCGCAGATCGACGACCGGACCGAGTACCTCGGGGATCACGTCACCGGCCTTGCGGATCACCACCGTATCGCCGATGAGCACGCCCTTGCGCTTGACCTCCGAAGCGTTGTGCAGCGTGGCCTGACCGACCGTCGAGCCGGCCACCTTGACCGGCACCATGGACGCGTACGGCGTCACCCGGCCGGTGCGGCCGACGTTGACCAGGATGTCGAGCAGCTTGGTCTGCGCCTCCTCGGGCGGATACTTGTATGCGGTCGCCCACCGTGGCGCCCGCGACGTCGATCCCAGACGGCGCTGCAGCGCCACGTCATCGACTTTGACCACCACACCGTCGATTTCGTGGTCGACCTCGTGGCGATGTTCACCCCAGTAAGCGATTCGCTCGGTGACCGCGGCCATCCCCTTCACCCGGGTGGTGTGCTCGGAGACCGGCAGCCCCCAGGCCGCGAGGGCCAGGTAGGCGCCGTGCAGTGTCTTCGGCCGGAAGCCTTCGATGTGGCCCACGCCGTGGCAGATCATCCGCAGCTTGCGACGCGCGGTGACGGCCGGGTTCTTCTGGCGCAGCGAGCCGGCGGCGCTGTTGCGCGGGTTGGCGAACGGCGGCTTACCCTCTGCGACCAACCCGGCGTTGAGCTCCTCGAAGTCGGCCACCCGGAAGAACACCTCACCGCGCACCTCGAGAACCTTCGGTAGCGGGAATTGCTCGCTTCCCTTGAGCTTTTCGGGTATGTCGCCGATGGTACGGGCGTTCAACGTGACGTCCTCACCGGTGCGGCCGTCGCCTCTGGTGGCGGCGCGCTCCAACCGGCCGTCGCGATACACCAGCGACAGGGCCACCCCGTCGATCTTGAGCTCGCACAGAAAGTAGGCGTCGTCCCCGATCTCGCCTTTGATCCGCGCGGCCCATGCGGCGAGCTCGTCGGGTGTGAACACGTTGTCCAGGCTCAACATCTGCTCGAGATGATCGGCGGCGGTGAAGTCCGTGGCGAAGCCGGCGCCGCCGACAAGCTGCGTCGGTGAGTCGGGCGTGCGCAGCTCGGGGTGCTCGTCCTCGAGCGCCTCCAGTTCGCGAAGCATCTCGTCGAACTCGGCGTCGCTGATGATCGGCGAGTCACGCACGTAGTAGCGGAATTGGTGCTCGCGGACCTCGTCGGCGAGCGTCTGCCAGCGACGACGCAAATCTCCGTCGGAGCCGTCGTCGGCCTGCGCGGCCAGCTCGTCTTCTGCACCCTCGGAGGTCACCTTCGCAGGCTAACGGAGCAGCCTGACAGGACCGCACCGTTACCCTGGCCCCATGCCGCACCCGCTCATGTTCCGCGACGACGACCCGGTGCTGGGGCGGGTGCGCACGGTGGCACTTTCGTTTCCCGAGGCCTACGAGAAGGTCTCCCACGGCAGGCCCGCGTTCTTCGTCGCGAACATGTTCGTCATGTACGGCGGCAGCGTCAAACCAGAAACCAGAGGCGAGTATCTGCAGTACCCGCAGTCGATCATCGTCAAAGTCGACGAAAGCGACCGGCGGGCGCTGCGGCAGGACGCCCGGTTCTTCGTCCCCGCCTACCTCGGACCGTCGGGGTGGTTGGGTCTGGATCTGACGGGCGAGTACGACTGGGGTGAAGTGCGCGAGCTGATCGATGCCTCGTTCCGACTGACCGCGCCCAACAAACTCGTCAAACAGCTCGACGAAGTCTGACCCAGTAGTCGACAGGCCATGATTCGATCGGAGACGACATGAGTTTTGCCAGCCCGTTCCCCGAAGTCGACATACCGTCCAAAAGCGTCTACGACTACCTGTTCGGCGACATCGCCGAAACCGACCTCGATCGTGTCGCGCTCGTCGACGCGAAGTCCGGTCGCGAGACCAGCTTCCGCGAACTGATATCGCGGGTAGACGCGTTCGCGGGCGCGCTCGCCGGGCGCGGGATCGGCGTGGGAGACGTCGTCGGGCTGCTCTCGCCGAACAGTTCGGGCTTCGCCGTCGCCTTTCACGGCATTCTGCGCGCAGGCGCGACGGCCACCACAATCAACACACTGTTCACCGCCAAGGACATCGCCAACCAACTGACCGACTCCAACGCCAAGATGTTGGTCACGGTGTCGCCGCTGTTGGCGCACGCCGAGGAAGCGGCAGCGGCCGCCGGGCTGCCCGATGACGGCCTGGTGGTACTCGACGGGCCCGGCCAAGCCGGCGACGGCCATCCCAACGCCGCAGACCTGATGGGGCGCGGCCACCTGCCGCCGCAGGTCAGCTTCGCGCCATCGTCACACCTGGCGGCGCTGCCGTACAGCTCGGGAACGACCGGATACCCGAAGGGTGTCATGCTCACCCACCGCAACCTGGTGGCCAATGTGGCCCAGATCCGGCCGCTGCACGGAATGGTCGCCGACGACACGGTGCTTGCGGTTCTCCCGTTCTTCCACATTTACGGGCTGACGGTTCTGCTCAACGCCGCAGTGCACGCCCGGGCCCGGCTCGTCATCATGCCGAGCTTCGACCTCGGCGACTTCTTGGCCAACATCCAGAACCACCGGTGCACGATCGCTTTCATCGCACCGCCGGTCGCCGTGGCGCTGGCCAAGCATCCGTCGGTCGACGAATACGATCTGTCGTCGTTGAACGTCGTGATGTCGGGTGCGGCCCCGCTGGACGCCGAGCTCGGCCACGCCGTCGCGAAAAGACTCGATTGCAGCGTCGTTCAGGGCTACGGCATGAGCGAACTCAGCCCCGTCAGCCACATCACGCCGTTCGACGGCGGCCGGCACGAGATGAAGATGGTCGCGCCGCTGAGCTCGGTCGGATGGACGGTGTCCAACGCTGCATCGAAGATCGTCGACCCCGAGACCCGTGACGAAATCGACCCGCCGGCAGAGGGTCTCAGCGCGACCGGCGAATTGTGGTTCAAGGGACCCAACGTGATGGCCGGCTATCTCGGCAACGAGAAAGCCACCAAGGAGACGATCGACGACGGAGGCTGGCTGCACACCGGCGACCTCGCGCAGGTCGACGCGGACGGCTGCGTGTACATCGTCGACCGACTCAAGGAGCTGATCAAGTACAAGGGCTATCAGGTACCGCCCGCCGAACTGGAGGCCCTGCTGCTGAGTCATCCCGCCGTCGCGGACGCCGCCGTGATCGGGGTCCACGACGCCGAAGGTGAAGAGATCCCGAAAGCGTTCGTGGTCAAGCAGTCCGGTGCTGAGTTGACCGAGGAGGAGATCATCGAGTTCGTCGCCGGTCAGGTGGCGCCCTACAAGAAGGTTCGCCAGGTCGAGTTCATCGATGCGGTGCCGAAGTCGGCCTCGGGCAAAATCCTGCGCAAGGATCTGCGTGGCTGATCAGGACCGGTGTATCCGTTCGGCGGCTTGAGCCCCGCGCGCCTGCCGGTAGCCCAGCGCGGCACCTGCCACAGGGATGAGCAATAGCCCGGCAATGCCCCACAGTGGGTCGGTCGACCCGACTCCGGGCGCGACGACGAACTGTCGTATCACCGCGGGCGGCTTGTCCACCGGGTGGAGCGGGACCGGCGCCGACCGTGGCGGCGGCGGTGGGAGCCTCGGCGGCGGCACCGGCGCGGGTGCCGGCGCGGCGGATGCCGGCGCGGGAGGCTGCCGATGCTGTTCGGGTCCACCGGTTTTCGTCGCCGGTCTGCGGCCGTTGCCGACCGTCACCTGCGGGGGCTCGAATGCATGCACCGGCGCACTCGAGGAATCGGACCCGCCGGCCGAACCGGCAGCATCCGCGGTGCTCGGCGCCGGTACTTTGCCGAGGGGCGCTTCGCCGGCACTCGATTCGGTACCGGCCGCCGACCGGCTGGCCGACGTGTTCGGCGCGGTCGAGCGCGTGCCCGAGTCCGGGTGGGTGGTGGCGGCCGACCGGCTACTCGACGACAGCTGTGGCCCGTCGTCGTCGCGGCCCGAACCGACCCGCGACTTAGGGGCGCTGCGGTTCGACTTAACGGTGCCACCGCCGCGGTTGCTGTTGGGATCCCGGTTTCCGTTGTCGTAACCACGACGGTCGTCGTCGGGCTTGCCCTTGTTGGACCCACCGCCGCCACGATCGGAGCTGTGTCCTCGGTCGGAGTCCCGCGAATCACCGGGACCGGCGTATGCGACGGCCGCACTCGAGCCGCCCAACAGGACAAACACGGACACCACGCCGACACCTGCGGCGAGGCGCGCGTTCATCCGGAAACCAACTCTCTTCTCCGTGACGACGATCGACGTCGTTTGCGAAGCATTCTGGCATGGGGCACGCACTCAATGCGGACCCTTCCGGGAACGTCCGTAAATTGTCTGGCGACCGCAGCTCTCACCCTCGACTGTGGCCGTATCAGACGGCGTCGGGATCCTCGGCGAAGGCGTCCGCCGTCTGCTGCGCCAACCCGATCGCCGTGCGCGCCCACTCGCTGGTGGCGCCTGCCAGACCGCACGCCGGCGTGATGCCGATCCGCTCCCGCAACACGGATCGGGCGAACCCGAGCCGATCGGTGAGCGACACCGCGGCCTTTGCGGTTCCCTCGACCGACGGCGCGGCGTCGAGCGGCATCGTCGGCACCACCCCGAACAACACCGCGCGTCCGGAGTCGACGAACTCGCCGATTCCGTCGAGATCGGCGGTCACGAGTGCGGAGGTGTCAACGGAGATGGCATCGATGGTGCTGTGCTGCAAGGCTTTCCAGGGCACACCCGATGCACAGCTGTGCACCACGACGGGAGAACCCACCGCCGCGACGCACTCGTCCAGCAGTCCGGTGACGACCGGCTCGTCGACCGCGTGGACGGGCGTCAAGCTGGTGACCCCTGTCAACCGCCCCGCCAGTGCCGCGGGCAACAGCGGCTCGTCGAACTGCACCACCACCGCCGCGTCCAGTCGCCGGCCGACGTGCGCGCGATGCGCCGCCATCCCCTCGGCCAGCGAGGCGGCCAGGTCGCGTACCGCGCCCGGATCGGTGAGCGCACGGTGGCCGTTGGCCAGCTCCAGCTGCGCCGCCAACGTGATCGGTCCCGGCGCCTGCACCTTCACCGTGCGCCCGCCACCCCGCAGACCTGCCTTCTCCCAAGCCTCTTCGAACGCGTCGAGGTCCTCGTCGAGCAGGCTCACCGCCCGCTTGGCCACCGCTGTGCGGCCGGATGCGATCCGATAGCCGCGGGGCACGGTGTCCATGCTGATGTCGACGAGCAGCGCCCCGGCCCGGCCGATCATGTCGGCGCCGACGCCACGGCCGGGCAGTTCGACCAGATGCGGCAAGGTGTGCAGTTCGCCGACGACGACCTCGGCGGCCTCGCGCGGCTCCGTCCCCGGCCACGACCCGATCCCGGTGGCTGCGGCGAAGGCATTCACTCGTTCGACAGTATTCGATCGGGCTAATCTCGGTCCGGACGGGTTGGGAAGGACACGCATGCCCGCAGCGCTACGGTCGATCGCGCTGTGGTGCGCCATGGCGGCGCTCGCAGCGGGATGTGCTCACACCGTCAGCGGCCATGCGATGCGAGTAATCCCCGGCATGGACGACGGATCGCTGTCACCGATCGACGTCGAAACGATCATGCTCGACCAATCGCAGATGCGCGCGATCACCGGCGGGGATCTCACGATCATCCCGACCATGGACGCAAAGACCCCGGTCGACATCCAACCGCTCGTCGAGACCACTCCCCCGCAGTGCCAATGGATTTTCGCCGAAACCCGGACGTTCGGACCGGACGTCGAGGAGTTCCACAAGACCACCTTCCAGAACCCGCCCGGCGGCGGATTGATCTCCGAGGGCGCGGCCGCATATCGCGACGCCGTCACTGCACGGCGGGCTTTCGATTACCTGGTATCACTTGTCGACGGTTGCAGCGCAACGCCTTCGGGTCCGATGTTTGTCGGCGACTGGACGGTCAGCGTGGACACCCTGCAGACCCGGCCCTCGGGTGCGTGCGGTCGCGATTACCGGGTGAAGTCGGTGGTGCTGGTGGAGGTGACCGCGTGCCGGTACCCCGACTCCGTACCCGCGATCGTCATCACCAATATCCTCGCCAACGTGCCCGAATAGCTTGGGCTATCGCATGATCGTCGCGCTACCCAGCACCTCGTCGCCGGCGGGGTCGGGACGGTAGAGCACCATGGTCTGGCCCGGCGCCACACCGCGCAGTGGTGCGCGCAGGTCGACCACGAGCCGGCCGTCACGGAGCTGCGCCACCCCGTCGCCGATACCGCCGTGGGCACGCACCTGCACCTGGCACTCGACGAGACCCGTTGGCGCCTCACCGGAGGTGAAGACCGGCCGCTCGCCGGTCAACGTCCACACGTCCAGGTCGGCAGCGGTGCCGACGTGCACGGTCGCGGTGTCCGGGTCGATCTCCGTCACATACCGCGGCCGCCCGTCGGGGCCGGGCCCGGCAATGCCCAACCCCTTGCGCTGACCGACCGTGAATCCGTGCACACCGTCGTGTTCGGCCAGCACGACGCCCGCGGCGTCGACGACCGACCCACGCCGGACACCGATCCGGGCCCCCAGAAACGCGCGAGTGTCGCCCGACGGGATGAAGCAGATGTCGTGGCTGTCCGGCTTGGCGGCGACAGCGAGCCCACGACCCGCGGCCTCCGCACGGATCTGCGGCTTGGGTGTGTCGCCGACCGGGAACACCGCGTGACGCAGCTGTTGGGCCGTGAGGACGGCCAGTACGTACGACTGGTCTTTGTCCGCATCGACGGCACGGCGCAACCGGCCGTCGGACAGCCGCGCATAGTGTCCGGTGGCGAGCGCATCGAAACCCAGTGCCAGCGCACGAGCGGCCAACGCGGAGAACTTGATGCGCTCATTGCAGCGCACGCACGGGTTCGGGGTCTCACCGCGGGCATAGGACGACACGAAATCGTCGATGACGTCTTCGGAGAAGCGGTCGGCGAAATCCCAGACATAGAACGGGATGCCGAGAACATCGGCGACCCGGCGCGCGTCACCCGCGTCCTCTTTCGAGCAGCAGCCGCGAGACCCGGTGCGCAGCGTGCCCGGTGAAGGCGACAGCGCCAGATGCACACCGACCACGTCATGGCCCGCGTCGACCATCCTGGCGGCGGCGACCGAGGAGTCCACGCCACCGCTCATCGCCACGAGTACCCGCATGGTCATACTGTCTTCGCGCAAGCGCTCATCGGAACTCGACGACCCCCGAACTGGCGAGGGCGGCTTGCCGTGCCCGCTCCACCGCGGCGGGCAGCGCAGCGAGCGCGGCATCGACGTCGCCGTCGGTGCTGGTGTGGCCCAACGACAGCCGAAGCGATCCGCGCGCACTAACCGGGTCGGCGCCCATCGCGAGCAATACATGCGACGGCTGCGCGACCCCGGCCGTGCAAGCCGAACCCGTCGAGCACTCGATACCCTTGGCGTCCAACAGCATCAGCAGAGAGTCCCCCTCGCAACCGCGAAAAGTGAAGTGGGAGTTGCCCGGCAGCCTGCCAGCCCCTGTCGCCCCGTTGACCTCGACGTCGTCGATGCTCGCCAACACACCTTCGACCAACCGGTCGCGAAGCGCGGACACTCGCGCACTGGTGGCCTCCAATCCGCCAAGGGCAGCCCCCGCCGCGGCGGCCATCGCGACGGCACCCGCCACATAGGGTGTGCCGGAACGAACATCGCGCTCCTGACCTCCGCCGTGCAGCAACGGCACGCAGGCGGTGTCCCGACGAAGCAGCAACGCCCCGATCCCGGTGGGTCCACCGAACTTGTGCGCCGCGATGCTCATCGCCGATAGTCCACTCGCCCCGAAGCCGACCGGAATGTGGCCGACGGCCTGGACGGCGTCGCTGTGCATGGGGACGCCGAATTCACCTGCCACAGCGGCGAGTTCGGCGATCGGCATGATCGTTCCGACCTCGTTGTTCGCCCACATCACCGATACCACGGCCACGTCGTCGTGGTCCTGCAACGCCCGGCGCAGCGCCGCCGGCGTCACCGAGCCGTCCTTCTCGACGGGCAGCCAGCTCACCTCGGCGCCCTCATGCTCGACCAGCCACTCGACGGAGTCCAGCACGGCATGGTGCTCGACCGGCGTGGTCACGATTCGGGTGCGGTGCGGATCGGCATCGCGGCGCGCCCAGTAGATGCCCTTGATCGCCAGGTTGTCGCTCTCGGTGCCGCCGGCGGTGAAGATCACCTCAGAGGGGCGTGCGCCGAGCAGCTGGGCCAGCGTCTCGCGTGACTCCTCCATCCGCCGGCGCGCGGCCCGGCCAGTGCCGTGCAGCGACGATGCGTTGCCGACCGTGGCCAGCGCAGCCGTCATCGCCTCGATGGCAACGGGGTACATCGGGGTGGTGGCGGCGTGATCGAGGTAGACCGGCTGATCCGGGGACATAACCAGTCCAGAATAGCCGTCGAGCCGGGGGCTCCTCCGATCCGCTCAGGCCACCAGGGCGTGACCGGCCGAGCGTTGCCCCGAATCGCCGCGCACCGCGGTCTCACAGCGGGTTGCCAGTTCACGACGGTCGGTTCCTGGTAGCTGCAACGACTCCACCTGCACCCGCACGACCGTGCGCTTCGCGGTGATCAGGCGCCGGATCGACTCGAGCAGTGTGTCGTCGCCCACATAGGCGGCAACGGTGGACGGCGCCCCGTCGGGGTGGTGGTAGCTCACCCGTAGCGGTTGGACCGGCCGGCCGGCGTCGATGGCGGCCTGAAACATCGCGGGCCGGAAGCGCCCGTAGGCCAGGCCGCAGTAAGTGGTGCCCTCGGGGAAGGCCACCACCGTCTGGCCGGCGCGAAGCCCACGGGCGACGGCGCCCACCACATCGGGCAGCCGCCGCAGATTGGCCCGCTCGATCGGAATCACCTTCAGCACCCGGGCCAGCAGGCCGAGGCCTGGCCAGTCGATGAGTTCTGACTTCGCGACGAACCGTCCCGGCAGCACCGAACCGATCGCGAAGACGTCCACCCAGGATATGTGCCCGCTCACCACCAGCACGCCGCTCAAGTTGCGGATCGGCCCGCCGGACACCGTGGTCCGCACACCCAGGCAACGCAGCAGCAACCGGCAGTAGCCACGCTGGACGTGGGATCGGCCCGGCGCAGGGACGGCCAGCAGCGGGGCCAGCACCAGCAGGGAAAGGGCCACCGTGGCGCGCAACGTGGCGCGGCAGGTGACGATCACCCGGCGACCCGCATGCCCGGTGGCGGCGCTGGCGCAACTCGCGTCGCACGCCGCCCGCGGCACCCACGAACTCGTGGTCATCGCGCGGTCTCACCGGCCATGGCTGCGGCCGCTCCGACGGAGCGCAGCCTGCGCAGATACCTGGTGTCGGCTCGGCGTTTGTCGAGCAACGCCGGGAAGTCGCCCACCCCGAAGTCGGGATCGTGCGCGGGTTCGCCGCATACCTGCGCGCCGAGCCGCAGGTAGCCCCGCATCAGGGCGGGCACGGCCACTCGGGCCGGTGGATCGATGTCGTCGAGCCCGTTGCCGCCGACGGTCACGGGCTGATGCGGGCGCACGGTGTAGCGCGCCGGGGCGGCGTGCCGACGGCGGACGAAGTCGCGTACTCCGCGGATCTGCGCGCCCGGGGCGTCGCCGTCGGGACCGCGCACCGGCACCGACACGCAGCCGGTGACATAGTCGTAGCCGCAGCGGTCGAGATACGCCAGAATCCCGGCCCACATCAGCAGCACCACGCCGCCGTTGCGGTGATCCGCGCGCACCACGGCCCGGCCCATTTCGACCAGGCCCGGACGCAGCGGGTCGAGTGCTCGAACGTCGAATCCCGTTGCGCTGTAAAGGTCGCCGGCGGCGACCGCGCCGGCCGGCGGCAGCATCCGATAGCAGCCGACCAATTCGCCGGAGAGGTCCTCGCGGACGAGAAGATGGTCGCAATGCTCGTCGAACCGGTCGGCGTCCAAGCCGTCGGGGGCGCCGCTCAGCGCGAATCCGGGCTCGGAGGTGAACACCGCGTGGCGGAGGCGCTGCGCCGCCTCGACCAGCGTGGCATCGGTCGACAGCAGGAGCGTGTAGCGCGGCGCGGACGTCGAGGACCCGGTTTGCGCGCGGTCGGTTTCGTCAGGGGCGATGAGTACAGAAGCAGTGCTCATGCCTGCACGCTCGCCCAGCCGCATCTCCGGGTGGCATCGGGCGGGTGACGTGTCGCTGAGCGCCTGGTGACGAATTCCCGCAGCGCCTTACCCGCGCGAGCGCTCATCCTGGTACGCCACAAGCGCCCGAATCTGTACAGGAGTGAGCGCTCGCGGGGACGGCAGAAGGCCCCCGAACAGTGTCCGGGGGCCTTCGCGCAGGAAACTCAGCCCTTGCGGGCCTTGACCGCCTCGGTCAACTGCGGTGTGACCTTGAACAGGTCGCCGACGATGCCGAGGTCGGCGATCTCGAAGATCGGCGCCTCTTCGTCCTTGTTCACCGCGATGATCGTCTTGGATGTCTGCATACCGGCGCGGTGCTGGATCGCGCCGGAGATGCCGAGCGCGATGTACAGCTGCGGCGAGACCGTCTTACCGGTCTGGCCCACCTGGAACTGGCCCGGGTAGTAGCCGGAGTCGACCGCGGCACGGGACGCGCCGACGGCGCCGCCGAGCGAGTCCGCCAGTTCCTCGACGACCGTGAAGTTCTCGGCGCTGCCGACACCGCGGCCGCCCGAGACGACCACCGTGGCCTCGGTGAGCTCCGGCCGGTCGCCGGCGACGGCCGGTTCGCGCTTGGTGATCTTCGTCGCGTTCTCGGCCTGCCCGGGCACCTCGACGTTGACGACCTCGCCTGCACCGTCGGCGGGTTCGGCGTCGACGGCGCCGGCGCGCAGCGTGATGACCGGAACCTCACCGGTGGACTGGGCCTCGACGGTGAACGCACCGCCGAAGATCGAGTGAACGGCCACGCCGCCCTCTTCGAGGCCGACGACGTCGGTCAGGACCCCGGCACCGATCCGGGCCGCGAGGCGCCCGGCGATCTCCTTGCCGTCGGCGCTGGCGGCCAACACCACGCCCGCCGGGGAGGCGGACTCGACCAGCGAGGCCAGCACATCGACCTGCGGCGTGATCAGGTAGTTCTCCGCGTCTTCGGACTCCGCGACGTAGATCTTGGCGGCGCCGGCGGACTTGAGGCCCTCGACGAGCGGTTGTGCGGTGCCCGGTGCGCCGACGACGACGGCCGAGGGCTCGCCCAGCTTGCGAGCCGCGGTGATCAACTCCGAGGTGACCTTCTTCAGCGCACCTTCGGCGTGCTCGACGAGCACGAGTACTTCAGCCATTGGTATGTCTCTCGTTTCTCAAGTACGGAAGGAATGATCTGCTAGATGATTTTTTGAGCGACCAGGTACTCGGCGATCTTGGTGCCGCCGTCGCCTTCGTCGGTGACCTTCTCACCCGCGGTCTTCGGCGGCTTCGGCGTCGACGAGAGCACCTTGGAACCGGCGTTGTCGAGACCGACCTCGTCGCCCTCGACGCCGATCTCGGCGAGCGTGAGCTTGGTGACTTCCTTCTTCTTGGCGGCCATGATGCCCTTGAAGGACGGGAAGCGGGGCTCGTTGATCTTCTCGTTGACACTCACCACGGCGGGCAGCGGCGCCTCGACGGTGAAGACGCCGTCGTCGGTCTCCCGTTCGCCGCTGACCTTGCCGCCCTCGACGGTCACCTTGCGCAGGTGCGTCAACTGCGGCAGGCCCAGGTACTCGGCGATGATCGCGGGAACCGCGCCGCCGGTGCCGTCGGTGGCCTCATTGCCGGCGATGACCAACTCAGTGCCCTCGATGGTGCCCAGCGCGCGCGCCAGGGCCCAGCCGGTCTGAATCATGTCCGAGCCGTGCATGCCGTCGTCGACGAGGTGCACGGCTTTGTCGGCACCCATCGACAGTGCCTTGCGGATCGCCTCGGTCGCGCGCTCCGGGCCGGCTGTGAGCACCGTCACAGTGCTTTCGCCGCCTTCCCTCTCCTTGATCAACAGCGCTTCCTCGACGGCGCGCTCGTTGATCTCGTCGAGCACCGCGTCGGCGGCCTCCCGATCGAGGGTGTAGTCGCCGTCGGTCAGCTTGCGCTCCGACCAGGTGTCAGGGACCTGTTTGATCAGGACCACGATGTTCGTCATGAGTCTGGTTCGTCCTCCTCGAAGGGACCGTTGGCGGCCCGCAATACGACGCTGTGAGCAACAACCAACATGTTACTCGCCGGTAACTTATGCTGGTTCGCAGGAACACTGTAGCGGGTCGGTGTTGGTGTTCTAGCAGCACGTAGGCGGTGAACCGTTCGCCTGTGGACCGATTCGCGTTAGCCTGCGTTGCAATGAGCGCATTTGTCACCGACGGTCCCGACCTGCCCCTGACCGGGGAACGCACGGTTCCGGGGCTGGCGGAGGAGAACTACTGGTTCCGCCGTCACGAGGTCGTCTACGAGCGGCTGGCCGACCGCTGCGCGGAGCTTGACGTGCTCGAGGCGGGCTGCGGCGAGGGCTACGGCGCGGGCCTGATCGCCGAGGTGGCCCGGCGCGTGATCGGCCTGGACTACGACGAGTCGGCGGTCGCTCACGTCCGCGCGCGGTATCCGCGGGTGGACATGCGCCACGGCAATCTCGCCGAGCTGCCGCTGGCCGACGATGCGGTTGATGTGGTGGTCAACTTTCAGGTGATCGAACACCTCTGGGATCAGGGGCAATTCGTCGCCGAATGCTTCCGGGTGCTGCGGCCCGGCGGCACTTTGCTCATGTCGACGCCGAACCGGATCACCTTCTCCCCCGGCCGTGATACGCCGATCAACCCGTTCCACACCCGCGAGCTGGACGCCGCCGAGCTGACCGAGCTGTTGACGGCTGCGGGGTTTTCTATTGATGGCGTCTACGGGGTTTTTCATGGCCCGCGACTGGTCGAACTCGACGCGCGCCACGGCGGATCGATCATCGACGCCCAGATCGCCCGGGCGCTGGCCGATGCGCGGTGGCCCGAAGACCTGCTCGCCGATGTGGCGTCGGTGCGCAGCGACGACTTCGACCTGGTCGACGCGCGCGACCGGAACATCGACGACAGCCTGGATCTCGTCGCGATCGCGGTGCGGCCGTGACTTCTTCCGATCCCGTACCCCGACTGGATGTCACCGGCCCTCCGGTTCCGGGGCTCTTCACGTTCGTCCTGCACACGCATCTGCCGTGGCTTGCCCATCACGGCCGGTGGCCCGTCGGGGAGGAATGGCTCTATCAGTCATGGTCGGCGGCGTACCTACCGCTCATGCGGGTGCTGCGGGCGCTGGCCGCCGAGGACCGTCGGCACCAGTTGACGCTGGGCATGACCCCCGTGGTCACCGCGCAACTCGACGACCCGTACTGCCTCTCGGGTATGCACCACTGGCTGGCGAACTGGCGACTTCGGGCGCTGGAGGCGACCACACTCGGAGATCCCCTGCGGCAGTTCGGTGTTCGCGAGCACACCGAAGCCGAGCAGGCGCTCGACGACTTCGCCACGCTGTGGTCCCACGGCGGCAGCCCGCTGCTGCGCGAGTTGGTCGACGCCGACACGATCGAACTGCTCGGTGGGCCGTTGTCGCATCCGTTCCAGCCGCTGCTCAACCCGCGGCTGCGCGAGTTCGCGCTGCGCGAGGGGCTCGCCGACGCCCGACTCCGGTTCGCGCACACGCCGGTTGGCATCTGGGCGCCCGAGTGCGCGTATGCGCCCGGGATGGAACGCGACTATGCCGCAGCGGGTGTCGGCCACTTCATGGTCGACGGCCCATCGCTGCACGGCGACACCGCGCTGGGCCGGCCCGTCGCGTCGTCCGACGTCGTCGCGTTCGGCCGGGATCTGCACGTCAGCTACCGGGTGTGGTCGCCGAAATCCGGCTACCCCGGGCATGCCGCCTACCGCGACTTCCACACCTACGACCACACCACCGGCCTCAAGCCGGCCAGGGTGTCGGGGCGCAACGTGCCGTCGGAGGCCAAGGCGCCGTACGACCCCGAGCGTGCCGACCGAGCGATCGACTCCCATGTCGCCGACTTCGTCGGGGTGGTCCGACAGCGACTGTGCGACGAGAGCGAACGCATCGGACGTCCCGCACACGTCATCGCCGCATTCGACACCGAGTTGTTCGGCCACTGGTGGTACGAGGGTCCGGTGTGGCTGGAACGGGTGCTGCGCGCGCTGCCGGAGGCAGGTGTGCGCGTCGGCACGCTGGCTGACGCGAAGGCCGACGGTTTTCTCGGCGCTGCCGTCGAATTACCGCCCAGCTCCTGGGGTTCCGGTAAGGACTGGCAGGTATGGGCCGGCAAGCAGGTAGCCGACTTGGTGCAGTTGAACAGTGAGGTCGTCGATACCGCGCTGACGACAGTCGACAAGACGCTCGGCGAGACCGACACTTCGCCGGCCCGCAACTTCGTCGCCGACCAGATCCTTCGCGAGACGTTGCTCACCGTGTCGAGTGACTGGCCCTTCATGGTCAGCAAGGATTCCGCGGCCGACTATGCGCGCTACCGCGCGCATCTGCACGCCCACGCCACCCGCGAGATCGCCGACGCCGTGGCGTCCGGTCGCCATGAGCACGCGCAGCGTCTGGCCGCGGGTTGGAACCGTGCCGACGGCCTGTTCGGCGCCCTGGACGCGCGACGGTTACCGAAGTGAGCCCCTCCCCTCTCTGCGCGAGCGTGCGTGTCTGCTGCGCGACACGCCGCTCAACAGCGGCACTTTGCGCACCCTCCCGCCGGAGCGAGCGACCGTGAAAATCCTGATGGTGTCGTGGGAGTACCCGCCGGTTGTCGTCGGCGGGCTCGGGCGTCACGTCCATCACCTGGCGACCGCACTGGCCGACGTCGGCCACGAAGTCGTGGTGCTGAGCCGGCAACCGAGCGGCACCGACCCGAGCACGCACCCGTCCACCGACGAGATTGCCGAAGGCGTGCGCGTCGTCGCTGCGGCGCACGATCCGCACGAGTTCGACTTCGGCAGCGACATGATGGCCTGGACACTGGCGATGGGCCATTCGATGGTCCGCACCGGTTTAGCGCTGAAGACCCGGCGCGGCCGTCCCTGGCGACCCGATGTCGTCCACGCACACGACTGGCTGGTCGCGCACCCAGCGATAGCCTTGGCCGAATTCTACGACGCGCCATTGGTTTCCACGATTCATGCCACCGAGGCCGGTAGACACTCCGGATGGGTGTCGGGTCGGATCAGCCGACAGGTACATGCGGTCGAATCCTGGTTGGTGCATGAATCCGATTCGCTCATCACCTGTTCGAGGTCGATGAGCGACGAGATCACCGAGTTGTTCGGGCCCGGACTGGCCGAAACCCACGTCATCCGCAACGGAATCGATTGTGGGCGATGGCCGTTTGCACAGCGGCGGCCCAGGACAGGCCCGGCGCGGTTGCTGTACCACGGCCGACTCGAGTACGAGAAGGGCATTCACGACGCGATTGCCGCGCTGCCCCGTATCAGGCGCACGCATCCCGGTACCACGCTGGCGATCGCCGGCGAGGGCACGCAATTGGACCGGCTTCTGGATCAGGCGCGAAAGTACAAGGTGCTCAAGGCCACTGAATTCGTCGGTCATCTCAACCACGATGCCTTGGTGGATCTGCTGCACGCCGCCGACGCCGCCGTGTTGCCGAGCCACTACGAGCCGTTCGGCATCGTCGCGCTGGAGGCAGCGGCGACCGGAATTCCCTTGGTCACGTCGAACGTCGGTGGTTTGGGCGAAGCGGTCATCAACGGCGAAACCGGCGTGTCTTTCCCGCCACGTGACATCACAGCCCTAGCGGCCGCAGTCCGCACCGTGCTTGACGATCCGCAAGCCGCCCAGCAGCGCGCCATCGCCGCCCGCAAGCGACTCACCACGCAGTTCGAATGGCACACGATCGCCGATGAAACCACCCAGGTGTACCTGGCCGCCAAGCGGCGGGAGCGCGAACCGCATCGGCGCCGCCCCATCGTGGAGCACGCGCTGCCCAATCGCTAGGTCACATGGTGGCAGCGGTCGCCATATGCCCTTCGAATCCGAGCCGATTCGCCATTGTGCGATAGCGATCGGCGAAGTTTCGATACGCCGCTTCATCGCCCTCGGCGCGGGCCACCAGCGCATGCATCCGTAGCAACGGAAGCTCGTGCAGCACGAAGCCGGGGTCGGTCGGAATCGCGGCGAGCCGGGACATCGCAGCCTTCGCCTCCGCGAGATCACCTTGTGCTCCGCGGCGCAGCAACGATTCGACCAGCGTGGTGACCGCAGGTCCGCGAGTGCACATGTCGCCCGAGTCTTGGAGATAGTCGATGGTCGAGCGCGCCGACGCGATGGCGCCGTCGAGATCTCCGGCCGCGGCCTTCTCCTTTGCGATCTCCGTGTCGGCGAACCGCACGTTCATCGACTTATTGTTTGAAGCAACGTCACTTCGGTACCTTCGAACGAGATCGTAACCTGCTGCACGCCGCGTGCCGTCACCGTAGATGAGCACCATGCCACGAGAAAGACAAGCGGCTTCATACGCGAAATCCTCGCTGGCCCGACCGGCGAATTCCACTGCGGCAGCGGTGCTCTCCTCGGCGTCGGCAGCGGGTAGGACCGCGCCGTTGTGCATCGCGAACACGTACTCGTACATGTTTGCAGCGGCGTAAGCGGTCGGGTCGCCGGCCGACCGTGCGATTGCGATGGCGTGGTCGAAGTCCGCTTTCCACCCGTCGATCCCAAGACTGCAGCGGCACAGGGCACGGATTCCGACCGATGCTGCGAGCACCGCTGTCATGCCGAAGTTGGCCAGCGACAATTCCTCCTGACCATGGTCGATCGCAATCTGGTTGACGCGCAGAGCGTCGACGACGCGCCCGCCCTGCATCATCCCGTTGGCGGCACCGATCAGAAGCTGATCAATACCGGGGTCGTTGATCGATTCGACCAGATCGGCCAACTCCGACCCGAAGATTTCGGCATCACGGTATCTGTCTTCGAAAACGCAACCGGTGACGAAACCCGCCATGCCTATCGCTTTCGAGACCAGATCTCCGGCTTCGGTGCACAGCGCATCCAGTTCGCGGAAGTCGGCGTCTGCGTTACCCCACACTCGCCACGTCCCGGCGCACAGTTGGATGCGCGGCGCGATCCGCTTCGCCATCCGGTCGGGTTGATTATCGGGCATTCGGTCGGCTACACCGCACGCGCGCTGCCAACTCGCTCGAGCGGCCCTGGCGTCACGAGCATCTGCGAACATCGCGGCGCGCGTGTGCCATGTGTACGCCCCGTCGAAATCGCCTGCCGCCTCGAGGTGTTCACCGATCAGCCCAGCGTTCGCGTCGGCCGCATCCGGGTCACGCGCCTGGATCGTGTCGGCGAGACTTCGATGCAGCTGGGACCGTATCGACTTGAGCTGCGACTCGTATGCCACCGAGCGGATCAACGGGTGACGGAACGAGTATTCACTTGGCGCGGTGAACGTCACCTGATCGATCAACTCCGCGTCGACGAGTTCGGTGACTTCACAATGTGCGACAAGCGTTTCCAACGTCGCCGAATCGAAACGCGACCCGGCCACAGCCGCGGCGTTCAACGTCTGCTTGGCAGGTCCGCTCAGGCGGTCGATGCGGGCGGCGATGGCGGCATGCAGAGACGCAGGTACCGACGCGTCGGCCGAATCAAGTCGACGGACATACGCGCCGGGGTTCCCTTCGATGACGCCTCGCTCAGCCAGGTCCCGGACAATCTCCTCGGCGAAGAACGGGTTGCCCGCCGCTCGCTCGGAAACTTGCCGAACAAGATCTGCGACCGATGGGTCCGAACCCATCAACTCGATCGCAAGCACGGTGGATGCCGACTCGCTGAGCGAATCAAGGGCAATACGATGCGAATTGGGCAACCGGGCAAGCGCTCCGGAGTACTCCGGGCGGTAGGTGATGACCGCAAGGGTGCGTGTCCGCGGCACCACATTGGCGAGCTGGGCGATCATCGTCTCGCTCACTTCGTCGATCCAATGTGCGTCCTCGATGACGAGAAGTGACGGCGATGTGCGTCTGACAGCCAATCCGTTCAACAACGCGGCCACCCGGCGTCTGCGGGCGTCGGGATCGATATCGGGCAGCTCGACATCGGTGTCGCGGATGCCCAGCTCGTCTTCGAGCAAGACAACATCCTGGGGGTCGCTATCTTGCAGGCGTGCTCGAATCCGGCACCGCGCCGCGTGGGCGTCTAGATCATCTACCCCAAAAACATTGCGTAACAGTCGGGACGCAACATGAAGTGGAATATCCTTGGCGTGCGATTCGCAGTGCGTCGTCACCACTTCGGCACCGCGCTCGGCGGCTCGAGACGCCACCTCCGCCACCATCCGGCTCTTACCCACTCCCGGTGGCCCGACGATTCCAACAACGCGGCCGGCGCCGGCCATTGACTGATCGAGAAGCCCGGAAATGGTGCTCAACTCCCATTCACGCCCAACCAGCTTCATCAACCGCCGGACTGGACGCGGCTGGTTCGTGGCGATGTCTATCAGCGGCCGCGCGCATACCGGTGCGCCCGACCCTTTGATACTGACCATTTCGGCTTCACCGAGTACGGCGCCGTCCTCGACCAGCCTGGCGGTCGAGTCACTGACCAAGACACCACCCGGCGTCGCCGCGGATTCCATCCGCTGCGCCATGCCGACTTGCTGGCCGATTGCGGTGTAACTCAGCGGGCCGGAGCCGATCTTGCCTGCGATCACTTGGCCCGAGTTCAAGCCGACCCGCATCTGCAGCGAAACACCGTCCTTGCGATCGACATCGACAGCCACATCGGTGGCCGCGCGTTGGATGTTTAGCGCTGCGAGACAGGCGCGCAGGGCATGGTCTTCCAGCGCAACCGGCGCTCCGAACACCGCCATGATGCCGTCGCCCGTGAACTTGTCCACGGTTCCGCCGTACCGTTTCACCACTGCGGACGACCGATTGAACAACTCGGTCATGATGTCGCGCAACCGCTCCGCGCCGACCGCAGCGGCGATGTCCATCGAGTGGACCACATCTGCGAACAACACCGTCACCTGCTTGTATTCGGCGCCCAAGCGCGACTGATCCACGGCCGCACCGCATTCGCCACAGAACTTGGCCGTCGTGGTCAGTTCCGCGCCGCATGACGTGCATCCCGCGGCCGCTGTGGTCATGGCGAACCGCCGCTCACGGAAATCATCGTGTCACCACCGGAGGCAGAGTGCGGTCAAAACCGGTGGGCCGGTGAGTCGACGGTAGACGTGCCGACTGGCGTGTGTCAGAAGAGGTGGGTGTCGACGGTGGTGCTCACGTCGACGTCGGCGCTGCACATGGCGCGATCCCGGTCGGCAAGACCTTGGAAAACGGTTCGCCGCCTCCTCGCTTCGGCAGACGAGTGCAGGTTCGACACGGC
The DNA here is from genome assembly GCF_035918395.1 of Mycolicibacterium sp. ND9-15. Classification (NCBI taxonomy): domain Bacteria; kingdom Bacillati; phylum Actinomycetota; class Actinomycetes; order Mycobacteriales; family Mycobacteriaceae; genus Mycobacterium; species Mycobacterium jinjuense. Next base: position 816,862 of record NZ_CP142362.1, read on the forward strand.
TCCCCGTTAGTCGATGTGCGCGCTGAGCGCCCACGAGCGTGCGCGAACCGTCGAATCTCGGCGGCATGTCGGCGACGGACACGCACGCTCGCGGAACGAATCGCACGCTCGCGCAAACGCGAGGAAGCCTCAGCGGGAGGCCTTCTTGCGTTCGATGTCGGCAAGTGCCGCCGCGAGTTCCGCGCGCTGCGCTGCCGATGTCTCCCACGCCAATTGCCGGTTCTTGACCACCTTCGCCGGCGCGCCGACCGCAATCGAGTAATCGGGAACGTCGCCCCGCACGACGGCATGCGACCCCAGCACGCAACCGCGCCCGATCGTGGTGTTGCGCAACACCGTGACCTTGACGCCGACCCAGGTGTCGGGACCGATCCGCACCGGGCCCTTGACGATTCCCTGGTCCTTGATGGGCATGTGGATGTCGTCCATCCGGTGATCGAAGTCGCAGATGTAGCACCAGTCGGCCATCAACACCGAATCGCCCAACTCGATGTCGAGGTAGGTGTTGATGACGTTGTCGCGGCCGAGTACCACCTTGTCGCCGAACCGCAGCGAACCCTCGTGGCAGCGGATCGTGTTCTTGTCGCCGATGTGCACCCAGCGGCCGATCTCCATAGTCGACAACTCCGGCGTCGCCTCGATCTCGACACCCTTGCCGAGGAACACCATGCCCCGAGTGATGATGTGCGGGTTGCGCAGCTTGAACTTCAGTAACCGCCAGTAACGCACCAGATACCAGGGGGTGTAGGCACGGTTGGCCAACACCCATTTCAGCGACGCCAGGGTCAGGAACTTGGCCTGCCTCGGGTCACGCAGCCGCGACCCCCGCCAGCGCTTGTGCAACGGCGCGCCCCACATGGTCGTCATGGCCGGAAAGCCTACGCGAGCGGTTGCGCCCCGAACGGTTACCCTCACCTGGACCGAAGACTAGGAACGGGAAAGGATCGAGTGTTCCGGCGATTGACCGTGCTGGCGGCAACAGCGCTGATCACGGCCACCTTGGCAGGCTGCCAGGACACCGACTCGTGGGTGGAGGCCAAAGCCGCCGACGCCTGGGCGGCCCAATACCGCGACGCGGCCAACAGCAGCTACCGACCCGACGCGGGCGCCGACACACTCCGCCTGGAATGGGTGCGATCGGTCAAGGGGGATCTCGCCGCCGCAGTCGCGCTGGGCTCGGGCAGCTACCTGGCCGTCAACGCGCAGACCTCCGCCGGGTGTTCGTTGATGGTGTGGGAGGCCGACAACAAGGCGCGGCAGCGCTGGTGCACCCGGCTCGTGCAGGGCGGTGGTGCTTCCGGTCCGTTATTCGATGGCTTCGACAACGTCTACATCGGGCAGCCCGGGGCCATGCTGTCGTTTCCGCCGACGCAATGGATCCGCTGGCGCCAACCGGTCATCGGGATGCCGACCACGGCGCGGATCCTGGACCCGGGTCACCTGCTGGTCGTGACGCATCTGGGTCAGGTGCTGGTTTTCGACGCTCACCGGGGCACCGTGGAGGGTAGCCCGCTGGACCTGATCGCCGGCTTGGACCCGAAGGATTCCGAGCGCGGACTCGCCGACTGCCGCCCCGCCCGGCCCCGCTGCCCCGTAGCCGCCGCACCGGCGTTCGCCGCATCCACCGGCATCGTCGTGCTGGGTCTCTGGGAACCCGACGCGGAGGCACCCATCCTCGTCGGACTGCGCTATCGGCCCGGGCAGTCACCGCTGCTGACCCGCGAGTGGACCAGCGACGCCGTCGGTGGCGGACCCCTTGCCAGCCCGGTGTTCTCGGCCGACGGGTCGACGGTGTATGTGAACGGCCACGACGACCAGCTATGGGCGCTCGACGCCGACGACGGCAAGACGAAGTGGTCGGTGCCGCTCGACTACCTCGCACAGACCCCGCCGTCGGTGTCCCCCGACGGGCTGATCGTCGCGGGCGGGGGCCCGGGCGCAAAGCTGGTCGGGATCAAGGACGAGGGTGACCGCGGCGAAGTGCAATGGACTCGAGACGACCTGGCGCCGCTGTCGACATCGAGCCGATCCGGCCCCGAGGTCGCCTACACCGTCGTGCGCGAAGGAACCGGGGAGGAGGCCGGACAGACCTTGCTCGTCTTCGATCCCGCCGACGGCCGCACGCTGAACACCTATCCGCTCCCGAAGGCGAGCGGGTGGCCCGTCGGCGTCTCGGTCGGCAACGATCGCCGCGTCGTCACCGCCACCAGTGACGGTGTGGTGTACGGCTTCGCGCCCGCCTGACGCGCCGGCCTACAGCGCGAGAATGGGCGCCACCGCGGCGCGCGGCACGGTCGCCTGAACCGGCCCCGCGGATTCCGGGAACAGTTCGCCCTGACTGAAGAAGAAGATCAGCGAATCCTCGGTTATCGCAAAGTTCTGGTAATTCGCGGGATCCATGCCGTCGCCCGGTGGCACCGGGTCGATCATCCCCTGGCTTTCGAGGTACCGGTCGACCTCGGGAGAGATCACGTCCATCGGCTTGGTACCCGGCTTGAACAAGGTGTCGAAGGTGATCGGCGCCTTCTTGGCCAGGTTCCAGTTGAACGCCTGATAGAAGGTCTGCGGGCGTACTCCGCCGACGTTCTGCCAGACTGTGAACACCACGCTGCGGGTGCCGGTGGTCGGCGGCCCCGACCGGTAGCCGGTGCCCTCGGCGTCGAGTTCGTAGGGCAGGTTGTAGGCGTCCGGATTCTGCGCGACGTTGACAAAGCCGTCGCGCACCTGCGTCAAATACGCCACCAGCGGCGCTTGGTCGGGATAGTCGTTGGGAAAGCTCAGATCGAGGGTGTACGTCGGATTCTGGACCTGCACGCGGCAGATCTGGTCCGGCCCGACGCTACCCCGCAGGTCGGCGCACCCCGATTGGGCGGTTGCCGCGGGGCCGGCGATCGCGCCCGCGACCGCGGTGACCGCGAACACAGCGAGCCACCTGAAAGTGCGCATCGTCGGACGTCCTTGTCGCCGGCGCCGATCTGGATACCGGCGCATCACCGCAAGAATACGTGCACGATCAGCGGGACGGACGGCAAATGAATGCCGTTGCCCGACTTGCACCTCCGGCGCCGATGCGGGTGATCACCACCGAAGCCTGCTGCGAGCCGCGCAGGCGAAGCCGCGGTCGCAGCGCATCGGGGTCGACTCCGACACCACGGACGAGGATCTCAACCGCGCCGACGTCGCGCGCCGAAAGCGCTTGGCGCAACCGCCGTTCGTTGAACGCCAGTTCGTCAAGCACCTCGAAACCGCGTACCCCCGGCGGTAGCAGGTCACCCGACAGGTACGCGACGTCGCGGTCGAGTTGCCACAAGCCGTGGCGTGCGGCGTAATGACGGACCAGGCCGGCGCGCACGATGGCGCCGTCCGGGTCGACGAGCCACCGTCCGGCGGGTGCCACCGCACAGTCGTCGGATTCGGCGTCGGTGACCTGTTCGCCGGTGTCCAGCAACGTGGCTCGGCGCCGGACCCCGGAAGCCGCAAGTCCCGCGGACCACAGGCATGCCTCGCGCACGCTGCCTGCCAGCGACGTCACTTCGATCTCGCCGTCGAAGCCCAATTGTGTCAGGGCGTCGAAATCGACTCCAGGAGCGCACTTGACGACGACGTCGCGTCCGCGGTACACGTCGAGGAGTTCATCGAGCGCGGGTGTGTAGTCACGCGGATCGAATCGGCGCCGTCCGCCGCTACGTCGCGCCGGGTCGAGCACCACGACGGTGTTCCGCGTGACCGGTCGAAGCGCGTCCGCGCGGCAGACATCGACGTCGGTGACGTTGTTCCGTGCCATGGCGAGCCGGACCGGGTCGATATCGCTGCCGATCACCAGCGTGGCCGAATCCCGCAGTGCGACAAGCTCAGTGCCGATCGAACACGTCGCATCGTGCACACGAGCGCGGCTGAGCCGCTGGGCGCGGTGACGGGCGACCGGTTCGGCGGTGGCCTGCTGCAGCGCCTCGTCGGTGAACAACCAGCCCTCGGGATGGGAGAGTTTCGCCGCTGCCTTGCGGCGCAACACCGTCGTCTCGACCAGAACCGCGGCGCGCTCACCGAAACGCGCACGCGCCCAAGCGATGTCGGAGACCAGCGTCGCACTCGTCAGACGCAGCGCGGCGGTTTCCCGCAGGGCTGCGACACCTGCCTCGCTCCGCAGATAGCCGACGTCTTCGACGCCGAAGGCTACGCTCACTTCGCGGCTGGCTTGACTCCCGTGACCATCACGTTGTAGAACCAGCCCTTCGGCACCACTTGGCGCCAGATGTTGTGGTCCACCCAGGACAACGCGATCCAGCTCGTGAACGCGAACTTGGCCCAGCCCCAACCCAATCGGTCCGGCGGCACCGCGGCCTCGAAGGTGCGCAGCGGCCAGCCCAGCATCGCGGCGGTGAACTCGGTGGTGGCCGTCGAGACCTCCACGGCGCCGGCGTTGCGTGCCATGCGTTCCAAGTCTGCGGGAGCGAAGGTGTGCAGGTCGACGATCGCCTCCAACGCGGCCGCGCGCGACGACTCGTCGAGCTCGGCCTGCGGGCGGCGCCAACCGGTCAGCCCCGGCAGCCTGGTCACGTTCGTCACGGCTCGCCACGTCAGCGTCGACAGCGGGCGCGCGTAGTTCTCGCCGGCGTTCGTCGGCTCGCCGGCGAAGATGAAGCGGCCGCCCGGCTTGAGCACCCGCACCACTTCCCGCAGCGAGAGTTCGACGTCGGGGATGTGATGCAGCACCGCGTGGCCGACCACCAGGTCGAAGGTGTCGTCGGCGTACGGGATGCCTTCTGCGTCGGCAACCCGCCCGTCGATGTCCAGGCCGAGGTTTTCGCCGTTGCGGGTGGCGACCTCGACCATGCCCGGTGACAGGTCGGTGACCGAGCCGCGTCGCGCGACGCCCGCCTGGATCAGGTTGAGCAGGAAGAATCCGCTGCCGCATCCCAGCTCCAGCGCCCGGTCGTACGGGAGTTTGCGTTGCTCGGAGAAGGGCACCGTCGCGTCGAACAGGTCGCGGGCGTAGTCGACGCAGCGTTTGTCGTAGGAGATCGACCACTTTTCGTCGTAGCTCTCGGCTTCCCAGTCGTGGTACAGCACCTGGGCCAGTTTGGAGTCGTGGCGGGCCGCCTCGACCTGTTCGGCGGTGGCGTGCGGGTTCGGCACCGGAGCGGAGCCGGCGACGTCAGACCCGGGAGCCGCGGGGTCGGCGACGTCAGAGATAGTGTCGGTTTCCTCAAAGCTCATAACAGGGCAGCCTAGGGGTCGAACGTCGCCTTGGCCGCAGCGAGTACCGGGGGTGGGTGCTCGAGGAACCGTTGCGCCCAGGCCAGCGCGGCGTCGTACACCGCGTCGGGGGCCACCATCTGGTCGATCAAACCCAAGGCGTACGCCTCCTTGGCGTCGATGAACCGCCCGCTGAAGACCAGCTCCTTGCCCTTGCTGAGGCCGACGGCGCGGGTCAGCCGCGACGTGCCGCCGGCAGGAACGAGCCCGGCCAGGATTTCCGTCGCGCCGAACTTGACGTTGTCGCCGGAGACCCGCCAGTCGGCGCCGAGCGCGAGGGTCATCCCGCCGCCTAGCGCGTAGCCAGTGATCGCGGCGACGGTGGGTCTGGGAATGGCCGCCACCGCGTCGATGGCCTCGCGGCAGACCCGCGTGGCCACGGCGGCTTCGTCGGCGTCGAGGGTGCGCAGTTCGGGCACGTCGTCGCCGGCGGAGAAGATCTCGTGGCCACCGAAAATGATCACGGCATGAATGTCGTCGCGGCCCCCGATGCGTCGGGCCGCACCGGCCAATTCGCGGTAAACCTGCCGGGTCAGGGCGTTGGTCGGCGGCCGAGACAGCAGCAGGGTGGCGATGCCGGGTTGCTCATCGCTGGTGTGAACGGAGACGAACTCGCTCATGCTCGACGCGCGTCCGTACCGTAACCCTCAGGAGAGCGACGGTTGCGGGCGGCGTTGTACCGGTCGCTGTCGAAGAACTCGATCTCCCAGTTGCCGGTGTCCTTGTTGGCCGCCAGGTGCGGTGTGACGGACACGATCTGGCGTTCCACCGCAAGCGCTTCGGCGACGCTCCGGCCGTTGAGCGAGTCGAGCTGGGTCCATGTGGGCGGCAGAAGGAACGTCCGCCCGTCGGCGAAGTCGTCGAGCGCTCGCTGCGGCGTGATCCATTCGGCGGTGTCGGTCTCGGTGTTCTCACCGTCGGCGAGTTGACCCTCGGGCAGCGCGCCGACGAAGAAATAGGTGTCGTAGCGGCGGGTGCGCTCCTCCTTCGGCGTCACCCAATTGGCCCACGGCCGAAGAAGATCCGCGCGCAGTACCAGTTTCTCTCGGTGCAGGAAGTCGGCGAAGGACAGCGACCGGTCGACCAGCGCGGCGCGCTCGTCGCGGTAGACCGAGGCGTCGTCGACCAGCACGTCGGCGTCGTCTGCGGCCCCGGCGAACAACACCCCGGACTCCTCGAAGGTCTCCCGCGCCGCGGCGCACACCAGCGCCTGCGCCAGATCGGGCTCGACGTTGAATCGCTCTGCCCACCAGTCCGGTTCGGGACCGAACCAGGCGATGTCGGCGTTGCGGTCCCGATCGTCGACACCTCCGCCGGGAAACACCATCACACCGGCGACGAAATCCATCGCCGAATGCCGCCGCATCAGGAACACTTCCACTTCCCGGGTGACATCCGGGGTCTCGCGGATCAGCATCACCGTCGCGGCCGGACGGGGCGCCAGTGGTTCTTCGGCTGGTTCGTCTGTCATATCCCCAGTCGCTTCGCTCCTACCCACCGGAGAAGTCATGCTCGCCTCCTGTGCGCTGCCCGGGTCCGGGCTCGGCGCGCGAAGTACCGCCCGTCCACGATGTCGAGCGTGATCGCCTGGCCGAACGCCTTGGACAAGTTCTCGGCGGTCAGCACGTCCGGCAGCAGGCCCGAGTCGACCACCTTGCCCTCGGACAAGATCAGTGCATGGGAGAAGCCGCGCGGAACCTCTTCGACGTGGTGGGTCACCAGCACCATCGCCGGGGCATCCGGGTCGGCGGCCAGATCCTCGAGTCGGGCCACGAGTTCTTCCCGCCCGCCCAGGTCCAGTCCGGCGGCGGGCTCGTCGAGCAACAACAGCTCGGGGTCGGTCATCATCGACCGCGCGATCAGCACCCGCTTGCGTTCGCCTTCGGACAAGGTGCCGTACGTGCGCTCCGCCAGGTGTTCGGCGCCGACGCTCTCGAGCATGTCGAGCGCCTGCTCGTAGTCGACATCGTCGTAGGCCTCGCGCCACCGGCCCAGCACCGCGTAGCCGGCGGAGACGACCAGATCGCGCACCACCTCGCCGTCGGGCACCCGCTGCGACAACGCCGAGCTGCTGAGCCCGACCCGGGCGCGCAGCTCAAACATGTCGGTGCGGCCGAGCCGCTCGCCGAGCACGTACGCCGTCCCCGACGACGGATGCTCCAGCGCTGCAGCCATCCGCAGCAGCGAGGTCTTCCCCGCGCCGTTGGGACCGATAATCACCCAGCGCTCGTCGAGTTCGACCGCCCACGTGACGGGGCCGACCAGGACCCGACCGCCGCGCCGCAGCGACACCTTGGCGAAGTCGATCAGCACGTCGGGGTCGGCTGCATCTCCTTCGGCGGCGGGCACCCGCTCATCGTAGTCAAGTGATTCCGCCACCCCCTTGACCCCCGCCACCCCCGCCACCCCCGCGAGCGGCCGGGTTTGTCCCGCGACACGCCGGGCAAGCGCGTACAAGTGCGGTCGCTCGCAGGCAGGTTCAGTCCGGAATGTCGACCCGGCGCACCACGCCGTCAAGCGCGTCGGCCGCTTCGATCTCGCCGCGCGTGATGCCGAGAATGAACAGCACGGTGTCCAGATACGGCTGGCTCAGCGACGCGTCGGCTACCTCCCGCAGCGCCGGCTTGGCGTTGAACGCCACGCCGAGTCCCGCCGCGGCGAGCATGTCGATGTCGTTGGCGCCGTCGCCGACGGCCACCGTCTGCTCCATCGGCACGCCGGCCTGGTGCGCGAAATCGCGCAGCGCCTTGGCTTTTCCGGCCCGATCGATGACGGGGCCGATCACCCGACCGGTCAACTTGCCGTCGACGATCTCGAGTTCGTTGGCGGCGACGAAATCCATCATCAGCTCGTGAGCGAGCGGTTCGACGACCTGACGGAACCCGCCCGAGACGATGCCACAGTGAAACCCCAACCGCCGCAACGTGCGCAGCGTGGTGCGGGCGCCGGGGGTCAACTCGATCTGTTCGGCGACGTCGTCGAGCACGGAGGCCGGCAGACCCGCCAGCGTGGCCACGCGCCGGTGCAGCGATTCGGCGAAGTCGAGTTCGCCACGCATGGCCGCCTCGGTCACCTCGGCCACGGCCGCCTCCGCACCCACGCGGGCAGCCAGCATCTCGATCACCTCGCCCTGGATCAACGTCGAGTCGACGTCGAAGACGATGAGGCGCTTGGCCCGCCGCGTCAGGCTGTAATCCTCGACCGCGACATCGATCTCCTCGGCGACCGCGACCCTGGCCAGCGCCTTCTGCAGTTCGTTGTTGACGGCGCGCGAAGGCACCGATACCCGCAGCTCCAATCCCGTTACCGGATAATCCGATACACCGCGGATCGTGTCGATGTTGACGTCGAGTCTGGCCAGTTCGCGCGCCACCACACCGAACTCCTCGGCGGTGATGGGGCGGCCGAGCACGACGATGGTATGCGTCGATGGCTCACGCATGATGGGCTCGCCGTCACTGCGCTCGATCGTGACGTCCAGGCCGACGTCGTGGATCGCCCGAGTCACCGCATCGCGGAGCTCCGGCCCGCTGACTACTTCCGCCGATCCAGCGACGAGCACACCCAGCGTAAGCCGGCCGCGGATCACCACCTGTTCGACGTTGAGCAACTCGACCCGATGCTGGGACAGCACCTCGAAAAGCGCCGAGGTGACGCCCGGTTGGTCACGGCCGGTGACCGTGATCAGCAGCGACGAACGCTCGCGCGGTTGCCCGGTCATGCCGCGATCGTCAGGTACGGACGCTCGCGTCGTCCAACCGTGTCACATCGCCGTCGGTGGGTCCGTGGCTGCGGCCGATGTGGGCCTCGGCGCGCATCCGCTCCACCATGTGTGGATAGTGCAGCTCGAATGCCGGTCGCTCCGAACGGATCCGGGGCAGCTCGGTGAAGTTGTGCCGCGGCGGCGGGCACGAGGTCGCCCACTCCAGCGAGTTGCCGTAACCCCACGGATCGTCGACGGTCACCGGCTCGCCGTAGCGCCAACTCTTGAACACGTTCCACACGAACGGGATCGTCGAGATGCCGAGGATGAACGCGCCGATGGTCGAGACGACATTGAGGGTGGTGAACCCGTCCGTGGACAGGTAGTCGGCGTAGCGGCGCGGCATGCCTTCATTGCCGAGCCAGTGCTGCACCAGGAACGTGCCGTGGAAACCGATCAGCGTCAACCAGAAATGCAGCTTGCCCAACCGTTCGTCGAGCAGCCGGCCCGTCATCTTCGGGAACCAGAAGTAGATGCCCGCGTACGTGGCGAACACGATGGTGCCGAACAACACGTAGTGGAAATGCGCGACCACGAAGTAGGAGTCGGTGACGTGGAAGTCCAGCGGCGGGCTGGCCAACAGCACACCCGACAGGCCACCCAGCAGGAAGGTGACCAAAAAGCCGATCGAGAACAGCATCGGTGTCTCGAACGTCAACTGGCCCTTCCACATCGTGCCGATCCAGTTGAAGAACTTGATGCCAGTCGGCACCGCGATCAGGAACGTCATGAACGAGAAGAACGGCAGCAGCACCGCGCCGGTGGCGTACATGTGGTGCGCCCACACCGCGACCGACAACGCGGCGATCGAGATGGTCGCGTAGATCAGCGTGGTGTAGCCGAAGATCGGCTTCCGGCTGAAGACCGGGAAGATCTCGCTCACGATGCCGAAGAACGGCAGCGCGATGATGTACACCTCGGGGTGGCCGAAGTACCAGAACAGGTGCTGATACAGCAGCACACCACCGTTGGCCGGGTCGTAGATGTGCGCGCCGAGATGGCGGTCGGCGGCCAGGCCGAACAGCGCGGCGGTCAGCAACGGGAACACCATCAGCACCAACACCGACGTCACCAGGATGTTCCAGGTGAACACCGGCATCCGGAACATCGTCATCCCGGGTGCGCGCATGCACACCACGGTGGTGATCATGTTGACCCCGCCCAGGATCGTGCCCAGACCGGCGACCGCCAAGCCCAGGATCCACAGGTCACCGCCCGCGCCGGGCGAGTGAATCGCGGTGCTGAGCGGCGCGTACGCCGTCCAGCCGAAGTCCGCCGCACCGCCGGGGGTGATGAAGCCGGAGATCGCGATGAGCCCACCGAACAGGAACAACCAGAAGGAAAACGCGTTCAGCCGCGGAAACGCGACGTCGGGGGCGCCGATCTGCAGCGGCAGCACCAGGTTGGCGAACCCGAACACGATCGGGGTGGCGTAGAACAGCAGCATCACCGTGCCGTGCATGGTGAACAACTGGTTGAACTGCTCGTTGGACAGGAACTGCAGCCCCGGCATCGCCAACTCGGTGCGCATGAACAGCGCCATCAGCCCGCCGATGAAGAAGAAGATGAAGCAGGTGACGCAGTACATGATCCCGATCAGCTTGTGATCGGTGGTGGTGATGAGGTTGTAGACCAGGTTGCCCTTGGGACCGAGTCGCTCCGGGAACGGACGCCGTGCCTCGAGTTCTCCGATGGGGGGCGCTTCGGCTACCAACAGGTCCTCCATAAATCCAGGTCGGGACATCCCCGCCGTTTACTCGTTGAATCCTAGCTGCCGTCTCGCCGCCGAGTCGGGGGCGGTCCTACAAACTGTCGTATTCGAGCGCCGAAGCCGGCTCGACGCCTTGGAGCTGGCCGGATGTTACCGTCGGCGACGTGCTGATCAGCGGACCGCGTTGGGGCCTGGCGGCCGCCAGGACGCTGGCGTTGGCAGCCATCGCCACCGCTGTCGGCGTGACGGCGGTGAGCGGTTGCGGCTCCGGTGGCGAAGAGTCGTCCGACACCACCGCAACGCAGTCGATCGTGACCAGTACGACGAGAATCGCCGGCGCCGGGGTGCTGGGCAACCAGCGCAGACCCGACGAGTCGTGCGCGCCCGAACCGACGCCCGTGGACCCGGGTCCGCCGGACCGCTTGGTGCGCCACGCCGCCGGCGAGACCCTGGTACGCGAAGACCCGCAGCGCATCGTGGTGCTGTCGGGCGACCAGCTCGACGCATTGTGCGCCCTGGGCCTGCAGTCGCGGGTGGTGGCGGCCGCGTTGCCCGACGGCGCCGACAGCCAGCCGTCGTACCTGGGCCAGGTGATCCACGACGTGCCCGCGGTCGGCACCCGCGGCACGCCCGACCTCGACGGCGTCAGGGCCGCGGCGCCCGAGCTGATCCTCGGTTCTGAGGCGTTGACGCCCGAGGCATTCGGAGCGCTCTCGGAGATCGCGCCGACGGTGTTCACCGGGGCGCCCGGACCGGCCTGGCAGGACAACCTGCGCACGGTGGGCGCGGCGACCGGCCGCCAGGATGCGGCGAACGGTCTGGTCGACGGATTCCAACGGGCCGCCGACAAAACCGGCGCCGACAACGACGCCGCACATTTCCAGGCGTCGGTCGTGCAGTTGACCGACACCACGATGCGGGTCTACGGCGCCAAGACCTTTCCGGGCAGCGTGCTGACCGACGTGGGCGTCGATCGCCCTGTGACGCAACGCTTCACCGACAAGCCCTACCTCGAGGTGGGGATCACCGACACCGACCTGGCCGACCATCCCGACCTGTCTATCGCCGACGGCGACATCGTCTACCTGTCCTTCGACTCCCCCGCCGCGCGGGACCGCGCACCCGCGGTGCTCGAGAGCGACGCGTGGAAGAAGCTCGGCGCCACCCGCGACAACCGGGTCTTCGCGGTCAACAACGAGGTGTGGCAGACCGGCGAGGGCATCGTCGCAGCGCGCGGAATGCTCGCCGACCTGCAGTGGCTCAACGCGCCGATCAACTAACCTCGGGGCCGTGTTTCACGTGCTGAAGTCGACCTATCTGCAGCCACCCGACGTCGTCCACCAAATCAGACCCGCCCATCTCGAGTGGCTCGAGAACGAGGTGAGTGCCGGCCGGATCGTGCTGGCGGGCCGTCAGGAGGACGAGTCCGGCGCCGTTCTGATCACCGGCGACATCGATGCCGAGGAGGCGCAGGACATCGTCGACCGGGACCCCTACACGGCCGCCGGTGTCGCCCGCTACGAACGCGTGTCGTTCAACGGCGCGTTCCGGGCGCCAGGCCTCTAGGAGCAATCTCACAGCGCCCCGCGGAATCAACACGACGCGCTCTTCGGTTGTCTATGGGGGTTCGCCGCACCTATTGACGGCGCCTTTTCTCGATAGTCGATTCGATGCAGAAGAAGGTCGTAATGAGCACAGTCACCGCATATGCCGCACCGTCGGCGACCGGGCCGTTGACCAAGACCACCATCACCCGTCGCGAGGTCGGGGCGCACGACGTCGCCTTCGACATCCACTTCTCGGGCATCTGCCACTCCGACATTCACACCGTGCGCGACGAGTGGGGCCGCGCGAAGTATCCGTTGGTGCCCGGGCACGAGATCGCCGGGATCGTCACTGCCGTCGGCGCTGAGGTCACCAAGTTCCAGGTCGGCGACCGCGTCGGTGTCGGCTGCTTCGTCGACTCCTGCCGCGAGTGCGCGCAGTGCCTGGCGGGTGAGGAGCAGTACTGCGCCAGGGGCATGGTCGGCACCTACAACGCGGTCGGCCGCGACGGCGAGCCGACGCACGGCGGTTACAGCGGCGCCATCGTGGTGGACGAGAACTATGTGTTGCGCATCCCCGACAGCCTGCCCCTGGACGCCGCGGCGCCGCTGCTGTGCGCGGGGATCACGCTGTATTCGCCTCTGCGCCATTGGAATGCGGGACCCGGCACCCGGGTGGCGATCGTCGGTCTCGGCGGCCTGGGCCACATGGGCGTCAAGCTCGCCCACGCGATGGGCGCCCACGTGACGGTGTTGAGCCAGTCGCTGAAGAAGATGGAGGACGGTCTGCGCCTCGGCGCCGACGAGTACTACGCAACCTCCGACCCGGAGACGTTCACCAAGCTGAAGGGCTCGTTCGACCTCATCCTCAACACCGTGTCGGCCAACCTCAATCTCGGCCGCTACCTCGGGCTGCTCGCAGTCGACGGGACGCTGGTCGAACTCGGTATGCCGGAGAACCCGATGTCGGTGCCCGCCGGCGCGCTGATCGCCGGCCGGCGCCGCATCGCCGGCTCGTTGATCGGCGGCATCGCCGAGACGCAGGAGATGCTCGACTTCTGCGCCGAACACGCCGTGCGGCCGGAGATCGAGATCATCGAGCCCGACTACATCAACGAGGCCTACGAGCGGGTGGTCGCCAGCGATGTGCGGTACCGGTTCGTGATCGACACGTCGTCACTGCGCGCCTGATATCGCCCAAACTGCGGTGAGATCGCAGTTTTCGCCGAAGTTGCGATCTCCCCGCAGTTTCGAAGGCCGACTTGGTGTCAGAAACCGCGAATATCGAAGGCGTTGATGAAGAATCCGTGACCGGTCCTGTCGTAGCTGATACGCGTGCGCATTCCCTGTGGCTCGACGGTCCAACCGTTCGCTTTGAAGGTCTGGCTGTCCACGGAAACTGGCGCGGCGACTGGTTCGGCGATAGTGCCTCGCTCCCAGACGAATGGCCCGGCCCCCCGCACGACAGCGAGGTTCGGCCGCTGGTTCCACTTGGACGTTTCGAAGGGCGCCGCACCCCATGGCTGTCCGTTTGTCAGCGCGCATACCGTCATCGGCCCGCCGCCGAACGCGACCTCATCCGTGCTGAGCACGCACCGCACCGCGCCGGAGTCGATCAGCACCTGCTGCGCCGCGTCAGCTGCCGACGGCGGCGCCAACACCACCGCACCGAGAACTGCTGCCCCTAAAGCCGTCACTGCCTGCCGAATCATGCCCGTCTCCACGTCACAGCCGCGCCATCACCTTCAGCCGGGATGGTCTCACGGCGCTGATCATGACAGGCCGGTTTCCCGAGAAGTCGGCCGGTTGCATCCGCGCCAGCCGGCCTGAAACCTAGACGGCGATCACCCGCTTGAGTTCATCCGTCGCGGCCCGGCGAGCTTCATCGGCCGCGTCGCGGCGCCCCCGGATCTCCGCCTCCAGACGAACGACGCGGTCCTGCATCGTTTCGAGTTCGGTGACGAGCCGACGGCGCAGTTCGCCCTCCGCTCCGTCCGCGCTCAGCACCCGCAACTGCTCGCCGATGCGACTCTGGCCGTTGTAGAGATCGTCGCGCTCCTCGTCGAGGTGGCGACGTTCCTCGTCCAGCCGCGTCGCCTCGGCCCGGTGCGCCAGGACGTCCGACAGCGCTTCGACCGTGGCCGCATCGAGCCAACGTCCAGCCAGCCAGTCCTCGAGTTGACCGGGCGAGAGTTCCTCGTAGCCGACGTGCCGATAATTCGGCCAGGTTTCCAGCACCGTCGCCTCCGCAACACCGTGTGCCGGCACCTGAACCCGGAACCGGTGCCAGTCCTCGTCATCGGCTTCCTGGTCGGCGCCGGTGACCGACGTGATCGTGCAACCCGACGTGCGGAACAGCTCGAAGATCACCTCGACCGGTTCGTCGTGGTCGTTCTCGGCGTGCAGGGTGTGCAGCTCCTCCTGGCGCTGTTCCTCCACTACGGCTTCTGCCGTCAGCCAGATCCGAGCGGTCACGGTGTCGACCGTGGACGTGCGGCGGCAACGCACGGCGAGGTCCTTCGCGAACGACAGCCGGGTGCGCCCCCCGCGCGCCGTGAACGGCACCATCGCCTCGCCGGCGTAGCCGCCCTGGTCGTAGACGACGGCCGGACCCTCCTCGAGCACGACGCCGGTGGTGTTGGCGAAGAACAGCACGATGGCGGGAGCGGGCTCGGCGCCGTCCCGCCAGACGCGTTCTCGGCGGACGCCGTCGACGGGTTTGACGACCAGTGGAACCATCGCGGCACCACCACGTTTCAGCGATACCGGCGTACCGAGCCGGTATTCGAAGTGCTCGCCGGGCTGGGCCGCTTCCACGTCGTCGGCGGCATCTTCATATGCCCCGCCGGTCATGGCGTAACCGTCGGGGGCGGGTGCGACGGCAAGGCTGCGGGTATCGCGCAGATGCCTCTCCGCAGGCAGGGCGACGCGTTCGCTTTCCTCGACGACCGCTCGTTGGACGTGCTTGCCGTGGTAGAGATCGATGTCGAACGAGACCGGCTGCCCGGTGGTGAGAGTCAGGGCGACCTCGACAAGATCCTCGTCGAGCGGGTTGTGGACGATGGCCATCGCCGCCAACGTGATCGTGTCGCCGTCATGGATCACGCGGTAGGAGACCCGCCATACCGGCGCTGGAACGATGTAGGACACCCGAGCGTCGTCGGCCCTGCCGCGGACCTGCACCGTCATGCTGCGGTTCTCGCCGGCAGTGGCGGCGCGGGACCGGTCGATCAGATAGTCGAGGTCGCTGCGCGACGGTTCCTCCAGTAACTCGACGCGGTGCGCGTCAGCGAGGTCCACCAGGCTGACCGTCCCTGATTCCGCCCGTATTACGAGCAGCCGACGCATGTGTTGCTCACCGGCACCGTCGACTCCGATCACCTCGCCCTGATGTCGCTGATCGCCGCAGTGCACCTCGACGGCCCGCCCGCGCAGCGCGTCGAGCAGGCCGAGCAGCGCCTCACCCGATTCGAACAGCAGGTTGCGGCGGCCCAGCTCGGTGCGCGGATCCGAGGGAGTGTCGAATCCGACGGTGCCCACCGACATGTCGCCGTCGACGACCGTCACCGACAGCGACTTGAGCACGTCCTTCATGTCGTCGCGTCGAAACGTCAGATCGAAATCCCCGTCGATCGGCCCGCCGCGCTCCACGAAGGCGACGCCGTGCTTGTACATGATCAGTCGATTCACCTCGGGCGGTACGTTCATTCGTCGAACCTATCGGTGGCCACCGACACGAGGTTTCAGCGACCTACTCGGCCGAACCTCCACGCGCCGTCAGCCCCGAAACTCCCCTTCCGTCGTCTCGTGGAGCTTGGCTCGCCGGTACGGTGCACCGCGACCCACATCGAACCATTGGCAGCCCAGGCAAGCCGCATGGTCGATGGAGGGTACCGCGTCGAGGACGACGCCGGGGTGCCGCGACGGCCAGGCTTCGGGGTCATTCCCGTATACCGATTCGTATGTGCGACGCAGATATTCACGCTGGTCCCAGAATCGGCGCGCGATATTCACCCCCGTCGAACCTCGCTTCCAGTCGATCCAGTCGGTCACCATCGCCGGCGGGAACATCGCATCCCAGTACGGTCCCCAGGTACTCGAGTAGCAGGCCGACAGTTGCGTCGAAGACCTCTTGGGTCCGCTGTGGGGGTTAGTCATTACCACTCCTCACGAACGTGCCGAGGTAGGGTCTCAGGCGCCGCAACGCCATCCAGAATTCCGGCCGTGGATTCACGGCTGGCAACACCACGCGGATGTCCTGAAGCGCTTCGAAAATGTCGATGTCACGGCGCCGTGACCCGTACAGCGCGGCGACAGCGGGGGCACGGTTTGTCACCGTCCAGTCATGCACGAACACCTCGCGCCCCTCGGCGCGAAGTCCCTCGATCGCGCGCACCGTGTCGAGGAGTACGAAGTCCAGGTTGGCATTCGCTCCCCTTTCGCCCTCCAAACCCACGTCGAGGTGTGTTACGCCGCATGGAATTCGCCCGTCGGCAACCCGGCACAGGGAGACGACGGCGTCGATACCTTTAGGCAGTTTGTCGAGCGAGGCGGCGGCTCCGATCCACAGGTAGTCGTCGCGCGGGTGACGCATCGGCCGCGGAGGCTCACGCCGGGCCCCGTGGGTGTAGTCGAACCGACGAATGACTTCGGAATCGACGATCTTCGTGGCGAGATGAGCCAGTAGGTGGGTGTTGAGCCCCGGCCAGCCCTTCAACGCCAGCCGCCACTGCCACGGCACCGCCGACACACCGTGGCGAGCGCCGACCAATCCACCCGCAGCGGAGGCCACGGTGTCGGTGTCACCGCCTGCGCGGACGGCTGCCTCCAGCACCAACCGCAGGTGGTCGGCACGGAACACCTCGGCGGACGGGCACTCGGTCGGCGCCGACGTCGTGACGATGGCCGACCACGCGCACTGCATCGCCGGCACCACGTGACTGTTCGTGTCGGCGAACTCCGAGGGTTTCGCCCGTTCCGCATCGTCGATGCGCGAACGCCACAGTTCTCGCCTCTGAGAATCGATATGGTTCAAGCCGATTCGGATATCCAGTTGCCCGGTCAACACGGCATGGCGGATCGCCGCGCACCAGAGCACACAGGCATCAGCGGAGTCGGGGCCGGGATGGGTGAGTTCGCTCACGGCCCGGGCTACCGTGACGAGCCCACGTTCGTCGTCGAGGTAGCGCAACGCGACCGGAGCGGCCCGGGTCAGCACGCCGCTGCTCGCAGGGCGACCCGTCCTGTCAGCGAACGCGGCGGCTTCGTCGCGAACCGCGTGAGCGGTGGCTCCCCTTTGGCCGGCAGCAAGGAGAATTTCCCAGGTCCGTCGTTCGACGTCCTTGGCGTTGCGCGCCCACCACTGCCACCGTTCGACAAGGGCGTCAAGAGAATTCTCGAAGCGCAGATTGGCTCGAGCGGCCAATGCTTCGGCGACCGCGATCGCCATCGAGGTGTCGGCGGTCCATTCGCCGGGCTGAAACCGGCCCCTACCACCTCCTATCATCGCGACGGGGTGATCGGACGGCACGAACCCTCCGAACTCATAGCCGGCACCGAGTGCGTCGCCGGCCGCGGCTCCGACCAGGACGCCGACGGCGCGATCACGTTGTAGAGCAGTCAGATCCGATTGTGACGAGTCCACAAGTACTCCCGGAAGATCCCGGGCCTTCGGTGAGGAAGGCGCTCTTACCCACACCGGTTAGTGCGGGCCGCTTCGTCATCCGAGCCACCCACGAGCGTGGGGTTGGCGCACCGTCAAGTCGGAGCTTGGCGACGGTGTCTCGTGAAGCAAGCCAAGGTTACCTCAGCCGGCCGACAAAACGGCAGGCCTAGATGCGAAGGACGCGCTAGAAGTCCCAGTCCTCGTCTTCGGTGACGACGGCCTTGCCGATCACGTAGCTCGAGCCCGAGCCCGAGAAGAAGTCGTGGTTCTCGTCGGCATTGGGTGACAGCGCCGACAAGATGGCCGGGTTGACGTCGGTCTCGTCACGCGGGAACAGCGCCTCGTAGCCGAGGTTCATCAGCGCCTTGTTGGCGTTGTAGCGCAGGAACTTCTTGACGTCCTCGGTCAGCCCGACACCGTCGTAGAGGTCCTGGGTGTACTCGACCTCGTTGTCGTAGAGCTCGAAGAGCAGCTCGTAGGTGTAGTCCTTGAGCTCGGCCTGCCTGGCGGCGTCCTCGAGGGCGAGGCCACGCTGGTACTTGTAGCCGATGTAGTAACCGTGCACGGCCTCGTCGCGGATGATCAGCCGGATCATGTCGGCGGTGTTGGTCAGCTTGGCCCGGCTGCTCCAATACATCGGCAGGTAGAAGCCGGAGTAGAACAGGAAGCTTTCCAGCAGCGTGGAGGCCACCTTGCGCTTGAGCGGTTCGTCGCCCTTGTAGTACTGCATGACGATCTCGGCCTTGCGCTGCAGGTTCGGGTTCTCCTCCGACCAGCGGAACGCGTCGTCGATCTCCGCGGTCGAACACAGCGTGGAGAAGATGTTGCTGTAGCTGCGCGCGTGCACGGACTCCATGAACGCGATGTTGGTGTAGACGGCTTCCTCGTGCGGGGTCAGCGCGTCGGGGATCAGGCTGACCGCGCCGACGGTGCCCTGGATGGTGTCGAGCAGCGTCAGGCCGGTGAACACCCGCATCGTCAGCTGCTTCTCGTGGTCGTTGAGCGTGTTCCACGACGGGATGTCGTTGGACACCGGCACCTTCTCCGGCAACCAGAAATTGCCCGTCAGCCGGTCCCACACCTCGGCGTCCTTCTCATCCTGCAGACGGTTCCAGTTGATCGCCGAGACACGGTCAATCAGCTTCATGCCATCACTCACGAAAACCCCATTTCGCCACAGAAGTAGGTCGCCGAACCGGCAGTTTCGACACTACCCCTGGGGGGCGATTTCCACCCGCAGCACAACATCGTGTGTTTGGCGTGTCGCCTCCCGCCGGGGAATGTTACCGGTCCGGCCAATGTGAAATCGCGATCTCAGCGCACACTAGGCCGCGGCGCGCCGCCCGCCGAAGAATCGGTACTCCGACTTGTCGAACTTGCGGGTCGCCAGCCAGTACTGCCAGGTCATGCCGCTCCACAGCGTCCGGTTCACCCCGTGCTCGTCGAGATACCAACTCCGGCATCCGCCGGTGCTCCACACGGTCCCGGCGAGTTCGTCCTGCAACTGTTCGTTGTAGCGGTCCTGAGCCTCGCGCGTCGGTGCCAGCGCCTGTGCGCCGGCGCGGTCGACCGCCGCGATGGCCTGGGCGGCGTAGCGGATCTGCGACTCGATCATGAACACCACCGAGTTGTGCCCGAGCGCGGTGTTCGGACCGAGCAGGAAGAACAGGTTGGGCATGTCGGCCACGGTGATGCCGCGCAGCGCCGCGATGCCCTCCCGGTTCCACCGGTCCACCAGGTCTTCACCACGCGGTCCCTTGATGTGGACGTAGGTGTAGGAATCGGTGACGTGAAAACCGGTGGCGAATACCACCACGTCCACATCGCGTTGGGTGCCGTCGGCAGTGACGATGCCCGTCGGCGTGAACCGCGTGATCGCGTCGGTGACCACCTCGGTCTTCGGGTCGGCGATGCCGCGGTAGTAGGTGTCGGAGTTGAGGATTCGCTTGCAGCCGGCGCGGTAGTCCGGGGTGAGCTTGCGACGCAGCTCGGGATCCTTGATCGACTTGCGGATATTCCACTTGCCGAGCAGTTCGCCGATTTTCAGTAACCGCGGTTCGCGCGTCATCGCGAAGCCCACACCCTCGTGGATCCAGTAGATCCCGGCGCGCATCAGCTGCCGGGTGGCCGGCACGTTGGTGAACATCTCGCGCATCCACCGTGGAATCGGGTTGTTCGGCCGCGGCATCACCCACGCCGGTGTGCGCTGGAACAGGTGCAGCGCGCCGACGTCCGTGACGATCTCGGGCACGATCTGGATCGCGCTGGCGCCGGTGCCGATCACCGCCACCCGCTTGCCCGCCAGGTCGACACTGTGGTCCCACTCGGCGGAATGGAAAGCGGCACCGGTGAATTCGTCGAGGCCGGGGAACTCGGGAACGAGGGGAATATGCAGCCCGCCGGCTCCGGAGATCACGAACTGCGCGACGAACTCGCGGCCGTCCTTGGTGAAGACGTGCCAGCGGTGCTCGCTCTCGTCCCAGTGTGCTCGGTCGACGTGGGAGCCGAACCGGATGTAGCGACGTAGTCCGTACTTGTCGGTCACGCCCTTGAGGTAGTCGAAGATCTCGGGCTGAAACGACCACATGTGGCGCCAGTCGGGCTTGGGTTCGAAGGAAAACGAGTACATGTGCGACGGGATGTCGCAGGCGCACCCGGGATAGGTGTTGTCGCGCCAGGTGCCGCCGATCTCGTCGGCCTTCTCCAGGATCAGGAACTCGACGTTCTGGCGTTGCAGCGCGATGGCCATCCCAAGACCGGAGAAGCCGGTGCCGATGATCAGGGCGCGGGTGTACACCGGTTGTTGGGCGGTGGTGTCGTCGGCCGTCTGCTCGGCAACCGTCATGGTGGTCTCCCCTGCTTTCCGTATGGGCCGTTCCTGGGAACGCCGGTACCGGGTACTTGTCAGTGTCCGGCGCGGAAGGCGACGTGTCAACGCGCCGTCAGGCGACGGGCTGCTGCTTGCGAACCGCGGTGTGAATCGGCTGGTCGGGGTCGATCTGGATACCCAGCAATTCGGCCGTGCCGTTGATCGCACCCACCATGATCGTGGTCATGTGCGCGATGAACTGGTCGGTGGGCATACGGCGAGGTCCGTCGTCGGCGGCGCTCAGCCACCAGTCCGTCGCGGACGCCGCGGTACCGAAGATCGCGAACGCGGCGAGCTCGAAGGCGGCAGGATCGGGTGCCAGGTCCTTGAGTTCCGCGCTGAACATGTCCGCGACGGCCAAGGTGATCTCACTGCCCTTGTTGACCGTCGTCATCGCGGCGGCCGACTTGTCGGCGAACCGTCCCCGCAGCAGGAACCGCACCACGTTCGGATGCTCTTCCACCAGATCGACGTAGTGCGCGACGCCGCGGCCGACGATCTGGCGCGCTGAGTCGTTCTCCACATCGATCGACGGGATGATCGCCGCCCACAACATGTCGCGCATGCGCTGGCCGATCTCACCGAACATGTCCGACTTGTCGGTGAAGTGGCGATAGATCTTGGGTTTGGCGGTGCCGGCCTCCTCGGCGATCTCGCGCACACTGACATAGGGGCCGAGGCGGTCGATGGCGCGGAAGGCGGCGTCGACGATCTCGGCGCGCACCTTCTTGCGGTGCTCACGCCAGCGTTCGCTGCGGGCGTCCACCTTGGCACCCGGCTCACCACTCGAGCGTGGCCTCGACCCTCGTCGCACCCGGCTACTCTACCGCTCAGGCGCTGCTGACCTGCTCAGACCATGCAGCACCGTATTTCGCGCGGCATCGGCGAGGCAGCTCCGTCCAGCGAGGAAGCCGTGCCGGCGCGAGTACTATCGCTGCGACAACCGTTTGACGAGATGAGTTTCATGACGCAGCGATACGACCTGATCATCGCGGGTGGCGGACCCTCGGGCTCAGCCGCCGCGTGGCAGGCTGCTCAGACCGGCGCGAAGGTCGTGATGCTGGACAAGGCCGAGTTCCCGCGCGACAAGCCGTGCGGCGACGGCCTGACCGCCCGCGCGGTGAGCTATCTGCAGAAGATGGGGCTGGCCGACGAGGTCGCCACCTTTCATCGCGTCAACCGTGTCACGGTGTTCAGCCCCAGCCGGTGGGAGCTGTCGTTCCCGCGCCGCCCGGGTATGCCCGACCACGGCCACACCGTCAGCCGCACACATCTGGATACGGTGCTGCTCAAGCATGCCGAATCCGCGGGCGCCGAGGTGCGCCAAGGCGCGGAGGTGACCGGGCCGATCGTGGAGAACGGCCGGGTGGTCGGCGTGACGCTCAAGGGTGGCGAGAAGGTCCACGGGGACGCGGTGATCGCGGCCGACGGCGCCTACTCCCCCATCAAACGGGCGCTCAAGATCGACTCGGAGTACAACGGTTACTCGGCGATCGCGATCCGTTCGGAGATGCCCGCCAACCGCCCCGACTCC
Source organism: Mycolicibacterium sp. ND9-15 (assembly GCF_035918395.1). Lineage (NCBI taxonomy): Bacteria > Bacillati > Actinomycetota > Actinomycetes > Mycobacteriales > Mycobacteriaceae > Mycobacterium > Mycobacterium jinjuense. The sequence continues at coordinate 839,204 of NZ_CP142362.1, forward strand.
GACAGCCTGGACATCTATCTGAAGTTGGTGTTCGAGGGCGACCAGCTGCCGGGCTACGCGTGGGTGTTCCCGATGGGTCACGGCGTTTTCAACATCGGACTGGGCTACGTCAACAGCTACAAGAACTGGCAGTCGATCAACGCGACGAAGTTCCTCGGCGATTTTCTGCGCACGCTTCCCCCGGAATGGGAGCTGCCGCCGATCGAGGAGCTCAAGAAGAACAAAAGCGTACGAGCCTGGCGCCTGCCGATGGGTTTCACCGCGTGGCCGCCGTGGCGACCGGGCGTCTTGTTCACCGGCGACGCACTGGGCGCGGGCAAGCCCGCCTCGGGCGCGGGAATCTCCAAGGCGCTGGAATCCGGTTTGGCCGCAGGTGAATGCGCGATCGCGGCACTACTGAACGGTGGGCCCGACGACTTCACGAACTACGCGCAGCGCATGGAGGCGGCGTGGGGCCGGGAGTACCGGCGAGGACGCTACATGCACAAACTGATCGGGTATCCGAAGTTGGCCGACGCCGGCGTCAAGCTGATCGACAACGCGGCGTTCCGCGACCGGATGCTCAAGGCGCTGTACAAGAAGGCCCAAGGCCCGCAGCACACCGTCAAGTGACACCGCCGGCCGGGGCGTTGTCAGCGACCAGTCGTCACAACATGCAGCTGACGCAGTTTTCCACCTCGGTCCCTTGTAGAGCCATCTGCCGCAGACGGATGTAATACAGCGTCTTGATTCCCTTGCGCCAGGCGTAGATCTGCGCCTTGTTCACATCGCGCGTGGTGGCCGTGTCCTTGAAGAACAGCGTCAGGCTCAAGCCTTGATCCACATGCTGGGTCGCTGCGGCGTAGGTGTCGATGACCTTTTCGTAGCCGATCTCGTACGCGTCCTGGTAGTACTCCAGGTTGTCGTTGGTCATGTACGGCGCCGGGTAATAGACGCGTCCGATCTTGCCTTCCTTGCGGATCTCGACCTTGCTCGCGATCGGGTGGATCGAGCTGGTCGAGTGGTTGATGTAGGAGATCGAACCCGTCGGCGGCACCGCCTGCAAATTCTGGTTGTAGATGCCATGCTGCTGCACCGACTCCTTGAGCCGCGTCCAGTCCTCCTGATCGGGGATGCGAATGCCGGCGTCGGCGAAGAGCTGACGGACCTTGTCGGTCTTGGGCTCCCACACCTGCTCGGTGTACTTGTCGAAGAACTCCCCCGACGCGTACTTCGACTTCTCGAAGCCCTTGAACGCCGTACCCCGTTCGATCGCAATGCGGTTCGACGCCCGCAGCGCGTGGTACAGCACGGTATAGAAGTAGATGTTCGTGAAGTCGACGCCCTCCTCGGACCCGTAGAAGATCCGCTCGCGGGCCAGGTATCCGTGCAGGTTCATCTGCCCGAGGCCGATCGCGTGAGAGTCGTTGTTGCCCTGCTCGATCGACGGCACCGACGTGATGTGGGTCTGGTCGCTCACCGCCGTGAGCGCGCGGATGGCCACCTCGATCGTCTGCCCAAAGTCCGGCGAGTCCATCGCCTTGGCGATGTTCAGTGACCCCAGATTGCACGAGATGTCCTTGCCGATCTTCTTGTACGACAAGTCCTCGTTGAACTCCGAGGGGGTCGACACCTGCAGGATCTCCGAGCACAGGTTCGAATGGGTGATCTTGCCGTCGATCGGGTTCGACCGGTTCACCGTGTCCTCGAACATGATGTACGGGTAGCCCGACTCGAACTGCAACTCGGCCAGTGTCTGGAAGAACTCGCGCGCCTTGATTTTCGTCTTGCGGATGCGCGCGTCGTCGACCATCTCGTAGTACTTCTCGGTGACCGAGATGTCGGCGAACGGCACGCCGTAGACGCGTTCGACGTCATAGGGCGAGAACAGGTACATGTCCTCGTTCTTCTTGGCCAGCTCGAAGGTGATGTCGGGGATCACGACGCCGAGGCTCAGCGTCTTGATCCGGATCTTCTCGTCGGCGTTCTCGCGCTTGGTGTCCAGGAAGCGGTAGATGTCGGGGTGGTGGGCGTGGAGATACACCGCGCCCGCGCCCTGGCGAGCTCCAAGCTGGTTGGCGTAAGAGAACGAGTCCTCAAGCAGCTTCATGATCGGGATGACACCCGAGCTCTGGTTCTCGATGTTCTTGATCGGTGCACCGTGCTCGCGAATGTTGGTCAGCAGCAACGCAACTCCGCCACCGCGCTTGGACAGCTGCAGCGCCGAGTTGATGGAGCGCCCGATGGACTCCATATTGTCCTCGATGCGAAGGAGGAAGCACGAAACTGGCTCTCCCCGTTGCTTTTTCCCGGAGTTGAGGAACGTCGGGGTGGCCGGCTGGAACCGCCCGTCGATGATCTCGTCGACCAACTTCTCGGCCAGCGCCGTGTCACCGGCGGCCAGCGTGAGCGCCACCATCACCACGCGGTCCTCGAAACGCTCCAGATAGCGCTTCCCGTCGAACGTCTTCAGCGTGTAGGAGGTGTAGTACTTGAACGCGCCGAGGAACGTCGGGAACCGAAACTTCTTGGCGTACGCGCGATCCAGCAGCGTCTTGACGAAGTTGCGTGAATACTGGTCGAGCACCTCGCGCTCGTAGTAATCCTTCTGGATCAGATAGTCGAGCTTCTCGTCCTGGTTGTGGAAGAAGACCGTGTTCTGGTTGACGTGCTGCAGGAAGTACTCGCGCGCGGCCAGCACATCCTTGTCGAACTGAATCTTGCCGTCGGCGTCGTACAGATTCAGCATCGCGTTGAGCGCGTGGTAATCCGTCTCGCCCGGCAGCGTGGCCGGCGCGGACGTTACAGGCTCTGCAGCTGTGACGGTTGGTGACACGTCTGGTCCTTCCAAAACTCTTCCAAACCCGATCGGACGGCGTCGACGTCGTCGGGGGTTCCCATCAGTTCGAAGCGGTACAGGTACGGGACGGCGCACTTGCGGGACACGACATCGCCCGCATAGGCGAACTCGGCGCCGAAGTTGTTGTTGCCCGCGGCGATGACGCCGCGGATCAACGACCGGTTGTGCTCGTTGTTGAGGAACGCGATGACCTGCTTGGGCACATAGCCACCGTCGTTGATGTTCGGCGTGGCGCGCCCACCGCCGTAGGTGGGCAGCACCAGCACATAGGGCTCATCGACCTCGATGCGCCCGTGCAGCGGAATCCGGATGGCGGGCAGGCCCAGCTTCGCGACGAAGCGGTGGGTGTTCTCCGAGACGCTGGAGAAGTAGACGAGGTTGCTCACCGCGCTCTCCTTTCTGCTCGTCGAATACCCGTCGAATACCGCTAAGCCGTCGCAGCGACCGCTCCGAGCGCCTTGATGCGGTCGGGCCGGAAGCCCGACCAGTGCTCGTTGCCGACCACGACGACCGGGGCCTGCAGATAACCGAGCGCCATCACGTAGTCGCGGGCTTCGCTGTCGAGGCTGATGTCGACGGTCTCGTAGACGATGCCCTGCTTGTCCAACGCCTTGTAGGTGGCGTTGCACTGCACGCATGCTGGCTTCGTGTACACGGTGATCGAGTGCTGAGTCATCTGCGGTACGGCTCCTCTACAACTGGCACTGCACGGGGACTGGCAACTGGTCGAAAACTTCATCTCGCCGAGATTCATCGAATTTCAGCAGTCCGAAGACCCTGGAAATTCCTGCCGTCCTCCTGCCGACCGAGGCCACCGCCGGTGTGTCGGGACGCCCGACACGACCGGGTTCGGGGGCTCCGGCCGACCCTCGGAGAGCTTGGGAATCGTGGGGCCTGTCGGTGCTCGAAACACTACACCTAGTGTCCGACATTGCGGAGGAATACCAGATGTTCTGAATGACAATCTTGGAATTCCCAGGTCGCGAGCTCGCTTCGGTGCCGACGTCGGCGTGTCGCACGTCACATCCGGCGGGTGTCGCCGCCTTCGGATTCGACGATGCCGTCACCTCGAGCGGGACTGATGCCTGACGGCTTGATCGCAGCCACGAGATGCCAGCGATCAACCCTTCAGCGGGAGTTGCGGTACGACGACAGCAAACCGCCGGCCTAGGCCAAACGAGTCAGCCGACCTCGGCTGCCAGCTTGCCGATGATGTGGCGCAGGTTTGCGGCCACCTCGGCGTCCTCCCGCGGATGCCTGCCGTCAAGCGCCTTGGTCGGCACCGAAAGCTTGAGGTCCTTGACGACGCGCGGCCCGGCTATCGCGAAGCTCTTACGCGTCTCGTCATGCGCCCACTGGCCGCCGTAGCGCCCGAGCGCCGCGCCGACGACCGCAAGTGGCTTGCCCTTGATCGCGCTGTTGCCCCACGGTCGCGACAACCAGTCGATCGCGTTCTTCAGCACGCCCGGGATACTGCCGTTGTACTCGGGCGTGACGACAAGGGCGGCGTCCGCATCGGCCGCGGCGCGCCGCAGTGCCACCACGGGTTCGGCGACGTCAGCGTTGTCGATGTCCTCGTTGTAGAAGGGCAGCTCACCGAGCCGGTCGAACCACTGCAGGGTGATTCCGTCGGGAACGGTCTCCCGCGCCAGTTCGACCAACTGCCGGTTGACCGATGCCGCCCGCAAGCTGCCCAACAGCACCAGCACCTTGGTGTTCGAGGTGTCCGACACTTCCATGGTCCCTTCGTTCATCGTGAAGATCCTCGCACAGCAGAACCGGACTGCAGTCCGAATAATTCCTTCTGAATTAAACTGCTGACATGGCCGCTCCTCGTCCCCTCAATGAGCTGCCGATCACCGATCAAGCTCCGCACGAGCGCGGTGACGCCGCACGCAACCGCGCCCTGCTTCTCGATGCCGCGCGGCGCCTGATCGCCGAGCGCGGCGCCGATGCGGTCACCACCGATGACATCGCCGCGGCGGCCGGTGTCGGCAAGGGCACGCTGTTCCGCAGGTTCGGCAGCCGTGCCGGTTTGATGCTCGTCCTGCTCGACGAGGACGAGAAAGCCCATCAACAGGCGTTCCTGTTCGGTCCGCCGCCCCTGGGTCCGGGTGCTCCGCCGCTCGAGCGACTGCTGGCGTACGGCCGCGCCCAGTTGAAATTCGCGCACACCCACCACGCGTTGCTTTCCGATGCCAATCGCGACCCACAGACACGGTTCAACGCCCCCGCGACGCTGCACCACCGGCATGTTCGGGTGTTACTCGAATCGGCCAACACCTCAGGAGATCTCGACGCGCAGGCCGCCGCGCTGCTGACGCTGCTGGACGCGGACTACGTGCACCATGAACTCAACGAGCGGGCTAACACGCTCGAGTCACTCGGCGACGCGTGGGAAACGGTGGCGCGCAAGCTCTGCGGCCAATGAAGCACTGGGTCCTGCATGTCGACCTCGACCAGTTCCAGGCCGCGGTCGAGATCCGTCGCAACCCCGAACTCGCGGGCCAGCCGATCATCGTCGGCGGCAACGGTGATCCGAACGAGCCCCGCAAGGTCGTGACGTGCGCGTCGTATCCGGCCCGTAGGTACGGCGTGCATGCGGGCATGCCGTTACGCACGGCCGCCCGCAAGTGCCCCGATGCGACGTTCCTGCCCTTGGACACCGATGCCTACGACGCGGCCTCCGCGGAGGTGATGGGCCTACTGCGCGACTTCGGGCACCCGGTGGAGGTGTGGGGATGGGACGAGGCGTACGTCGGCGCCAACCTCGACGACTCGCACAGCCCGCTGGAGTTCGCCCAGCGGATCCGCGAGGTGATCGCCGCCGAGACCGGGCTGTCCTGTTCGGTGGGTATCAGCGACAACAAGCAACGAGCCAAGGTCGCGACGGGATTCGGTAAGCCGGCGAGCACACCGTCAGCGGATGTCGCGCCGGGCGTATACCGGCTCACCGACGAGAACTGGATGGCCGTAATGGGTCCCCGCGGGGTTGACGCACTCTGGGGAGTCGGTCCCAGAACGGCGAAAAAGCTTGCCACGATGGGTATTAACACCGTCGCCGATCTCGCCGCCACCGACGCGACGACACTCACCGAGACCTTCGGTCCGACGACCGGGCTGTGGATCCTGCTCCTGGCCAAGGGCGGCGGTGACACCACTGTGAGTGCGACGCCATGGGTACCACGCTCACGCAGCCATGTCATCACCTTCCCCCGCGATCTCACCGAACGCGGCGAAATGGAATCGGCAGTAATCGATTTGGCTCGGCAGACCTTGACCGAGATCATCGAGCAGCACCGGGTCGTCACCCGGGTGGCCGTGACGGTGCGCACCAAGACCTTCTTCACCAGAACCAAGATTCGCAAGCTTCCAGAGCCGACGGTCGACCTGAACCTGATCACGCGGACGGCGCTCGACCTCCTCGGCCAGTTCGAACTCGACCGGCCCGTGCGACTGCTGGGCGTGCGACTGGAACTGGCTTCGCCCGAAGGCGGGTACTGAGATGCTGCACACGGTCGCCATCCGGGGATACCGGTCGCTGCGCGATATCGTGCTTCCGCTCGCCGGGCTCACCGTGGTCACCGGCGCCAACGGGACGGGGAAGTCGTCGCTGTATCGGGCGTTGCGCTTGCTGGCCGACTGTGGCCGCGGCGAGGTGATCGGATCGCTGGCGCGTGAGGGCGGAGTGGAGTCGGTGCTGTGGGCGGGACCCGAGCAGCCCAGCGGCGCGCGCCGCACCGGGCGGGTCGAGGGCACGACGCGGACCGGCCCGGTGTCACTCGAAATGGGATTCGCATCAGACGACTTCGGCTATCTCGTTGACCTCGGCCTGCCTCAGATGGCCGGCCACGGCTCGCTGTTCGCGCTCGATCCGGAGATCAAACGCGAGGCGGTGTTCGCCGGCCCCGTCATGCGCAACAGCTCGACCCTGGTGCGCCGCACCCGCGACTATGTCGAGGCAAGCGCGGAGTCCGGGCGCAGTTTCGACAAGCTGTCACAGTCGCTGCCGCCCTATCGCAGCGTGCTCGCCGAATTCGCCCACCCCGGTGCGCACCCGGAACTGACGCGGGTGCGAGATCGACTGCGCGACTGGCGTTTCTATGACGGGTTCCGCGTAGATGCCGCCGCACCCTCGCGCCAACGCACCGTCGGCACCCGCACACCCGTGCTCTCCGACGACGGCAGCGACCTGGCCGCCGCGATCCAGACCATCATCGAGGCCGGCCACGACGACCTCCAGCAAGCCATGGCCGACGCCTTCGACGGGGCGACGGTGTCGGTCACCGTGCACGACGGCCTGTTCGATCTGCAACTGCATCAACCCGGCATGCTGCGCCCGCTGCGGGCCGCCGAATTATCCGACGGCACGTTGCGATTCCTACTTTGGGCCGCCGCGCTGCTGAGCCCGCGGCCGCCGTCGCTCATGGTACTCAACGAGCCGGAGACGTCCCTGCACCCGGACCTCGTGGACCCGCTGGCGTCGTTGATCCGCGCCGCGGCGGACACCACCCAGGTCGTCGTCGTCACCCACTCCAAAGCGCTGCTCGACCACCTCGACACCGTCACCGTCGGCGATGCCGCCAAGACCGAAGTGTCCGCCGTGGAAATCCCGCTGTACAAGGACTTCGGCGATACGCGCGTCGAGGGGCTGGGCCTGCTCAGCACGCCGCCGTGGGACTGGGGCAAGCGCTAACCGCGTTGCGTCGCCGGCCGTAACGCCTTGGTGAACAACACGTTCGCCTGACGCATCGCGACGCTGTACGGCCACCACAACGTGCGCTTGAACAGGTACAGCGCTCGGATGTCGGCCGAGGTGTAGATCAGGAACCGGTTACGGCGGACGCCTTTGAGGATGCACTCGGCGGCGTGCTCCGGCGATACGGCGTGCCCGCCGAACCGATCGGTCCACTTCTTGACCCGCGGGTCTTCCCGGTCCACGCCGGCTATCTGAACCGTCTGCACCAGAGGCGTTTTCACCGCACCCGGGACGACCACGGATACGCCGATCCGGTGCCGTGCCAAGTCGAAACGCAACACCTCCGACATACCACGCAACCCGTACTTGCTCGCGCTGTAGGCCGCATGCCACGGCAGCGCGACGAGGCCGGCCGCCGACGACACGTTGACGATATGACCACCCGCGCCGGCGGCGACCATCGGCGGCACGAACGCCTCGATGACGTGGATCGGACCCATCAAGTTTATGTCGACCATCGACTTCCAGTGCTGGTGCGTCAACGTGGAGACCGTGCCCCACGCCGACACTCCCGCGATGTTCATCACGATGTCCATCGCGGGATGGCGGGAGTGGATGTCGTCCGCGAACGCGACCACCGCGTCGTAGTCGGAGATATCAAGAGCGCGGTACTCGGGTACCTCGGCGCCCAGCGAGCGCGCGTCGGCGACTGTCGTCTCCAGGCCCTCGGGGTCTCGGTCAGTCAGGTAGAGCTCGGCGCCCTCGGCGGCCAGCTTCAACGCGGTCGCCCGGCCGATACCGCTGGCGGCCCCGGTGAGAAAACAACGCTTGTTCGCAAAGCCGGTGTGCGCCATGGCGGTCAGGATACTGGCCTAGCTCTCCCGCTCCTCGGACGGTCGCGAATTCCCCCAGAACGCCGCCACCCACAACCGCTCGAGGGCGTCGACAGCGCGGTTGGGGTCGATGCCTCGCCCGACGAACGTACTGTCGTGCGTCAGCGTCATCGTCGTCGTCGCGGCCAGCGTCCGGACGAGCGCGGGTAGATCCCCGGAGATGGGGCGGGCGTCGGCGTCGTTCTCCAACAGCGTGATCAGCTTGTCGATGATGCCGTCGTAGAAGTCGTCCATCATCTCGCGGATCTTGGCGTCGGTATTGCGCGCCACCGCACACGCCGACAGCACCGGATCGTCATTGGCGTACACCGCGGCCGCGCTGCCAACCATGCGCTTCGCGAACGCCTCCGGCGTCTCCCCAGGCTCACGGCGCGCGAAGTGGTGGGTCAGGCTGTCGAGCATCTCGCCGGCGCCGGCCAGGATCTCGGCGAGCACCGCGTACTTGGAGTCGAAATAGAAATAGAAACCGGACCGGGCGACGCCGGCGCGTTCGCTGATCGCGCTGACGGACAGGTCCGCGAACGGCTGCTCTTGCACCAGGCCGCGGACGGCATTGATGATCGCCTCGCGCTGCCGGTCGCCACGGCTGCGACGGTGCTGCGATGCTGGTTGGGCGGTCATCTTCCTAGACCTTCGCACCGCGGCGCGCCAGAACAAAACTTGACATGCGTCAAGTATGCCATCCAGGATGAGGATGAGAGTGACAACGCCCACAGTGCGGCCACAGTCTTTTTGCTCGAGGAGTACGTGAATGGCGACGATCAGCACCGTTGACTACCTGGTCGACCAGGCGAAGCGGCGGTTGACCCCCACGTTGAACAACCTGCCTCTGGGTCCGATCGAGCGGCGGCTGAACGACCGGGAGTGGAAGCAGTTCGTTCTGGCCGAGCCGCCTCCGAGCAGTGGACTCAAACCGGTCATGGGTGACGCCGGCCTGCCGATCCTCGGCCACATGATCGAGGCGTTCCGGGGTGGTCCCGAGTACGTACTGCAGGTGTACCGCAAGTACGGCCCGGTGCACTACGCCTATTCGCCTGCCCTGTCGTCGGTGTCTGCGCTCGGGCCGGACGCCACCCAGGCCGTCTTCTCCAACAAGAATAAGGACTTTTCGCAGAAGGGCTGGCATCCGGTCATCGGCCCGTTTTTCAACCGCGGCCTGATGATGCTCGATTTCGAAGAGCACATGTTCCACCGCCGGATCATGCAGGAGGCGTTCACCAGGACCCGGTTGACCGGCTACGTCGAGCACATCGACAAGGTGGCGTCGAAGGTGGTGGCGCAGGACTGGGCGGCCAACGACGCGCGCTTCCTTCTTCATCCGGCCCTCAAGAAACTCACCCTCGATATCGCCTCGGTGGTGTTCATGGGTCACGAGCCGGGCACCGACCACGACCTGGTCACAAAGGTCAACGAGGCCTTCGCCATCACCACCCGCGCCGGCGGAGCCATCATCCGCACCAGTGTGCCGCCCTTCAAATGGTGGCGGGGACTGCAGGCGCGCAAGGTGCTCGAGGCCTACTTCCAGGAGCGGGTGAAGGAGCAGCGGGACTCCGGCGGCACCGACATGCTCACCGTGCTGTGCCACACCGAGGACGAAGAGGGCAACAGGTTCACCGACGAGGACATCGTCAACCACATGATCTTCCTGATGATGGCCGCCCACGACACCTCGACGTCGACGCTGACCACGATGGGCTACCACTTGGCCGCCAACCCGGAGTGGCAGGAGCGTTGTCGTGACGAGTCGTCGCGGCTGGGCGACGGTCCGCTGGACATCGAGGCCCTGGAGAAGCTGGAGACACTCGACCTGGTGATCAACGAATCGTTGCGGCTGGTCACACCGCTGCCGTTCAACGTTCGTCAGGCGGTACGCGACACCGACCTGCTCGGTTACTACATTCCGGCGGGCACCAACATCATCACGTGGCCGGGCATGAACCATCGGCTGCCGGAGCTGTGGACCGATCCCGACAAGTTCGATCCGGACCGGTTCGCCGAGCCCCGCTCCGAGCACAAGAAGCACCGTTACGCGTTCGCGCCCTTCGGTGGCGGCGCACACAAGTGCATCGGCATGGTGTTCGGCCAGTTGGAGATCAAGACGGTGATGCACCGGCTGCTGCGCAAGTACCGTCTCGAGCTGGCGCGACCGGGTTACAAACCGCGCTACGACTACGCGGGTATGCCGGTGCCGATGGACGGTATGCCGCTCGTGCTGCGTCCGCTGCACTGACGTTCTTCGCCGCGAAACGGTATTCCAGCAGTAGAAATTCGAGTGACGGCCTGCTGGAAAACAATTTCGCGGAACTCAGGCGTCGGACAGTAGGCGGTTCGCACACGCGATGACCGCGCTCAGCGCGGACTGTGTCGGGTCGTCGGACAGGCCCATCGCCCACTTCGACCGCATTCCATCGGAACCGCGGATGAACGTGGCGGTGCGCTCGCCCGCGTGTATCTGGTGGAAGGCGGTCATTTCCAGCGCAATTCCACGGTCGTAGAGCATCGACGTCAGCGCGGCGACAGGACCCGACGCCGCCGCCGACGTCGTGCAGATCCGGTCTCCGATCGCGAGCGTCGCCTGATAGTTGCGCGCCTGGGGCCCCAGCCTGGTGGCGGGGCGATCTCCGTCGAGGCAGCTCCAGTTGCCCAGCCGCAAGGGACCCGAACTGGGCGCATACTCGGCGAGAAACGATTCGAAGGACATCGCGTCGGCCTCCTCGCGCAGGTCGCGGGGAATCGGGGCGTCGACGTGGGCCGCGAAAGCTGCGCTGGTAGCGGATTGTGTTGCGAACGAGGTCATGTGCCGGTCTTTTCTTCGAAAGAAGGTGACCGACTACGTAGCGACGACCCACAGCGAGGGGTCGGTCAGGATCAGACCCCGCTGCGGGTTGCTACTACGAGTCGCCTCGGCACGCGTCCGATCGTAGCCGCCCGCGTATGCGGCCGCAAAGAGAATTCGGTTCGCAAACTGTAGGTGTGTTTTCGCATTACGGCTGGTCTTTCCCTCTACCTTTTGGGATCGTGTGTTCCTACTTCTGGTGTCCCGATGAGCTGGGGGGATGATGCGAAACGTCGGCACGGTCAAAGGCGAGAATTCGAACGCGATCGATGAATCGACGTCCGTCGGCGAACGCGTGGGGTCGTTCCGCTACTTTCGCACCGAAGACCGCTGGGAGTGGTCAGACGCCGTGGCCCAGATGCACGGCTACCCGCCTGGCCAGGCGCAACCCAGCACCTCGCTGGTGATGTCGCACAAGCACCCCGATGACGCGGCCAGCGTTGCGTTGCTGATCGAGACGGTGACCGGAGAGGGCCGCCCGTTCAGCAGCCGCCACCGCATCATCGACACGCTCGGCCACGTCCGTCCCGTTCTCGTGATCGGCGAACGACTGCACGACGACAACGGCGACATCATCGGCACCCGGGGGCTGTACGTGGACCTCAGCGACGTCGAGGACACCGCCACGGTCGACGCGGCGGTCCCCGACTTCACCGAGCACCGGGCGGTCATCGAGCAGGCCAAAGGCCTGTTGATGATGACCTACGGCATCCCGGCCGAGCGCGCCTTCGACCTCCTGGTGTGGCGCTCGCAGGAGACCAACACCAAGCTGCGCACACTGGCGTCGCAGATCCTCGAGGACTTCACCAGCGAGCTGCGGGTCTCCGACGACATTCGCCAGCGAGCCGACCACCTGCTGCTCACCTCCCACCGGCGCATCCGGCGATTGGGCGGCGAGAGCAGCAACGCCTGCTGAGGCGCGGGCCCGAGCGAGGACTGTCTCCCCCCACGGCCCTATCGTGAGGCTGGTGTCTACCGGTCATGCGCAGCTTTCCGCATGGCCGGAGCCTCTTTCGGGCCGTCGATGAACTGGGTCCTGCTGTTCGCCGCTGGCGTACTCGGCGGGCTCACCGGCAGCATCGCCGGCCTCGCCTCGGTGGCCACCTATCCCGCCCTGCTGCTGTTCGGGCTGCCGCCGGTGACGGCTAACGTGACCAACACCGTCGCGCTGGTGTTCAACGGCGTCGGATCGGTACTGGGGTCGCGCCCCGAACTCGAGGGACAGGGTCAGTGGATCCGGCGCATCGTGCCGGTCGCCCTACTCGGCGGCGCGGCCGGTGCCGCGCTGTTGCTCTCGACGCCCGCCGAGAGCTTCGAGAACGCCGTACCGATCCTGCTCGGCGTCGCGTCGATCGCGATTCTGCTCCCACGACGCGCGTCGGGCGAGACCGACAGCCGGGGCCGATACCGTGCGAGGCTCCTCGTCGAGACCGGCGCCGTCTTCCTGATCTGTGTCTACGGCGGCTATTTCGGTGCGGCCGCGGGGGTGCTGATGCTTGCGCTCCTGCTGCGCACCGGCCACGCTTCACTCGCGCACGCCAATGCCGGCAAGAACGTCATCCTCGGCGTGGCGAACGCTGTTGCTGCCGTGGTATTCACGCTGCTGGCGCCGGTGCACTGGTGGGCGGTATCGGTGCTGGGCCTTGGCTGCCTGATCGGCTCCCGGCTGGGCCCCATCGTCGTCCGGCATTCACCTGCCGGACCGCTTCGGGTCGCGATCGGCGCGGCGGGTGTGGCGCTGGCGCTCAAACTCGGAGTCGACACCTACAGCGGCTAGAGCTCGAAAGGGCTGTCCCCCTTGACCACTCGGGTGCCCAAGTCGATCAGGTTCTGCGCGTTGGCGTGCAACCGCTCCCCCGCGTCCCGGCTCGCCTGGCCGACCAGGTAACGCGACCAGGTGCCCTCGATGACGATGCCCAGCTTGAAGCACGCCATCGCGATATACCAATCGAGGCTTGATGTTTCGCGGCCGCCGGCGGCGTGGTAAGCCTCGAGGAGGTCGCGCCGGCTGGCGAGTCCGCCGAGCGCAGCCAGTCGTGCCCCCGCGGTTATCGTGTTGGTTTCCAGCGGCCAGCAGATCAACATCCAGCCCAGGTCCAGTAGCGGGTCGCCGATCGTGCACATCTCCCAGTCGACGAACGCCGCCAACTCGGGCTTGTCGCGACGCAGCAACACATTGCTCAAATGCGGGTCGCCGTGCAGGACCCCTGGACGGCCCTCCGGCGGCAAGTTCGATACCAGCCACCCGGCGAGTTCGGCCACCGCCAACGACGCGGGGTCGTACCGGTCGTGCCGATAGCTCTCGAGCAGCCGCAGGAACTGCGGAACCTGACGCTCCAGGAACAGGCCGGGCCGCTTGAGTTCGGCCAGCGGGCTGCCTTCCCATTCGACCTGCCCGAGCATCGCCAGGCTCGCCGCATACGACAGGCCCACCCGATGGCGCATCGCCGGATCGCGCACATAGGCCTCGGCCATAGCGTCGCCGGGGTTGAAGCCGTCGACCTCCTCCATCAGGTAGAACACCACCCCGAGGACGCCGAGGTCCTCACAGCCGGCGATGAAGCCCGGATGGGGCACCGGCGTTCCCGCGAGCGTGCGTAGCGCCGCGATCTCGCGCAGCATCGTCTTGTCGCTGGTCGGCCGCGGATGCGCCGGCGGCCTGCGCAACACCATGGGCCGGTCGTCGACGCGCAGGCGAACCACGATGTTCTGCGTCCCGCCGGTCAGCGGTTCGACGTTGCTGACCGTCGACCCCAGACCCTGCCCACGGACCCAGTGCTGCAGGGCGGCTTGGTCTTCCTTGCTCAGTGTCGGAAGGTTCTGCGCGTCGTCGGGCATGCAGTCATCGTGTCAGGTCGGGTGCGCGCTCAGTCCAGGATCCGACGCGCCACGTTCGTCGTCACCAGATCCAGCAATTCGTCTGCCCGGCCGGCCAGGATCGTCCTGATGGCGTACAGCGAGAAGCCCTTGGCCTGCTCGGCGGTGATCACCGGCGGTATGGACAGAACCTGACGCGCAGTGACGACGTCGACGACCGCGGGTCCGTCCTGGGCGAAGGCATCCGTTAAGGCCGGTTCCAGATCCGACGGGTGTTCGACCCGTCGGCCGAAAATGCCCATAGCCGTTGCGACGGCGGCCAAGTCGGGGTTCACCAGATCGGTGCCGAAATTGACGATTCCCGCTGCCTTCATCTCCAACTCGACGAAGTTCAGCGACGAGTTGTTGAAGACGACCACCTTGACCGGCAAGCGGTTCTGGATCAGCGTGATGAGTTCGCCGAAGAGCATCGTCAGGCCGCCGTCACCGGCGAGCGCGACGACCTGGCGGTCACGGTGGGCGGTCTGCGCCCCGATCGCCAGTGGCAACGCACACGCCATTGAGCCGTGGTTGAACGACCCGATGAGCCGGCGACGACCGTTCATCGTCAGATAGCGCGAAGCCCAAATCACCGGCGAACCGACGTCGGCAGTGAACACCGCATCGTCGGCGGCCAGCTGATTCGTCAGTCCCGCAACATATTCCGGCCGGATGGGTTCGCGGTCGCGGTCGTTGACGGCCAGTTCGTCGAGTTTTTGGCGGGTCTTGCGGTAGTGCTTGAGCGACCGATCGAGGTGTTCGCGTTCGGCCTTCGGGCGCAGCAGTGGTTGCAGCGCGTCGAGGGTATCAGCGACGGTGCCGACCAGGCCGAGGTCGACCGGAACGCGGCGGCCGAGATGCCGACCGCGAATGTCGACCTGGATCACCTTCGCGTCGTCGGGATAGAACTGTTGGTACGGGAAGTCGGTGCCCAGCATCAGCAGGACGTCGGCCTCCTTGATGGCCTTGTAGCCGGACGCGAAGCCGAGCAGTCCGGTCATGCCGACGTCGTACGGGTTGTCGTACTCGATGAACTCCTTGGCCCCGCAGCGCATGCACCACCGGCGCGTTGAGCGTGCCCGCCGTACGGATCAGCGCGTCGTGCGCCCCCGCGACGCCCGCACCGCCGAGGATGGTGACGGCGTGCGAGTCGTTGAGGATCGCCGCCGCCTGCCGCAGCGACTCGTCGTCGGGTCGCGTGATCGACCGCGTCGCGGTGACGGCGCGTATGTTCCAACTCGACGCGTCGGCGCGATGATCGAAGATTTCACCGGGGATCACGACGACCGCGACGCCGTTCTCCTCGACCGCGGCCCGCATCGCCATCTCGACGATGCGCGGCGCCATCTCCGGTGTGCTGACGAGTTCGCAGTAGACGCTGCACTCGCGGAACAGGTCTTGGGGGTGCGTCTCCTGGAAGTACTCCGAGCCGATTTCCGTGCGCGGGATGTGCGCCGCGATCGCGAGCACGGGCACCCGACTGCGTTGCGCGTCGAACAGGCCGTTGATCAGGTGCAGATTGCCCGGGCCGCAACTGCCGGCACACACCGCCAACCCGTCGGTGAGAGCCGCGTCGGCCGCTGCGGCAAATCCGGCGCACTCTTCGTGGCGCACAAGTTCCCAGCTGACCTCGCCCGAGCGGCGGATCGCGTCGGTGAAGCCGTTGAGGCTGTCGCCCGGCAGTCCGTAGACCCGGCGCACGCCGCTGATCCGCAACGCGTCGATGAGGTGATCGGCGAAGGTCGCCACCCCGACCACCCTAGTGCGATTTCGGTGCGCTACCAATCGATCAGCGACAGGCAGCGCACCGAAACCACCGGTTACTTGGGGGCGAAACGCTGCCCCGCGTCCAGCCGCAGGCACTGGCCGTTGAGCATCGGGTTCTCGACGATCGCGGCCACCAGCTTGGCGTACTCTTCCGGCTTGCCGAGCCGCTTCGGGAATGCCGCATCCTTCGTCAGCGCCTTGGCGAACTCGTCGGGGATGCCCTCGGTGAGGCCGGTGGCGAACAGGCTCGGTGCGATCGCCAACGCCCGGATGCCCAGGCTGCCCATGTCGCGGGCCATCGTCAGGCACATCCCGGCGATCGCGGCCTTGGAAGCGGTGTAGGCCACCTGACCGATTTGCCCCTCGAACGCGGCGATCGAGGCGGTATTGATGATGACGCCGCGCTCCTCCTGCTCGTCGTCGACCGGGTCCTGCTGGCTCATCTGCCATCCCGCCAGCCTGCTGATGTTGAAAGTGCCGATGAGGTTCAGGTCCACGCACTTGCGGAAGGTGTCCAGGCTGTGTGGGCCGTCCTTCTTGACCGTGCGCTCCGCGGCGCCGCCCCCGGCCGTCGTCACGATGATGTGCAGCCCGCCCAGCGCGTCGATCGCCTGCTGCAGCACCTTCTCGGTGCCCTCGAAGTCGGTGACGTCCACCTCGAAGAATGTGCCGCCGATCGCATCGGCGACTTCCTTGCCCTTCGACTGCGGACGGTCCAGCACCGCCACATCCGCGCCGCGCTGTGCCAGCAACTCGGCGGTCGCCTTCCCAAAGCCCGAGGCGCCGCCGACGACGATGGCCTTCTTGCCCGAGATCTCCACGTGATCTCCCCTTTCCAAAAAGTGCTCGAATCGTAAAGCAACCTAGCCGACGTCATCGCTTGGTAAGCCCTTCGGGTCGCCGACGTGAGTACTTTGGCGGCATGACGGCGCGCAGCACCAAAGCGATGGGCGGCATCGCGGCGGCCGCCGTCGCGCTCGGCGTCACCCAACTTCTCGCCGTCTTTGTCGGACCGCAGGCCGACGCGCGCACTGCGGTCGGTTCGGCGGTCATCGATCTGACCCCCGGGCCGGTCAAGGAATGGGCGATCCAGACCTTCGGCATGGCCGACAAACTCGTCTTGGCGATGCTCGTCCTCGCGGTGATCGCCGTCGTCGCCGCGGCCACCGCGGCGTTCGAGAGCAAGCGGGTGCCCCTCGGCAGCATCGCGATCCTCACGGCGGGAGTCGCGGGCTGCGCGGCTGTGCTGTCCCGGGCGGGGGCGACCCTGTTGGACATCGTGCCGACGGTGGTGGGTGCCGTCTGCGGCGTCGCGGTGCTGCGTCTGCTCGTCTCCGGCCGGTTCACCGACGCCCCGCAACCCACGGACGACGGGCCCGACCGCGGCCGACGGCTGTCGTTGGTGACGCTGGGCTTCCTCGGGGCCGGCGCCCTGACCGGGGTGGGCGGCGCGGTG
Source organism: Mycolicibacterium sp. ND9-15 (assembly GCF_035918395.1). Classification (NCBI taxonomy): domain Bacteria; kingdom Bacillati; phylum Actinomycetota; class Actinomycetes; order Mycobacteriales; family Mycobacteriaceae; genus Mycobacterium; species Mycobacterium jinjuense. The sequence goes on from NZ_CP142362.1 coordinate 856,550, forward strand.
CTGTCCCGCCTGACGAGCTCCGTCTCGGGCGATCGCAATGCCTTCGCGCTGCCGGCGATCGACGTCACCGCGCCACCAGTCCCAGCGACGGTGCAGCCCAAAGGCGTTGCGCTGCCGTCGTTTGTCACCAGCAACGCCGACTTCTACCGGATCGACACGGCGTTGAGCGTGCCGCAGTTGAGCCGCGAGAACTGGCAGCTGCGGATCCACGGCATGGTGGACCGCGAGATCACCTTGCGCTTCGGCGATCTCAAGCGGTTCGAGGTGGTCGAGAAAATGGTCACGCTCACGTGTGTGTCGAATCCGGTCGGCGGCGACCTCATCGGAAATGCCGCTTGGACCGGATATCGTGTGCGGGACCTGTTGGCCGAAGCGGGTATTCATCGCGACGCGGACATGGTGCTGTCGATGTCCATCGACGGGTTCACCGCGGGCACTCCGGTCGACGCGCTCGTCGACCAGCGGGATGCGCTGTTGGCGGTCGGCATGAACGGCGAACCGCTGCCGACCGACCACGGCTACCCCGCCCGGCTCGTGGTGCCCGGGTTGTACGGGTACGTCTCGGCGACGAAATGGGTCGTCGACCTCGAAGTGACCCGATTCGACCGCGCCGAGGCCTACTGGACGCGACTGGGCTGGTCGGCGCGCGGGCCGATCAAGACCGAGTCCCGGATCGACGTGCCGCGCAGTGGTCAGGACGTGCCCCGCGGGCCGGTGACGTTCGGCGGCGTCGCGTGGGCACAGAACCGCGGGGTGCGCGACGTCGAGGTGCGCATCGATCGTCCAGACGGCCAAGGTGATTGGCAGCGAGCCGATCTCGGCGCCGCCTACTCCAACGACACCTGGCGTCTGTGGAGTTTTCCGTGGCAGGCCACCGAGTCCGGGCCGCACACCATCACGGTGCGGGCCACCGACAACACCGGCGCAGTGCAGACCGCCGAGGTCGCCGCCCCGGTCCCCGACGGCGCCACCGGCTGGCACAGCGTCGACTTCACGGTCGCCTGACCTTCCGGCGCGAGCGCCCGTGTCTGCCCACCGACACGCCGCGAAACTCCGTACAAACGCGGTCACTCGCGCCGAGGTTGGCGGCCGTGGCAGGCTGAAGACGTGCAGTTGCTCGACGTGGCCACCGCGTCCACAGAAGTCGGCGCCTCGTCGTCGCGGCTGGCCAAGACCGCAAGAATTGCCGGCCTGCTGGCCCGCGCCGGTGAGGAAGGCGACGCCGACCAGGCGGTCGTCGTCGTGTCGTGGTTGTCCGGGGAACTGCCGCAGCGCCAGATCGGTGTCGGCTGGGCCGCTTTGCGCTCCCTGCCACCGCCGGCGTCAGCTGCGTCCCTGACGGTCCCGGAGGTCCACGCGCGCCTAACCGAGATCGGACAGGTCGCGGGGAAGGGGTCGCAGGCGCGGCGTGCGGAACTGCTCGGCAGATTGTTCGGCGCCGCAACCGAACCGGAGCAGACGTTCCTGCGCAGGTTGCTCGGCGGCGAACTGCGTCAGGGGGCACTCATCGGCGTCATGGCCGACGCGGTCGCCAAGGCCGCCGACCTTCCGGCGGCCGCGGTGCGCCGCGCCGCGATGCTCGGTGGCGACCTGCCCGCCGTCGCGGCCGCCGCGCTGACCGTCGGCGAGGCCGCGCTGGAGCAGTTCACGCTCACGGTCGGCCGTCCTGTGGGACCGATGCTCGCACAGACGGCCGCCGGCGTGGCCGATGCGCTCGAACGCCTCGGCGGCTCAGCGGTTTTCGAGACGAAACTGGATGGTGCCCGAGTGCAGGTGCATCGTACCGACGACGCGGTGTCCATTTACACCCGCAGCCTCGACGATGTGACCGCACGCCTCCCGGAGGTCGTCGACGCCGCACTGGCACTGCCCGTCACCACGCTGATCGCCGACGCCGAGGCGATCGCGCTCAAACCCGACGGGCGTCCGCACCGCTTCCAGGTCACCGCGTCGCGCTTCGGGCGCTCCGTCGATATCGCAGCCGCCGCGGCCGCGCAGCCGCTGTCCGTTTTCGTCTTCGATCTGTTGCACGTCGACGGTGTCGACCTTCTGGACAGACCGGCCGGTGAGCGCATCGAAGCGCTGGACGCCCTTGTCCCGAAGGTGAACCGGGTCGACCGGCTCGTCACCGGCGATGTCACGTCAGCCCGGGAGTTCCTGGAGGCGACGCTTGCGGCGGGTCACGAAGGCGTGATGGCGAAGTCCTTGAGCGCGCCGTACGAAGCCGGACGCCGCGGCGCCGGGTGGCTCAAGGTCAAACCCGTGCACACCCTCGATCTGGTGGTTCTCGCCGTCGAGTGGGGGTCGGGCCGTCGCACCGGCAAGCTCTCCAACATCCACCTCGGAGCCAGAGATCCCGAGACAGGCGAATTCGTCATGCTCGGAAAGACTTTCAAGGGCATGACCGACGCGATGCTCGAATGGCAGACCACGCGGTTTCTCGAGTTGGCCGACGGACCGGCCGACGGTTACGTCGTGCGGGTGCGACCCGAACAAGTCGTCGAGATCGCGTTCGACGGCGTGCAGGGTTCGTCGCGGTATCCCGGCGGGATGGCACTGCGATTCGCGCGGGTGCTGCGCTACCGCGACGACAAGAGCCCCGCGGAAGCGGACACCATCGACACGGTCCGCGCCTTCTACCAGCGCGGAAGCTAAAGGCGCCGTTTCGGCACGTGACCGTCGCGGCCGATGGAAGGATCGCCCCATGGCATCTCCAACCGCTTCGTCCGAGCACACAGAGGAAACCGAAGGCGACGTCACCTACATCCGGACCGACAAGGATTTGCCCCCGATCGCGATCATCGACCGCTCACCGATCACCGTCAGACACCGGATCGTCTTCGGGATCATCGCCGTGCTCGGCGCGCTCGCGTGGGCGGTGATCGCGTTCTTCCGCGGCGAGACAATCAACGCAGTGTGGTTCGTTATCGCCGCGATCTGCACATACGTCATCGGCTTCCGGTTCTACGCCCGGTTCATCGAGATGAAGATCGTGCGTCCACGCGACGACAACGCCACGCCCGCCGAGCTATTCGAGAACGGCACCGACTACATGCCGACCGATCGGCGGGTGTTGTTCGGTCACCACTTCGCGGCGATCGCCGGCGCCGGCCCGCTCGTCGGCCCTGTGCTGGCAATGCAGATGGGCTATCTTCCCGGCACCATCTGGATCATCATCGGTGCGGTCGTGGCGGGCTGCGTGCAGGACTATCTCGTGCTCTCGATCTCGACTCGTCGACGCGGCCGCTCGCTCGGGCAGATGGCCCGCGACGAACTCGGGACCATCGGTGGCGTGGCAGCCATCGTCGGCGTGCTCGTCATCATGGTGATCCTGCTGGCGGTCCTCGCCCTGGTGGTCGTCGGCGCCTTGGCCGAGAGTCCGTGGGGCGTGTTCTCGATCGCGATGACGATTCCGATCGCGATCTTCATGGGCCTCTATCTGCGCTTCCTCCGGCCCGGCCGGGTCTCCGAGGTGTCGGTGATCGGCGTCGCCCTGCTCCTGCTTGCGGTTGTCGCCGGCGGGTGGGTGGCCGAAACATCCTGGGGCACCGACTGGTTCACGTTGTCGAAGGTGACCCTGTCGTGGGCGATCATCATCTACGGCTTCGCCGCCTCGGTGCTTCCCGTGTGGTTCCTGCTGGCGCCCCGGGATTACCTGTCGACGTTCATGAAGGTCGGCACCATCGGGTTGCTGGCCATCGGGATCCTGCTCGCCCGCCCGGTCATGGAGGCGCCGGCGGTTTCGGCGTTCGCCGGCGAGGGCACCGGCCCGGTGTTCGCGGGATCGCTGTTCCCGTTCCTGTTCATCACGATCGCCTGCGGTGCGCTGTCGGGCTTTCACGCACTGATCTCGTCGGGCACCACGCCCAAGCTCCTCGAGAAGGAGGGGCAGATGCGGCTGATCGGCTACGGCGGGATGATGACCGAGTCGTTCGTCGCGATCATGGCGCTTATCACCGCGGCGATCATCAACCAGCACCTGTACTTCGCGATCAATGCGCCCGCGGCTGCGACGGGGGCCACCGCAGAGACGGCGGCGGCCTACGTCAACGGCCTGCCGATCGACGGCCCGCCGGTCACCGCCGAGCAGATCGCCAGCGCCGCGGAGAGCGTCGGCGAGGAGTCGATCGTCTCCAGAACCGGTGGCGCACCGACGCTGGCGTTCGGCATGTCCGACGTGTTGAGCAAGGTCTTCGGCGGGGACGCGCTCAAGGCGTTCTGGTACCACTTCGCGATCATGTTCGAGGCGCTGTTCATCCTCACCACCGTCGACGCGGGCACCCGGGTCGCGCGGTTCATGCTCTCCGACGGCGTGAGCAACCTGGGTGGTCCGCTGCGCAAGCTGAGGGATCCGAGTTGGCGTGTCGGAGCGTGGATTTGCAGCCTGATCGTGGTTGCGGCGTGGGGCAGCATTCTGCTGATGGGCGTTACCGATCCACTCGGCGGCATCAACACGCTGTTCCCGTTGTTCGGCATCGCCAACCAATTGCTTGCCGCCATCGCGCTGACGGTCGTGACCGTCGTGGTGGTGAAGAAGGGACTGCTGAAATGGGCCTGGATACCCGGGGTTCCGTTGCTGTGGGACCTGACGGTGACGATGACGGCGTCGTTCCAGAAGATCTTCTCCGGCGATCCCAAGGTCGGCTATTGGACCCAGCACTTCCAATACCGCAATGCCAAGGAGGCGGGTGAGACGGCGTTCGGCGCGGCCAAGAACGCGGACCAACTCGACGCGGTAATCCGCAACACCTTCATCCAGGGCACGCTGTCGATCGTGTTCGCGCTGCTGGTGCTGATCGTGTTCATCGCCGGGGTGATCATGGTGATCCGATTCCTGCGCGGCACCGCCTTGCCGACAACCGAGGACGTACCGATCCCCTCACGGATCTTCGGGCCGTCGGGCCTCATCATGACCAAGCCCGAGAAGGAGGTGCAGAAGCAGTGGGACGCGTTATCGAAATCGCACGCAAGATCGGTTGGTACTGGGGCACATTCGTAGGGGACCTGATGGGCGACACCCACTACCGGCGCTACGTCGAACACCGGTTGCGCACCCATCCGGGCGAACCGGTGCTCTCGGAGCGGGAGTACTGGCGCTTGCGGCACGCCGCCACCGACGCCAATCCGGACGCGCGCTGCTGTTAAGACGCTATGGGGCAGATTCGCTGACTTCCGGTTGTGTTGCATATTCATACACCATCCATGCGATGTCGCGGATGATGTGTCCGACCTCGGCGCCTTCCCCGTAGAAGTACTCGGCCCGCTTGTTGTGGGCACCCTGGTTGTCCGCGACGGCCGCAAGCACCGAGTCCCACAGGTCGGGGCTTTCGGCGAACTGCTTGGGCGTGTTGGCTTTGGCCTGCTGCAACAGCGCTTGATCCGACAGCAGCGTCCGCAGCAGCGCCTCGACGAACGACGCGTTGTTGTCCTCGACCAGATCTTCGTCGCCGAAGAGGTCGTTAAGTCGGTCAATAACGGCTTGCATCGCAACGAGTTTAGGGTCGCGCTTCGTGCCCGACCCGGCCGCAGTGACACCCTTCAGCCCGACCCTGTCCTTTCCGAGTGACAGATCGGTCTTGCCCTTGTCGAGCGTCCTGACGTTCTTCAGCGTCAGGTCGGACAAATCGATCGGCGCCGTGTAGTTGGTGCCGCGTATCTCCCGCTCGAGCAGCCGCAGAAAGATGGCCCGCTTCTCGAGTTCGACGTCGCCGTAGTCGATCACCTGGCTCATGAAGTCGTACACCCGCACGAACGAGCCGACGTCCTTGCGGAACATGTCGAGCTCGTCGCGGGCTGCCCTGTCGTCGTCGGCGATCGCAGCGTTGTACCGCTGCGCGAAGCGCTTCTTCGCCGCCCCGGTGACCGCACGCAAAGCCTCGTGGCCGCCCTTGACGTAGGCCTCGGCTGCCTTGTCGACCTCCTCAGAGGTGAATATGCCGGCCTGATCGAGCTTGTTGGAGATGTCATAAGCCAGGTTGGGATCGGTAGATGTCTCCAGGAACGCGGTGGTGAAGTAGGGCTCGAAGGCCTTGCGGATCTCGGCGGGTTCGTTGACGAAGTCGAGGATGAAGATGTCCTCAATTGTCTTCGTCAAACCCGAGGGGCGGCGGTGGGTACGGTTGAGCCGTGAAAGTGTCTGCACCGCAGTCACACCGGACAGCTGCTTGTCGACGTACATTGCGCACAGCAGCTGCTCGTCGAAGCCGGTCTGGAATTTATTGGCGACGATCATGATTTTGTAGTCGTCACCGTGGAAGGTCTTGGCGAGGTCGTAGACGCCCGGGTTGAGGTTTGCGTCGGTGAAGGGCTCCGGCCCGTACTCGGGGTCATCGACGGCACCGGAGAACGCAACCAGAGTGCGGAACGCATAGGTGGGGTCCTTGGCGGACTTGACCGCGATGTACTTGTCGACCTCAAACTTGTAACGGACTGCGGCCTTGCGCGAGTCGGCCACGATCATCGCCTTGGCGTGGCCTTCGAGGATGTGCGCGACGTTGTCGTGGAAGTGCTCGACGATGACGGCGGCCTTCTGGTTGATGGTCTGCGGGTTGAGTTTCACCCAGCGCATGACTTGCTTGGTCGCCTCGGACTGTTCGACTTCCTTGACTTGTGTTGCGCCTTTGACCTTCTCTGCAATCTGAAACGCCGTGCGGTACGAGTGATAACCGGCGAGCACGTCGAGGATGTAATCCTCTTCGATCGCCTGTTGCATGGAATAGACGTGGAAGGGCTCGGGCAGCGACTCGGGGTCATCTGGGTCGGGCTTGCGGCCGAACATGTCGAGCGTCTTGCCTTTGGGTGTCGCGGTGAACGCATAGTAGGAGATGTTCTCGCTGGACGCCCGCTCCGAAGCCTCTGCGGCGAGCACCGCCTCGATATCGATCGCGCCGCCGTTCTCGATCTCCTGGAGTTCCTCTGCGCTCAGAACCCTTTTTAGGTTGGCGGCGACCTGACCGGACTGCGACGAGTGCGCCTCGTCGGCAATGACGGCGAACTTTTTACCCTTGAGTCCCTTGCTCTTTCGGATCTCGTTCATGGCATACGGGAATGTCTGGATGGTGACGACGATGATCCGCTTGCCGTCCTGAAGCGTCTTGGCGAGCAGGTTGGATTTCGAGCCGCCTTCACGTCTCGCGGTGTCGGCGTCGATCGTGGCGACGAATCCCGTCTTCCGGTCGATCTGCCGGATCGCGGCCTGCAATTGCGAGTCCAAGACGTTGCGGTCGGTGACGACGATGACCGAGTCGAACACCGGCACGTTGTCGACTTGCAGCCGCGCGAGCCGGTGCGCGGTCCAGGCGATCGATTTGGTCTTGCCGGAACCCGCGGAGTGCTGGATCAGGTAGCGGTGGCCCGGGCCTTCGGCGGCGGTGGTTTCGACGAGTTTGGTGACGGCTTCCCACTGGTGAAAGCGGGGGAAGACGATCCCCTGCTCCTCGACGAGCACAAAGCGATGCAGGATGTTGAGCCACGCCTCGCGTTGCAGGACGCGCTCCCACAGGTACGACGTCTCCGATCCGTGGCGGTTGGGCGGGTTTCCCTTGCCGCCGCCGCAACCCATGTTGAACGGCAGGAAGTGGGTGTCGTCGCCGGCAAGCCGCGTGGTCATCCAGACTTCGTCGTTGGAAAGGGCGAAATGCACGACCGCCCGGTTCCCGAAGCCGAGTAGGGGTTGAACGTGGCCGGTGCCCTTGTCCTTCGGCAGCCGGTCCTTCTTGTACTGCCGGATGGCCTCGGCCACCGACTGGGTGTAGTCGGTCTTGAGTTCGGCGGTGGCGACCGGGATACCGTTGACGAAGAAGACCAGGTCAATACTGCGCGTGTCGGCGGTGGAGAAATGCACTTGGCGCATCACCCTCAGTCGCACCTGCTCGTGACGCTTGACCGTCGCTGGATTCTTGGTGCTCTCAGGCTTGGGCTCGCTCATGGCGAATCGCGCTGGCGCGGACTGGAATCCACCGCGTAGCACGTTGATGGTGCCGCCGCCGTTGGCGATCGGGCTGTCGAGCACTTTGGTGAGACGGTCGAGCAGTTGGCTTCTCTGCTTTTCTTCGTGGGGGCCCGGCTTGACGACCTTGGCGAGTTCGTCGGGCTGGGTATCCTCGAGCCATCCGATGACATCCCCGGGGAACAGCGCCCGTTCTTTGTCGTACCCCTTGTCATTGGCGGAGTACAGCCAGTCGTGCTTCGCCAGGTACTCGCAAAGCTCTGTTTCGAAGGCGATTTCGTGGAAGTCAGCCAAGTCAGGCCGCCTCTCCCCTAACATCGATCTGCCCCGTCACCGCCGCGGTGATCAGCGCGGCGCGACGTTCCTTCGATAGTTCGATGAACCGCTCGGTCTCAGCGATGAGGGTGTCGATCTTGGCGAGTTGCTGCCGAGATTGCGCGACAATTTGTCTCTGTGTTTCAATTTCCGGCACAGGAATTGCCACTTCACGCACTACAGATGTGTTGAGACGCATACGGGTTGCTCCGCGTGCGAGGAGAGCCATCTGGTTTCGCGTTGGCGGGGCTGAAAGCGCCCAGGCCAGGTAGCTGGGGAGAATCGCGCGCGTGGGCCGAATTCGATAACAGTCGGCTTTGACTATCGCGGGGCCGATGTCCGGGACTACGGATGCCCGGCCGAGGGGCATTCTCTCATCTCCGAGGCCAGCCACCACGACGTCGTCCGCGTGTACGGCATGAGCTAACAGCGTCGCAGCGTAGTCGGACGAGATAAACGCCATATCCTCGTTCTTAAACTCGTTAATTCCGATGTTGCCTAGGCGGATTACTCGTACACCACTTTCCACATAGTGCGCAGATGTCAACGAGGAGCCGAAGGGACCATCGATGATCGACTCAATCACTCTGCGCAGTTGGATCATGGGCGCCTGCAACGCAATCTGGTCAAGATCGCCCGCCCACGCTGCATCGCGCCGTTCACGCAGCATATCGTTGAGTCGATACTGCTCCTGAGTCAGCGTGTCGATACCAATGGTCTCACGGTCGAGGAAGTCGGCAATCGCCTGTTGCTCTTCGATGGGGGGCACGGGGATTCTGATTGCCGCGGCGACATGCTGGTAAATGGTCTTATGCGTAGAGCCGATCATCAAGGCCTCGAACTCTGCGCGCATGCCACGAAAGACATAGACCAAGAACTCTGGCAGCAGACGTGGCCCGCAGACCCAGTTCCAGAAATCCTGACTCGTCGCCATTGGTCGCTTCATGATTCCGCTGAATCCAACCGACGCTGTTCGCGACAGCACGACAGTCCTTTCGGGGAGCAACTCCGCCGCCGAGTTAGCGAGCCCCAGCTGGCTTATCTGATTCTCCGTCGACTCTATGTACATCCGCTTGCCGTCGCGCAATTGCCAAACATCTGCCAACGTGAACCACGGAATCGAGCAGTCCCACCAATACTCTGGATTGGACCTGCTTGGAGTATGTCCCGTTTTCATCTGCGCAAAGCGCCGGATGTTGGCGACATCCCAATGAGACGGCACTGTCGGTGTCCATGAAAGCCCGGACGGCTTTCGCGATGCGGAGCTCAACGCTGTTCCACCTGCCGCAACAAGCCCAAGATCTTCGCCACCTGCGCTTCCAAGTCAGCGTCGATCTCCGTGAGCGGCCTCGGCGGCACGTACTTGTAGAAATGCCGCGTGAACGGAATCTCGTACCCCACCCTGGTTTTCCCGTGGTCAACCCACGCATCCGGAACGTGCGGCAGGACCTCGGTCTCGAGGTACGCCTTGACCGTCTCAGCCACGCCCTCGCCGCCACGTTCGTTGCCGCCGTAAGTGAACGGCACGTTTTCCGTGTCGCGCTTCTTCGCATCGGGTCTCGGGCTGCCTTGGCGATCGGGGATCGGATTACCGTCATCGTCGAGCAAAGGCCGCTCGACCGTGATCGTCCAGTACCCAAAGGCATTGCTGTTCAGTACCTTCGAGTGCTCAGAATCCTCGAATGCGTCGTAGAGCGCCAGGATCTTCTTACGCGCATCGGCATCGATCTCACGATTCTTTGACCCCAAATTCTTGCGGATCTTCGTCCAGAACGACGTCGCGTCGATCAGCTGCACCTTGCCCTTGCGCTCAGGGCGCTTGGTGTTGTCGAGAATCCAGACGTACGTGGCGATGCCGGTGTTGAAGAACATGTTGGTCGGCAGCGCCACGATGGCGTCGACCACGTCCTCCTCGAGCAGCCAGCGCCGGATCTCCGACGGACCCGACCCCGCGCCGCCGTTGAACAACGGCGAGCCATTGAGCACGATGCCGGCCCGTCCCCCGCCTTCGTGCTCGGGCCGCATCTTGCTGGCGAGGTGCATCAGAAACAGCATCTGACCGTCGGACACGGGGGGCAGGCCCGGGCCGAAACGGCCGTAGGCGCCATCGCGCTGGCGTTCCTCCTTGACCTGCTTCTCGGCCGCCTTCCAATCCACGCCGTAGGGCGGATTGGACATGCAGAAGTCGAAGGTCCTCCCGGCGAACAGATCCTCGGCGAGGGTGTCGCCGAGCCGGATGTTGGAGGCGTCCTGCCCTTTGGCGATCATGTCGGACTTGCAGATCGCGTACGACTGGTCGTTGATCTCCTGCCCATACAGCGCCAGCCGGGCGTCGGGGTTGCGTTCCAACAGCCGCTCCTCGGCCACCGACAGCATTCCCCCGGTACCGGCCGTCGGGTCGTAGATGGAGCGCACCGTGCCGGGTTCGAGTAGCGCCACACTATTCTCGGCGAACAGCAGGTCGACCATGAGCCGGATCGCATCGCGCGGCGTGTAGTGCTCGCCCGCTTCCTCGTTCGAGGCCTCCGCGAACTTGCGGATCAACTCCTCGAATAGATCTCCCATCGCGGCATTCGGCACGACGTCGGGATGTAGGTCAACTTCGGCAAATTTTGACACGACGAGGAACAGCCGGTTCTTCTCTTCCAGCGTCGCCAGTTCGTTCTCGAACTTGAAGCGCTCGAACACGTCGATGTTCGACGAGAATTTCGTCAAATAGTCGACGAGGTTTGCCCGCAGGCCCTCGGGTTCGGCCAGCAAGGACTGAAAGTCGTATTCGCTGGTGTTGTAGAAGCCCAGGCCAGTCTTGCGCTTGACCTGGACCGTCAGCGCGCCGGGGTTGTCGTACTTCTGAGCCAGCACGCGCACGTCGGCGCGGGTCGGTTCCATGATGCAATCCAGCCGACGCAGAATCGTCATCGGCAGGATGACGTTGCCGTATTGGTGCGGCTTGTAGACGCCACGCAGTTGGTCGGCGATGGACCACACGAAGTTGCCCAGAGTGCTCAAGCGCTCAGTCTCTCTCGACGGTTCGATCTACGGCGGGGACTTTCATTTCATCCCCCTTTAGGGACCTTACTGTCGTCTTCCGGTGGCGAAGCCAAACCGAGCTTCTCATGTCACACCCGCCTGACATACTCGAACACAGTTTCGAATCAGGAGGTGGCGGCGGTGGATCTCGACGACGTGGCGGCTCGGCAGGCCCGCTTGCACGCTGCGGTCGCCGAGTTGGCCGAACTGCCGTTCAACGACCTGCCCGCCGACGTCCTCGACTCCGTGCTCTGCAGTGTCGAGTCCGCTCAGCGAACGCTGTCGACCGTCGGGTACGACGCCGTAAACGGCCTGCGCGTCCAATGGCCCACTCGGGTCGGTCGCCTGCGTGACCACCTGGCCAACCTGCTTCACCTCTCGGCGACAGAGGCTGGTGCCCGCATCGCGACCGCTGCTGATCTCAACGAGAAGCAACCCACGCTGCCCGAATCCGCGGCCGCTGCCAGACACGGCCTCATCGGCAACGAGCACATCCGCATCATCCGCGACACCATCGCCAAACTCCCCGACACCGCCACCGACGTCGAACGGACCCGCTTCGACCTCGAACTGACCGGCGTCGCGGTGGCCGAGCGCCCCGAGATCCTGCGCCGCGACGCCGCCCTCCTGCTCGCCGAATACGACGCCACCCACGGTGACCCCGTCAGTAGGGAACGCAGCCGTAAGGCGCGCAGCGAGTTCGTGCTCGGCCCCCAGGAAGCTGACGGGATGAGCCGCGGCCGGTTCTGCGTCGACCCCGAAGCCCGCACATACCTTGAGATCCTGTTCGCAAAACTCGCACGCCCCGGCATGTGCAACGCTGCCGACCCCATCCCGGCGGTGGACGGTGAGCCCGACCCGATGGCTGCGGCCGGGGATCTCCGCACCACCGGTCAACGCCAGCACGACGCACTGAAAGCCGCGCTGCGCGCACTGCTGGCTTCCGGAGAACTGGGCCAACACCGCGGTTTGCCCGTCACCGCCATCGTCACGATGACGCTGGAACAACTGGAATCGGCGTCCGGGCTCGCCATGACCGGCGGCGGATCAACCGTTCCAATGGAAACCGCGATCCGGTTGGCCGCCCACGCCCACCATTACCTCTACATCTACGACGAGACGTGCGGCCGGCCACTGTTCCTGGGCCGCTCCAGACGGCTGGCCTCGGCGGATCAACGGATCGTGCTACACGCCATCGACGGCGGTTGCACGGTCCCGGGCTGCGATCAACCCGGCTACCACTCGGATGTGCACCACCTCATCGAGTGGATGCCGGAGGGCACCACCGACATCGACCGGCTCACGATGACCTGCGAAGTCAACCACCAGAACGCGGGCCCATCCGATGAGGAATGGCAAGCACGTCGCCGCTATGACGAAAAGACGCTGGGCCAAACCCTGTGGTATCCACCGAAATCCGTAGACCCCAGCCGGCAACCCCGGGCAAACCGGCACCACCGGCGACCCAAGAGGCCACCCGAACCCGACGCAGCCGCGTAACTTGCGCCGTGGCCGTCGCAGCAACCGGAGCCGAACTACGTCAACTCGTAGCGGATCGGCAGGTGCTTGAGCCCGCCGACGAAGATCGTCGCGATATGCTGTGCCGGTCCGGTCAACTCGATCGACTTCAGCCGCGGTACCAATTCGCTGAAGAAGCTGCTGATCTCCATTCGAGCCAGCGCGGCGCCGAGGCAGAAATGTACACCGTAGCCGAACGCGTTGTGCCGGTTCGGGTCACGACCGACATCGAAGCGGAACGGTTCGTCGAAGACGTCTTCGTCACGGTTGGACGACGCATACGACAGCAGCACCGACTCCCCCTCGGCGATCCGGACACCGCGAACGGTGGTGTCCGCGCGGGCGGTCCGCATGAACTCCTTGACCGGGCTCACCCACCGGATCATCTCCTCGGTGGCCAACGGCATCAGGTCCATGTTGGCGCGCAACCGTTCCAGCTGATCGGGATGTTCGATCAGCGCGTGCAGACCCCCGGAGACGACGGCGCTCGTGGTGTCATGACCGGCAGCGGCGATGATCGCGTAGTAGGAGACCGTCTCGATGTCGGACAGCGGTTCCCCGTTGACCGTGGCGTTGGCGACCGCAGACGCGAGGTCCTCGGTCGGGTTCTCACGGCGGGAGGCGGTCACGGTGGTGAAGTAGGCGAACATTTCGAGCAGCGCCCCCATCTGCTCTTCTTTCGTCGTACCGCGCTGCAACTCTTCGTCGTCGTTTCCGAAGAGTTCCTGCGTGTACTTCAGCATCTGCGGGAAGTCGGATTCAGGCAGGCCGAGCATCGACATGATCACGTAGAGGGGGTAGTTCACCGCGACTTCCTGGACGAAGTCGCATTCCGGTCCCCGCTCGAGCATGCCGTCGACGTATCGCTTCGCCAGTTCATCGACCCGAACCTTCAACGCGCGCATGGCCTTCGGCCGGAACCAGTTGGCCCCGATCGCACGGATCTCGCGGTGCTGCGGGTCGTCCAGGTGGATCAGCGTGCTGATGCCGACCGCCGCCTGTTGTTCGTCGGCCTCCTCGGTCATCAGCACTGGCCGTGGCGAGTTGGTGAACAGCGTGTTGTCGCGCTCGATCTCCATGATGTCGGCGTGTTTGGTGATCGCCCAGAACGGGCGGTAGCCCGGGACGTCCACCCACGACACCGGGGCGTTGGCGCGCAGGTGCGTCAGGGCGGCGTGCAGCCTGGGCTCATCGGCGTAGGCCCGGGGGTCGGCGAGCACCTTCGCTGCGTGGTCGATCACTCGAGCGCTCATCATGACCTCTCACTCATGCGGCCGACTGGCCGCGCAACTCTCCAACTACCTGGGAGACAGTCTCTTCGGGAACCGACGACGGGAAGCCGATCAGAACGCGGTCGATCACCCCGTCGCACCGGTCCCGAAGCTTTGCCGCCAGCTTGTCGACCGTCGCGACGACCGCGAACGCCTCGAGAACCTCGTCGTCGATCAACGTGCCCATGGCGTCCCACTGCCCGGCCAGACTCAACCGGTGCAGTTCGGTGTGCAGATCACCCCAGCCGTGCAACTCGAGCACCTTGCGGTAGGCCGGCGTCGAACCGTAGAACGCGATCTGCTTGCGCGTGGCGACGGCGGCAGCCGCCAGTTCGCCTTCCTCGACGCCGGTGACCACGAAGATCGGACATGACACTTGAAAGTCGCTGCGCTGTCGGCCCGTCCGGGCCATTCCCCGCTGCAACGCCGGCGTGGTCACTTCGGCGAAATAGCGTTTGGTCGTGAAGGCGTGCGCCAGCATCCCGTCGGCAACCTCGCCGGCCATCTCGGTCATGGCCTCACCCACCGCAGCGAGGAACACCTTGGGAAAGCCGTAGTCGTGCGGCTCCGGGGTGAACATCGGCGTCATCAGTTTGTGCGTGTAGAAGTCACCCTCGAACTCCAGCCTCGTGCCGTCGCGCCAGCACGTCCAGATCTCGTGCATCGCCGACACGAACTCGCGCATGCGACGCACCGGCTGGCTCCACGGCATGCTGAACCGCTTCTCTATGTGCGGCTTGATCTGAGAGCCGAGGCCAACGATGAGGCGGCCGCGCGAGAAGTCCTGTAGATCCCATCCGATGTTGGCGATTGTCATGGGATTACGGGCGAACGCGACCGCGATACTGGTACCCAGATCCAGGGTGTCGGTGTGCTCGGCGGCGAGCGTCAGCGGCAGGAACGGATCGTGGGCCACCTCGGCAGTCCAGCACCCGTCGTAGCCGCGTCGCTGCAGTTTGCTCGCTGCACCGACGACGTTGGCGAGCTGGCTGGAAACCGCCCCGTCGACCTTCAGGCCGGCGCCGCTAAGCATGGTCGTAGACGCTACAGTAAGCAATTCAGTATGGTCAACGAGCGCAGGCGGGTGCGACGATCGCCTATCCGGGGACAGGAGTTGTGATGACCAAGGCCGACGATTGGCATGCCACTCTCGACGAGCTGTCCCGTCGGCGCCGCCATGCCCACGAGATGGGCGGGGCCGAGCGCGTCGCCAAGCATCGCGGCAAGGGCAAGCTCGACGCCCGAGCGCGGATAGCCCATCTCCTCGACGAGGATTCGTTCCGTGAGTTCGGCACACTTGGCGGCGGGGACATCGCCGCCGACGGCATCGTCGCCGGCTCCGGGTTGATCGACGGCAAACCGGTGATGATCGGCGCCGAGGACTTCACGACGCTGGCCGGCAGCATCGGCCCGGGCGGAAATGCCAAGCGGTACCGGCTGGCCGAGTTGGCGCTGCGCGACCGGGTTCCGCTGGTGATGCTGCTCGAGGGCGCGGGTTTTCGGCCCAGCGGCGAGCACTACGGGCGCACGCCGACGGACCTGCTCGCCCAAGCGCAATGCTCCGGCAAGGTGCCGATGGTCGCCGGTCTGCTGGGGCCGTCCGCAGGCCACGGCGCGCTCGTCGCCCCCGTCTGCGACTGGACCATCATGAGCCGGCAGGGCGCCATCTTCACCGCGGGGCCGCCCGTAGTGAAAGAGTCGACGGGCGAGGAGATCTCGAAGGAAGACCTGGGCGGACCGAACGTCGCGCTCGCCAGCGGCGTGATCCACAACCTCGCCGACGACGATGCCGCTGTACTCGACGACATCCGCCGCTATCTGTCCTACTTTCCGGCCAGCGCCTGGTCGTATCCGGAGTCGTTGCCCGCCGACGAAGCCACCGAAGCGCGACCGACGCCCGAACTGCTCGGCATCGTGCCGCGCGGCAACCGGCGCGTGTACGACATGCGGCGCGTGCTCGACGTCGTGTTCGACCGCCCGGACTGGTTCGAGGTTCAGCCCAAGTTCGGGCCCGCGATCATCTGCGCGCTCGCCCATCTCGGCGGCCATCCCGTCGCGGTGGTCGCCAACCAACCGCAGGTGATCGCCGGCTCCATCGACGCCGACGCCGCGGACAAGGCCGCCCACTTCATCACCGTCGCCGACTCGTTTCACCTGCCGATCGTGTTTCTGGCCGACAATCCCGGGATGCTGCCCGGCAGCCGGTCGGAGAAGGCGGGCGTACTGCGCAGCGGTGCGCGGATGTTCGCCGCGCAGACCGCGGCGACGACGGTCAAGCTTCATGTCACGTTGCGCAAAGCGTATGGCTTCGGGTCGATGGTTATGTCGCTGTTGGGGTTTGACAATCAGAGCGCGACATTCGCGTACCCCGGCGCCACGATGGGCGCGATGAGCGCAGCCGCGCTCAGTAAGGCCTCGCACGCCGCCGAGGATGTCGAGGCACGGCTCCGGAAGATGGAGGTCGAGGCGTCCTTCCGCTCGGCCGGCCACCTCGGCTTCGACGACCTCATCCATCCCGAGGAGACCCGCAACGCTCTGCTGGCGGGACTGCAGCGAGCCATCTACAGTCGGCAGGCCGCGGCGGAGCCAGTCTCCCGTACGGCGATCACGCCCTGAGACAGGCGATTTCGGTGCGCTACGTGTCGGTGAGCGACTGGTAGCGCACCGAAATCACTCGCTAGAGCGGTAGGCGGTGACGATCGGTTCGAGCTCATCGGGGGTTGCGCCGTGCATGATGACCGCGTCGGCGCCGTAGTCGAACTCCTTGCGGACGCGGTCGACACACTGCTGCGCCGAGCCGGTGGCAGCAGGCTCCAGCCACTCACCCGGAATCAAGGTGGCGATGTGCTCGATCTGCTCGGGTGTCGCCTTGTGGTCGATGCCGCCGGGGATCGACTGCACCACCTTGTCGTCCCGGAAACGTTGCAGGACCGCTGGATCCCAGCCGTTGGTGTTGACCAGGAGATCGCCGTAGCCCTGCAGATAGGTCGCTAATCGGGCAACCGTCTTCTTCAGCCGCAGCTCCTCGGGCAGATGATCGCCGACCGTCGCGAAGCACGACCACACCCGCACACTGGCCGGGTCACGGCCCGCCTGCTCCGCGGCGTCCTTGACCGTCTTGACCGCGCGCTGCAGCGTCTCCGGCGTGAAGTAGGTGTGCAGGACGACGTCGTCGAACGCCCGACCGCCCAACGCCAGCGTCTGCGGGCCGAACGCCACGATGGCCAGCCGAATGTCCTCGCGGAAATCCGGATCGAGGAACAGCACCTGGTACTTGCCGATCGGGCCGTCGTGATTGAAAATCAGCTCGCCCTGCCACAACCGGCGCATCACCTGGGCGAAGTCCTCCATCTGCGCAGTGGTCACGGCCGGGATCCCGAACGCGCCGTAGATCGCCCCGATACCGCGCCCGATCCCGAGCGTGAAGCGGCCTCCGGAGAGCCGGTGCATCGTGGTCGCCCACGAGCCGGTGATCAGCGGGTGACGGGTGTTGTGATTAGTTGCCGCCGTGGCGATCTGCATGCGCGACGTCACCGCACACGCGGCGCCGGCGAGCGACGACGCCTCCTTGACGTTCCACCGCTCGGAGATGAAGGCGGTACCGAAACCGAGCTCCTCGCCGCGGCGGGCCTCGTCGATCAGCGTGGCCGGCCCTTCACCACCGGCGCCGGCCAACAGGTAGTAGCCCAGTTCGTCGAGCACCCGGTTGTTCACGCCCAGACTCCTTGTTTGTAGCCGCAGTTCCACACTTCGACGATCCTGCCGTCGACTACCCGGAAGACTTCCATACTGCCGATCGTGGTCTCCGTCCCGTCCTTCAACTTCATCGGGGACTCGTACACGATCGCAACGTGCTCGCCGTCGTCGCCCGCCACCACCAGGTTCAGGTCGAAGCGAATCCTCTCGGTCACCTCCCACATGTCGACGACGCGACGCACCGCCTGTTCATGGGTCAAGGTCTGCGCCTCCCCCACCTCGTGACGAATCACGTTCTCGCCCAACAGCTCCTCGGCTAGCGCGCAGTCACGCTGATTCCACACCACCAGGTTGTAGAGCTCCACCACCTCTCGGGCGGACCGGGTCATGCGAACACCTCCAGGGCGCCGATATCGTCGATCGCGGCCACCGCCCGATCGGTGAGCGTCAAGCACAGTTGCCGTGACCGTTCCGGCAGCGCTGCCCAGCCGTTGAGCGTGATGACCGGCAAAACCATCAGGTAGACGGCCGCAAAACGATAGTGACGCCACGCTTCGTCGAACCGGTAGTCCCTGACGCCTCCCGCCGACATGTGCTCGAGATACTCGCGGACGAGCGCCTCGTCGTGTCCCACCCTGGCGGTGCTGGGCAGGCCCTGGGTCACCAGGTACGCCACGTCCGCTGCACCCGCGCCGCGGGCGGCGAACTGGAAGTCCACCACCTTCATCCGATCACCGGCGAAGAACAGGTTGTCGGCGCGGATGTCGCCGTGCAGCAGCATGTCGCGTTCGGTCAGCACTGGCAGCGCCTGTACCGCGCGCTCGGCGAAACGCTCCGCGAACGCGGCCACTGCAGCCGGTACCACAGCCGAGGTCTGCGCGCGGTAGATCTCCCATCCGGGCCCGAAAGCGGGCAACAGCAGGTCCCGCGCGATCGGGGTGTCGATGCTAGGAAACTGCTCCAAAACAACGCGTCCGCAGGACCACGCGTGCAGTCCCGCCAACTGGCCGATGCAAACGCGGGCTCGGTCCATCGTCAGCCCCGCCAAGTGGTCGGCGTTGTCCCAGTCCGACAGGTCCTCGAGCAACAGCACGAAATCCACTCCGCCATCGGTCATCCGGGCGGTGTACACGCGCGGCGTTTCCATCGGTGCGTGCGCTGCGACATCGCGATAAAAGGCCAACTCGCGCCGGTACCCGCCGAGCAACTCCATCGCCCCGCGCGCCTCCGACTCCGCCGGCAGCTTCACGATCAGCGTGGCCGGCACGCCGGTGCCCGTCAGATGCAGCCGGTACAGCAGCGACGAAAAGCCGCTGTCCATCGCGATCTGTTCGGCATGCACAGCCTCGACCACCGCTCCGTCGATTCCTGCGTCGGCGCGAAGCGCCTCGGTCAGCCAATCCGCGTCGACTTCGTCGATACCCCCGGGCACCGCGGCCGTGGTCGCCGTCATCAACTGGCCCCGTCCTTGACCGACGCCAGAAACCGCTCCGACGCGTGCTGCACCCCGCCGGCGAACAGGTGGCCGACGTGACTCCCGCGGTGCCAGTACAACTCGCCGCCCCACCGTTCGTGCAATTGCTCGGCGGGCTCCCGTCGGGCCATCTGGTCGTGCCAGGCTCCGACGATCAACCTGCGGTCGGGCGGCGCGGACGGTTCGACGGCCTGGTAGTCGACGACCGACATCACCCGCTCGACGGGTTCCGACCGCAACAGGCCGATGGTGTCTCGCACCGACGGCCCCCAACGGCCCAGGTGCGCGGCGATCATCGCGTTGAGACCGAAGATCGGGGTGTACAGGGCGACGGCATCGACTGGTTCGAGGTGAGCAACCAGGCTCGCCACCGGGCTGCCCATCGAAACCCCGGACACCGCAAGGGCACTCGCCTGCGGCCGCAACCACCGAAGCACGGCCCGCACCTCGGACACCACGCGGATCATGCCCGCCAGGTTGTTCAGCGGATCCATGTTCGGATAGACCGGCCACCTGTTGCGTCGGGCCCCGCAGCCCGGCTGCACCGGCAACGCGATGTTGTACCCGAGGCGCTCCTGCAGACGGCGCGCCCGCGAGAACACCAGGTCGATCGGCTGGCCCTGGCCGGCGCCGTGCACCCACACCAGCCACGGCCGCGCCTCGTCACCGCTTCGGCACAGATGCACCATGGCGGTGGTAGGGCCGCCGAATCCCTCGGCGGCCAAGCACGCTGGCAGGTGCGGGTCATGCTCGAACACCAGTTGCTCATACCTGGCCCGCCCGAACCGGCGTCGCCGGATCATTCTCGGCTGCAATGGATCCGGTTCGGCGTGCACACCCACCACGCCCAAGCCGGTCAGTTCGTCGGCGGCGGCCGCGCAGGACCCGACGTTGCGCTCCAGCTTCGGGGGCGGCGCGGTCAGCGTCATTCCGGTCAGCGCGAGTTCGTCGAGCACGACCTCGCCCAGTTGCCTGGCACCGCCGCGCGACAGCGGATGCCAGCCACCCGGCTCGCTGACCGCAGCATGTGCCCGCGGCACCACACCGGCGAAGTCCCGGCCGATGCGGTACACGCGCTCGGGCGTCCTCATCCGAGCTTGAACCCTGTGTAGCCGCCGTCGGCGACCTCGTCGCACCGACGCCGGTACTCGGGAATGCCTGCGGTGTAACCCATGTACATTCGCTTCTTGCCGGGCACATTGCCGCCGTTGTACCAGGAGTTGCACGTCGGGTGGACGAGCACTGTCGGCGCAACGAGCGATGTCGCGTGTTCGATCCACTCGCGCTGGGCGTCGGGCAACGCTTCGATGGTGCGGTATCCGTTAGCTCCCAGGTACTCGATGCATTCGCCGATCCATTCGACGTGTTGTTCGAGCGCGGTCACGAAATTACTTGCCGGGGCGGGACTTCCGGGGGCCTGGATGATGAACAGGTTCGGGAAGCCGGCCACCGCGATGCCCAGGTATGCGTACGGCCCCTCCGTCGTCCAGAAGTCGGCCAGGCACTGTTCGTCTCGACCGGTGACCGAAATCCGGGTCATCGCCCCCGTCATGGCGTCGAAGCCGGTGGCATAGATGATCACGTCGAGTTCGTGGTCGCCCTGCTCGGTGCGGATCCCCGTCGGGGTCACCTCGACGATCGGCCCCTTGCGCAGGTCGACGAGCGTCACGTTGTCGCGGTTGAACGTTTCGTAGTAGCCCTGGTCGATGATCGGGCGTTTGCACCCGAACGGATGCGTGGGTGTCAGCGCGGCCGCGGTCGCGGGGTCGTCGACGATCCGCGCCACCGCCTCGCCGTAGAGCTTGGCCGCCATCTGGTTGGCCTCGATGTCGAAGAACACGTCGCCCCAACTGAGCGCACCGATGACGCCGCCCTCGTCGACGGCGCGCAGTTGCTCCTCACGCGACGCGGACTTCAGCGGCGGCTTAGTCATCATCTCGAACATCACCGAGAACGCGCTCAGCCGCGCCGCACCCACCGCGTGCTGCCGCTGTGCCATCCGGATGTCGGCGTAGTTCGCCTTGAGTTCGTCGAGTTCACCGTCGTCGAATGGGCGCACCTGCCACGGCAGCGTGTAGGCGGGTGATCGCTGGAACACCGTGAGGTGGGCGGCCTGCACGGCCACGACCGGGATCAGTTGCACGCCGGTGGAACCGGTGCCGACGACACCGACCCGTTTGCCGGTGAGGTCGACGTCGTGCTCGGGCCACCGACTGGTGTGCAACGAAAGCCCTTCGAAGGAACCCATGCCGGGGATCTCCGGTTCCTTCGGCACCGACAAGATGCCCGTCGCCGCGACGACGAACGGCGCGGTGAGGACCTCCCCCGTCGCCGTCCGCACCTCCCACTCGGCGGCGATCTCGTCGAAGGCCATCGCGGTGACCTCGGTGTGAAACCGGATGTCGCGCCGGAGATCAAGGCGGTCGGCGACGAAGTTCAGGTACGCCTCGATCTCGGGCTGGCGCGGCATCGTCTCGGTCCACACCCACTCCTGCTGGATCTCGTCGGAGAAGCTATAGGAGTACTCGATGCTCTCGATGTCACAGCGCGCGCCCGGATACCGGTTGAACAGCCATGTGCCGCCTACGTTCTCGGCCTTCTCCAGCACGACGGTCCGCAGCCCCTGCTCCCGGAGTCGATGCAGCGCGTACAAGCCGGAGAACCCGGCCCCGATGACGATTGCGTCGAAGCGGGCGGTGTCGGATGTCGTCACAGATGAGCACCTCACGTCCGTAGGGGAGATACTGTAAGTATTACAGTATCTCGGCGGGCCGCCGGACGGTTTCGGCCGAACATCGCGGTCTGGCACTTCCTGAAACCGCTACTGTAAGCTCTTCTATTAGTCTGCGGATGAGGAGGCGGCTTCAGAATGAAAGTACCGTTCACCTGGAAGGTCACCGGCTGGTTCATGATCGGCTGGTCCGCGGAATTTCCCACCGGTGAGACGCGGCCATTGCGGTACTTCGGCGACGACCTGGTGGCCTACCGCGACGAGTCCGGTGAACTGCACGTGCTCTCCGCACACTGCCGGCATCTCGGCGCGCACATCGGCCACGGCGGCAAGGTCGTCGGCGACTGCGTCGAATGCCCTTTCCATGGTTGGCGGTGGGGACCCGACGGCACCAACCGCTACATCCCCTACCAACCCGACCGGCCCAATAAAGCGCTGCGGCTGCGCGTCTATCCCGTCGTGGAGCAATACGGCTGCGTGTTCGCCTGGCATCACCCCGAGGGCGAGCCGCCGCGGTGGGAGCTCCCTGATCTGTTCCGCAAGTTCCCGCAGTTCCCGACCGACGAAGACGCGTATTACCGCCCGTATCCGGAGTTTTCGAGCCGCGCGGAACGCGAGCCGGTGCATCCGCAGATCGTCGCGGAGAACGGCCCCGACAGCGCCCATTTCCACTACGTCCATGGGGCCACCGTCACCCCGGTCTGCTTGAACTGGGAAGCCGTCGACGAGGAATGGCGCTTTCTGACCGGTTGGCCCGATGCGCGCAGCGACGACCCCGACAAGATGGCGCTGTACATCCACAGTCACTTCTCCGGATTGGGCTTCGCGATCAGTGCATTCGAGGGCTCCTCGAACCATCGCCTGATCTTCGCGTGCACGCCCGTCGAGGACGGCTGTTCGGACATGTTCTATTCCATCTGGTGGCCGCGGTTGCCCGGTGACACCTCCGACGTGCCACCGGAAGAGGTGCGAAAGAAGGTGGAGAAGCAGTTCATGGGGACAGTGTGGGACGACCTCAACATCTGGCGCTACCAGGAGTACGTCGAGAACCCCGCGTTGTCCAAGGTCGACGCGAAGCCCTACATGGCGATGCGGAAATGGGCGACGCAGTTTTACGAGGTGCCTACTTCGGTATGACGCCGGACAAAAAGGGCGACCTCGCCGCGATCGCGGCGCCCGGCCACACCGCGATCGTCACGCAGGAGTGCCAGGGCGCGGTCGTCGGCCCCGACGCCGGACTCAAAGCCCTGGCGAAAGAGGCCCGCCGCGAGGCCGTCCCGAACATTGCCAAACTGCTGCCTGCGGCCCGCAATGCCGGTGCGAGCGTTGTGCATTGCCTCGTCCAGCGCCGTCCCGACGGACGCGGGGCCAATCACAACGCGAAGATCTTCGCGATGGGCGGCGGTGTCGCGATCGCCCCCGGAACGCCCGGTGCCGAACTGCTGCCCGAACTCGGCCCGGAACCGTCCGACGTCGTGCTGCGCCGGTGGCACGGCATCGGCCCGATGGGCGGCACCGACCTGGACGCTGTGCTGCGCAATCTGGGGGTGTCGACGATCGTCGCGGTCGGGGTGTCGGTGAACGTCGCGATCACCAATTTGGTGATGGATGCCGTCAACGCCGCGTACCGCGTCGTCCTGCCGCGTGACGCGGTGGCAGGCATCCCCACCGACTATGCGAATGCGATCATCGACAACACGTTGTCGTTGCTGGCGACGATCACCACCACCGACGAGCTGATCAACAGCTGGAAGTAGCCGCCCAGTGACCGACACCGAGGATCACATCCGCGAATTCGCCAGGGTCAAACCGACTCTCGGTTCCCCGGAGATGGGCCGCTTCATCGCAGCAGTGCGCCGTTTGCAGGACGTCACCGTCTCCAGCGATCCCGACGCCGAGCTGTGGAACGACGGCGCTACTCTCCTCGAGGAGCTGTGCGCGCGACTGGAGGGGCATCAGGCGCCCGCCGGTATCGTGCCTGCGGGCCGGGCGCCCAATCTGCCGGGTAACGGCCACCCGCTGATGCCACCGTGGCAGGTGGTGTCGTCCCGACCGGACGAAGTGAAAATGCAAGGGCAGTTCAGCCGCTTCCATGTCGGCGGCAATGACGCCGTCCACGGCGGCGTGATACCGCTGTTCTACGACTGGCATTTCGGCATGGTGGTCTCGGCCGCGGGCCGGCCCGACAGCCGGACCGCGTACCTGCACGTGGACTACCGGCGGGTGACGCCGATCGACGCGATGCTCGAGGCGCGGGCGTGGATCGACTCGGTCGAGGGCCGCAAACTGTTCGTGAGGGCGGTGATGAGCGACGCCGAGGGCAACGTACTATCCGAGGCCAACGGTCTGATGATCAAACTGCTTGCCCACCAGCCTTGAAAGGCACGAAATCTGTGACCACACAGTTCACCGTCCCGGCCGCCGCCGACACGGTCGCCGCAGTGATCGGAGACCGCGAGTTCGTCGTCCAGGGCGACCGTCGCTACACGTACGCCCAGGTCGTCGAACGAGCCAACCGCCTGGCGGCGTTCCTGCACAGCCGCGGGCTGGGCTGCCATGTCGAGCGCTCCGAACTCGCCGGCCACGAAGTGGGTCAGGACCTGCTGGGCATCTACGCGTACAACGGGCCCGAGTACATCGAGGGGATGCTTGGCTCCTGGCGGGCCCGGGTCGCACCGTTCAACGTCAACTACCGCTACGTCAAGAACGAATTGCAGTATCTGCTCGACGATTCCGGCGCCAGCGCACTGCTGTACCACGCGACGTTCGCGCCGCGCGTCGCCGAGGTGCTGCCGGATCTGCCCAACCTGCGGGTGCTGATCCAGATCGCCGATGAATCCGGCAACGACCTGCTCGACGGCGCGGTCGATTACGAGTCGATCGTCGGGTCGGGCACAGCGGTGCTGCCGCCGCTCGAGCCGTCGCCCGACGATCTTTACGTGCTCTACACCGGCGGCACGACGGGTATGCCGAAGGGTGTGCTGTGGCGTCAGCACGACATCTTCATGACGTCGTTCGGTGGCCGCAACATGGCCACCGGGGAGCTGATCACATCCCTCGACGACATTGCCATGCGCGTCACGGGGGGTCCCGGCACCAAGATCCTCACGCTGCCGCCACTCATGCACGGTGCCGCCCAGTGGGCCGCCATGACCGCGATGACCACGGGACAGACCATCGTGTTCATGGCGAATCCGGGCCATCTCGACGCCGACGAGGTGGTGCGCACGATCGAGCGGGAGAAGGCGCTCGTGGTGCAGGTGGTCGGTGATGCGGTGGCGCGCCCGCTCGCCGACGCGATCGAGCGCGGTTCGGCTGACGTGTCCTCACTCGCCGTGGTGGCCAACGGCGGGGCGCTGCTAACCCCCACCGCCAAACAGCGGCTCATCGACGTCAAACCCGGCCTCATCGTCATGGACGGTGTCGGGTCGTCGGAGACCGGCATCCAGATGAACCACATGTCCGCTCCCGGCGCCGTGTCGACCGGCAAGTTCAACGCCGGCCCGGACACCTTCGTCGCAGCAGAGGATTTCGCCGCGATCCTCGAACCCGGGCACGACGACAACGGGTGGCTGGCGCAACGCGGTTTCGTGCCACTGGGATACAAGGGGGATGCGGAAAAGACCGCCAAGACGTTCCCCGTCATCGACGGTGTGCGCTACTCGATCCCGGGTGACCGTGCTCGGCACCTGGCCGACGGATCCATCGAACTGCTGGGCCGCGACTCGGTGACCATCAACTCCGGCGGCGAGAAGATCTTCGCCGAGGAAGTCGAGACCGCGCTGCTGTCGCACCCCGCGGTGGCCGACGTCGTGGTTGCCGGCCGGCCCAGCGAGCGGTGGGGGCAGGAGGTCGTCGCGGTCGTCGCGCTGGCCGAAAGTGCCGGTGCCGACGCGCAGGAGCTCATCGACCACGCCGCGAATTCGATTGCGCGCTACAAGCTTCCGAAGGCAGTGGTGTTCCGTTCGACGATCGAACGCAGCCCGGCGGGCAAGGCGGACTACCGTTGGGCCCGCGAGCAGGCGATCAGCGCCGACGCCTAAGCCCCCTTTTCCGCCGAAATAGCATTCCCGGTCGTACATTCGCCGCGATCACAGCCAGGAGTGCTATTTCGCGGCCGAACGCCTGAGCCGACGCCTGGTCCGGTTGCGCGCCATCCGCAGTCCGAGCGCCGTGGTCGCGCGCATCGACGGTGTGAACGGCGGCGCCGCGCGCCCGGTGATCGTTTGAACGGCAGGTCCGTGCCGGCCGCAGTGCGGTAGTGGCTGAACGCGTGCAAGGCCACCGTCGGGCGCCATGCCTCGGTCGACGACATCGTGGCGGTGATCTCGTTCCTGGGGTCCCCGCGGGCGCGCTGGATCACCGGGCAGGATCTTCAGGGTCGACGCGGTCTTTCAGCTCAATGACCGCGGGTGCTGTCCAGCTGTTATAGTCTACTGTAATCTTTACAGTAGCTCTCGCAGGAACGATCGGACGGCTGGAGTAACCGGTGGAAAGTCCTGTTCTGGACGTCGGCCCCGACGAGGTGGCGGACCTGTTTCGCAACCCCTATCCCCTGTTCGCGAAGCGACGGCACGAGACCAGCGGCGTGTTCCGCGGCAGCGTCATGGACTGGTCCAAGGCGCCGGAGGCCATGCCGGAAAACCTCTATGCGGCGGTTTCTTTTGACGCGGTCAACCGCGTGTTCCGCGACGGCAAGGTCTTCAACTCCGAGATCTACGACAGCACGATCGGTTTGTTCATCGGTCCCACGATTCTCGCGATGGAGGGCAAGACCCACTGGGACCACCGCAATCTGGTGTCCTCGGCGTTCAAATCGAAGTCGTTGGCGCGGTGGGAACCAGAGGTGGTCCGGCCGGTCGTCACCGCGCTGATCGACGAGTTCGTCCAGACCGGGAGCGCAGATCTGGTACGGGATTTCACGCTGGAGTTCCCGACCCGGGTGATCTCCAGGCTCCTGGGCCTGCCCGAGGAGGATCTGCCGTGGTTCCGCAAGCGGGCGGTCGAGTTGATCAGCTACCACGTCAAGTACAAGCGCGCCTTCGAGGCGTCCGCGGCGCTCAAGGACTACTTCCTGCAACAGATCGAGCAGCGCAGGGCCAAGCCGACCGGGGACATCATCGGCGATCTGGTCACCGCGGAGATCGACGGCGAGAAACTCAGCGACGAGGCCATCTACTCGTTCCTGCGCCTGCTGCTGCCCGCCGGCCTGGAGACCACCTTCCGCTCGTCGGGCAATCTGCTGTATCTACTGCTCACCCATCCCGAGCAGTTCCAGGCGGTCCAGGCCGACCGTGACCTGGTGCCGGCGGCCATCGAGGAAGGCCTGCGGTACGAGACCCCGCTGACCACCGTGCAGCGCTCTGCGACGGTGGAGACCGAACTCGAAGGAGTCACCCTTCCCAAGGGTTCGGTGATCGACGTCTGCATCGGGTCGGCGAACCGCGACGAGAAGCGCTGGGAGCGCTCCGAAGAGTTCGACATCTTCCGCAAGCGCGTGCCCCACATCTCGTTCGCGGCCGGCGAGCACACCTGTATGGGTCTGCACCTGGCCCGCATGGAAACCCGCGTCGCGCTGGAGTGCCTACTGGACCGGCTGACCAACGTCAACCTCGTCACCGACGACAACCCCCATATCTGGGGCCAGCCGTTCCGGTCTCCCACCGCGCTGCCGGTCACGTTCGATCCCGCCGGCTGAACCGTGGCACGAGCCCGCACCGGAGGTACCCGCCAGCGCCGCGAGCGCGGTTCGATCAGCACCGACGAGATCCTCAACGGGGCGATGGAAGTCGCGCAAGAGATTTCGATCGAGAACCTGAGCATGCCGCAACTGGCCAAACACCTCGGCGTCGGAGTCACCAGCATCTACTGGTACTTCCGTCGCAAGGACGATCTACTCGACGCGATGACGGACCGGGCGCTGGAGCGGTTCGAGTTCACGGTGCCCACCATCGCTGCGTCGAATTGGCGTGAGTCGCTGCGGGATCACGCGTTGACGATGCGGCGCAGGTTTCGCGCTGATCCGATCCTGTGCGATCTGGTGTTGATCCGCGGACAGTACGGGCACCGGGCGATGCACGGGGCGCTCCAGAAGCTCGCGCAGCCGATCGGCGCGTTGATCGAAGCGGGGCTCAGTGCCGAGCAGGCCGCCGAGACGTACGGCGCGATCTCGGTCCATATCCGGGGTTCGGTCGTGCTCGAACGACTCCAAGAGCGCACCGAGGGCTTTCCCGCTCAGCGCACCGACGGTGGCCGCTACATCGGGTTCGCCGACGACATCGACTTCGGCTACATCCTGGACAGCATCCTCGACCACGCCGAAGCGATTATCACTGTGGCGTAGCGCTTGTCCTCGATGCGCGGTAGGCCACCGTCTTCGATTCGAGGTACTGCTCGAAACCCTCGACGCCACACTGCCTGCCGACACCGCTGCTCTTGAAGCCGCCGAACGGTGCGTCGGCCCCGTAGAACATGCCGCCATTGACCCCGAACGACCCGGTGCGGATACGACCGGCGATCGCCATCCCGCGCTCCAGCGACCGCGACGACACCGCACCCGCCAAACCGAACGCGCTGTCGTTGGCGATCCGCACCGCCTCGTCGTCGTCGTCGAACGGCAGCACGACCAGCACCGGGCCGAACACCTCCTGCTGGGCGATCGCCGCACTGTTGTCCACCCCGACGACGACCGTCGGCGCCACGTAGTGACCCCCTGCCAGATGCTCGGGGAGGTTCGCGACCGCTCCGCCGCCGGTGGTGATCTCGGCGCCGTCGCTGCGTGCCTGTTCGATCGCATCGAGGACTCGCGTCTTCTGCGCAGCGCTGATCACCGGTCCGACCAGCGTTTCGGAATCGACCGGGTCCCCCACGGGGACAGCCTGATACGCGGCGGTGATCGTCGCGACGGCGTCGTCGAACAGTGACCTGTGCACCAGCATGCGCGTCGTGGCCGCACATGCCTGGCCCGCGTGCACGCACACCCCGACCGCCGACCCGATGATCGCGGCCGGCGGGGCGTCGTCGAGCACGATCGACACCGACTTGCCGCCCAGTTCCAGAAACATCCGCTTCATCGTGTCGGCGCCCTGGCGCATCAACAGCTTGCCGACGGTGGTGGAGCCGGTGAACGAGATCATGTCGACGCGGGGATCGGTACCGAGAAGCCCGGCGACGTCGTTGGACGGCGTCGGTACCACGTTGACGACACCGGGCGGGATGTCGGTGTGTTCGGCGATGAGCCGGCCGAGGCGGGTCGCGTTCCACGGTGTGTTCGGATCGGGTTTGAGTATGACGGTGTTTCCGGTCGCGAGCGCGGGCCCGAGCTTGTTGAGGATCACCTCGATCGGGAAGTTGGACGGCGTGATCGCGGCGACGACGCCCGCGGGCACCTTGACCACCGTGCGCACGTTGCGCTGGCCGAACAGGCCGCCGCCTTCGAGCGTGCGCTCCCATCGGAATTCGAGCATCAGCCGCGCGGGGTAGCGCAACGCGTCCGCCAGCGGCCAATCGAGTTGCGCGGACTGCGTTGTCATCACCGGACAGCCGACCTCGGCGATCAGCTCTTCGCGCAGATCTTCCTGCTCTGCCTCGATCGCGGACTGCAGCTGGTCGAGACATCTCGCGCGCAACGGCCGGTTGGTGGCCCAGTCGGATTCGTCGAAGGCTCGACGGGCGGCGGCGATCGCGCGATCCATGTCTTCAGGTTCGGCGGCGGCGGTGCTTCCCAACAGCTGCCCGGTGGCCGGGCTCAGGTTGTCGAATTGCGCACCGGACGACGACGCGACGAGTTGTCCGTCGATGAGCATTCGCGATTCGGCGCGCCGCCCTGCCCGCTGCCCGACGTCGATGCTGGTTTCGATGCGTTCTTCGGAATCCGTGGCGGAGCTCACGCAGCTACCTCGTACAATCGGACTTTGCGGGACGACTAACTGTAAAGCTTACAGTAGGTATTCAACAGCCGGGACAGGGAGCCGATTTGGTCAAGGTCATGGAGGGCGTACGCGTCCTCGAGGTCGCACAGTTCACGTTCGTCCCGGCGGCGGGGGCGATTCTCGCGGACTGGGGCGCCGACGTCATCAAGGTCGAACACCCGGTACGCGGTGACACCCAGCGCGGATTCATCAACATGGGCGGGTTCCAGCTCGATCCCGACCGCCACCCGCTGATCGAACACCCCAATCGCGGTAAGCGCAGCGTCGGCATCGACGTGTCGAAGCCGGAAGGCCAGGAGGTCCTCTACGAGATCGCCAAGACCGCCGACGTCTTCCTGACCAACTACCTTCCCGCGCAACGTCAGAAGAACAAGTTCGACGTCGAGCACATCCGCGCCGCAAACCCGGACATCATCTACGCGCGCGGCAGCGCATACGGCGACAAGGGCCCCGAGCGCGACGTCGGCGGTTTCGACGGCACCGCGTTCTGGACCCGCAGCGGCGTCGGGCATGCGTTGACCCCCGAGGAGATCGGGGGTGCGCTGTCGCAGGGCATTCCGGCGTTCGGCGACTCGATCGGCGGGATGAACATCGCGGGCGGCATCTCGGCCGCGCTGTTTCACCGGTTGCGCACCGGCGAGGCGGTCGAACTCGACGTCTCGTTGTTGAGCACGGCGTGGTGGGCGGCGGGCGCGAGCGTGACTCAGGGCATGGAGACCGGCGAGACGATGCGCTCGCTGATGCCGGACGCGACCGGTCCGAGCGTGAACCCGTTCATGGCGAACTACCTGACCTCGGACGGCGGCACGATCAACCTCTGCATCGTCAGCCCGACCGGCTACATCCGGGATGCGTTCGAGCATCTGGAGCTACCCGAACTCGCCGACGACCCCCGTTTTTGCGACGTGATGCCGCTGATCGAGAACGCCGCGGCCGCAGCCGAACTGATCCGGGAGAAGATCCGCAGCAAGCCGTTCGAGTACTGGCGCCAGCACCTCAAGACCATGAAGGGCCAGTGGGCGCCGTTCCAGAGCCTGCTCGACCTCGCCACCGACGACCAGGCGCTCGCCAATGACATGGTCGTCGAGGTCGAGGCGGCCGACGGTGGTGAGCCCTTCAAGGTGGTCCGCGGGCCGGTGCAGTTCAACCACGAGCCGCTGGAGACGACCCGCGCCCCGCAGGCCAGCGAGCACACCGAGCTGGTGCTGATGGACATCGGCATGGACTGGGACCGCATCGAAGCGCTGAAGGACTCCGGCGCGATCGCATAACACCTTTTCGCGCGAGCGTGCGTGCTTGCATACGACACGCCGCGGAATCTTGGCATTTCACGCACGCTCGCCATACTGCGAGGGTGCATGTCTGGTGCCGACACACCGGACTTCAACGCCGCTTTGTGCACGCTCGCGGGACGCCGACCGTGCACAAAGTGCTGTTGATGCGCGGCGCGTCGTGTGCAAACACGCGCGCTCGCGCAGGAACGGATCAGGCGCGCTCCACCCGCACGGGCACTCCGGTCAACCACGCCATGCCCGACAGCGGCTCCACATCGGCTGGATCGCTGGATGTCAGCTGGTTGACGTTGGCGCCGCCGGCCCGGTTCGCCAGCCGCCAACCTCCGGTTCCCTTGTGGCCCCAGCCGTGTGGCACCGCGACGACGCCGGCCACGAGATCCTTCGTCGTCAACACCGGCACGCTTATCGCGCCGTACGGCGACGTGATCCGCACCTCGTCGCCGTCGGCGATGTGCTGCTCGGCCGCATCGTCGACATGCATCAGCGCATGCTGGCGACGGTCACCACGCATCAACAGCGGTGAATTGTGCATCCACGAGTTCTCCGAACGCGGCTCGCGCAAGCCGACCATCCGCAGCGGATAGCCGTCTGGCAGCGCACGCCGTGACAGCTTGGCGACTTCGTCGGCAATCCCGGGATGGGGCAACCGAACCCGACGTGACAGGTAGCCGACGGCATCGCGCAGCACACCGGTACGGATGTGTGGTGCGACCACGACGCCGTGCGGATGCTCCTCGGTCAGCCGTCGCAGCGTCAGCCCGCCACGGCATAACCCGAACCTGTCGCCGCCCTCCGACATCCGCACCAGGGCGTCGATCATTGCCCGTGGCGACGCCCGGAACCCGAACAGCCGCAACACCTTCTGCACACCGGCGAACACGGCGAAGGACGGCACCCGGTGCCCCAAGCGCCGCGCCAAGTCCTCGACGATGTCCCATTCCTCGCGGGCCTCCCCAACCGGCGCGAGGACCGCTTCAGTCGCTTGTCGGAACGGCGTGGCCTGAAACGCTTGAAAGGTATACGGGAAGTCGTCGCGTTCGTACATCGTGGTGACGGGCAGGATGTAGTCGCATTGCGCGCTCGTCTCGGTGACGTAAAGGTCGAGCGCGACGGACAACTCCAGTTCCCCGAACGCCGCCTCGAGTTCCTCACCGTTGGGCACCGAGAGCACGGGATTACCGGCCGACACGAACATCGCCCGGATCCGGCGGTCGCCCGGTGTCGTGATCTCCTTGGCCATCAGCGCGGCCGGCTCGGAGCCGATCGCACTAGGAATCCCGCCGATCCGCGATCGTTTGCGCCGATAGGAGCGCCGCATGAGAGCACCCATCGCGACGTTCTGCCATCTCTGGCCGACGGTGTGCATCGAGCTGAACACGGAACCGCCCGGCACATCGAGGTTGCCGGCCGCCAAATTCACCGCGTCGATCAAGAAGGTGGTCAGCGTGCCGTGGCTGCCCGCGCAGGTGCCGAGCCTGCCGTAGACGGCCGCACGGGGTGTGTTCACCAAATCGCGCGCCAGGGTCCGCACGCTGTCGGCATCGATCCCGGTCCGGGTTGCCGTGGACTCCGGGGTGAAGGGGCGGCACATCGCCTGCAGCCAGTCCAGGCCGTCGGCCTGCCGTTTCACCGTGTCGGTGTCGACCATGCCGTCGGCGAACATCACTTGCAGTAGCGACAGCAACAACAACGAGTCGGTGTCCGGGACGATGCCGAGCCATTCGAATGCCACCGCGGTCTCGCTGCGCCGAGGGTCGACGATCAACACGCGCCCCCCGCGCTTGACGATGTCGTGCATGCGGTCCTTGATCCGCGGGGCAGTCAGGAAACTACCGTGTGACACAACCGGATTGGTGCCCATCATGACGAGTAGGTCGGTTCTCGCCAGGTCGGGGATCGGCACCGACGTCGGCACGCCGTAGAGCAACTGGCTCGCGATCAGCCTGCTGTTGGTGTCCTGCGAAGATGCCGTGAAGTAGTGGCCGTGACGGCCGAGGCCCTTCAGGAACAGCAGCGCCGCGAAGGTGTGTGCGTAGCTGAACGCTCCTGGATTACCCATGTACCAGCCGACCGCGCCGGACCCGTGTCGGCGCAGGAGCGCCGACAGTCGGCTCGCGATGTCGGCCATCGCCTCATCCCATGTCACCGCTTCGAAGCCGGCCGGCCCGCGGCGCAGCGGCCTCGTCACCCGATCCGGGTCGTTGACCACCTCGGTGAACGCGATGCCCTTCTGGCAGGCGAAACCGGCCGACAGCGGGTGGTCCTTGTCGGGCCTCAACGCGACCAGGCGGCCATCCTCGACCGTCGCGATCATCCCGCACAGCGGTTCGCAGATCCGGCAGAACGTCGGCTTGTACTCGGTCACCGATGCCACGCCGATTACGATACTGTAAGAGTTACAGTTACACGTCGGATCGGTGTGCCAGAGAGGACCACGCATGCACGACGTCGCGATCATCGGTGTCGGACTGCATCCCTTCGGCCGCTTCGAGGGCAAATCCGCCATGGAGATGGGTGTCGACGCGATCTTCGCCGCCGTCGCCGACGCCGGTGTCGAGTGGAAAGACGTCCAGTTCGCCACGGGCGGCAGTTGGACCGTCGCCAACCCGGATGCGATCGTCGGCATGGTCGGGTTGTCCGGTATCCCGTTCACCAACGTGTTCAACGCCTGCGCCACCGCCGCCAGCGCCGCCAAGGCCTGCGCCGACGGAATCCGGCTGGGCGACTACGACATCGGCATCGCAGTCGGGCTGGACAAGCATCCGCGTGGCGCGTTCACCGAAGATCCGGCTTTGGTGGGCATGCCGCGGTGGTACGCCGAGAACGGCCAGTACCTCACCACCCAGTTTTTCGGGATGAAAGCCAACCGCTACCTGCACGAGCACGGTATCTCGCAGCAGACGCTGGCCAAAGTGGCGGCCAAGAACTTCCGCAACGGCGCGCTGAACCCCAATGCCTTCCGCCGCAAACCCATCCCCGAGGACCAGATCCTCAACTCGACGATGCTGAACTATCCGCTCACCCAGTACATGTTCTGCGCGCCCGACGAGGGCGCCGCGGCCGTCGTGATGTGCCGCGCCGACATCGCCGAGCGCTACACTGCCAAACCGGTGTACCTGCGCGCGGTCGAGGTCCGCACCCGCAAATACGGTGCCTACGAGGTGAATACGACCTTCGCGCCGGTCGAGGAGGACGTCGCGCCCACCGTCTACGCCGCCAAGGCGGCCTTCGAAAGGGCCGGTGTCGCACCGCAGGACGTCGACGTCATCCAGTTACAGGACACCGACGCCGGAGCCGAGGTCATCCACATGGCCGAATGCGGTTTCTGCGCCGACGGAGAGCAAGAGAAGCTGCTGGCCGACGGGGCCACCGAGATCACCGGCTCGCTGCCGATCAACACCGACGGCGGCCTGATCGCCAACGGTGAGCCGATCGGGGCCTCGGGTCTGCGCCAGATCCACGAGTTGGTGCGCCAATTGCGCGGCGAGGCCGGCGATCGCCAGGTGCCCGGCGAGCCGAAGGTCGGCTTCGCCCAACTCTACGGCGCACCCGGCACCGCCGCCGCGACGATCCTGACGAGGTGACCGTGGCCCTGTTCGCGGGGGCACCCACGCCGACGTCATCAACCCGGACCTGCTGGGATTCATTCGCGCGTGACTGCGCGCGGGCTCAGCGCATCGCCCGACGCGACGCCTTCATGATGAGCTTGCGCATGCGAGCGGAGACATAGACGGAGACAAGGCCGTTGAAGATGTCTTCGCGTAGGCGCGTCAACGTCGAACTCTTGAAGCGCCACTGCCCGTCGATTTTCTCGTAGGTCTCGTGATAGTGGCCGTAGCCGCGTAGGTTGACGCCGGGGCCGAACCGGACGACGTCCTCGAGCGCCCACACGCCGCGCGCCGTCGTCGCCGAGGTCAGTTCGATCTCGGGCGCATGCACCTGATGCACCGTTGCTTGACCGCGCAGGCTCTTACGGGTGAACGCGACGAACTCGTCGGCGCCTCGGATCACCTTTCCGCCGGCCGGCGAAGTGTCGCTGAGGAAGTCGTCGGCGAACAGCGTGCGCCACGCTGCCCAGTCCCCGGTGTCCAGCAAGCGGCAGTAGCGGGCCTTGAGCTGCTTGATCGCCTCGATCTCGACAAGGTCGGCTCCGGTCATCCGGTGGCCGTCCTCTGTGCCTGTTCGACGTAGAACCGCGCGGCCCGCTCCAACGACTCGGCGGTTGGCCGCGGTTGCCAGCCGAGTTCGCGGGTCGCCTTACTGTGGTCTGCGGGTGACATGATGTGCAGAAGGCGAATGCCGTTGGTGTTGATCGGAAGATCGCGCCGCAGCAGTCTGGCAAGCCGGTCGACGACCCACACCAACGCGTAGACCACCGGCAGCGGGACACCGAACCGCGGTGGCTTCGCGCCGACCGCGTTCGCCGCGGTCGTCAGCATGTCGCGCATCGGCATGTAGGTCTCGGAGATGATGTAGCGTTCGCCGACCCGACCATGTTCTGCCGCAAGCAGGAATGCCTCTGCGACGTCTTCGATGCCGACGACCTCGGTGCACACGCCCTTGATGTAGGCGGGGATCTTGCCGAATGCGGCGTACTGGACCATCAGGCCCTGGTGCGGTTGCCAGTCGCCGGGGCCGTACGGGTTGGACACGCACATCGCGACCGCGGGCAGGCCACGGTCACGTGCGTAGGACAGCACCAGTTCCTCGGCCTGGCGCCGCGACTCGATGTACGGTCCGCCCCTGCCTGCCCAGTCGAACGGCATGTCCTCGGTCACCGGTCCGCGTCCGTCGCCGAGCGCGATCGTGCCGATCGTGCTGCAGAACACGAACCGGTGCAGACCGGCCTTCGCGGCGATGTCGAGGACGCGGCGCAGGCAGTTGACGTTGGTCTCGAACAGCGGCGCCGGGTCGCGAAGGTGGAACCGGGTGTCGACGACGCAGTAGTAGACGACGTCGCGGTCTGCCATCGCCGCCCGCAATGCGTCCTCGTCGTAGAGATCGCCGTAACAGCGTTCGACGTCGAGGTCGTCGATAGCCACCGTCGAACTCGTCTTGCGCAGATACACCCGCACGTCGTCGCCGCGTTGGGCGAGCTTGCGCGTGACGTGGGAGCCGACGAACCCGCTCGGGCCCATCACGAGTGCGCGACAGGGTATGGGGGGCGTGTCTGTCATGTTCACTACCTCGCGAGCGACCGGAAACTGTCAGATTTTCGCGGCGTGTCGTGTGCAAACACGCACGCTCGCGCAGACTTTAGGACGCCTTCTTGGCGACGGGGGCGTACGCGGGCTGACCGAGGCCGAGCACGTACTGGGCGATCATGTTGCGGAACACCTCCAGTGTGCCCCCGTAGATCCCGACCAGCGGCGCGAAGCGGTACACGTACTCCGCGGCGCCGTCGTCGGCCGCACCGTCGGTGCCCAGCGGCAGCGACGACGCGGTGCCGAGCAGGTCCATCAGGTCCGGGGAGATGTCGCGCATGGTCTGAGCCAATGCGACGCGTCCGAAGATATTGGGTGTCGAGAACGACGCTTCCATCCGAGCGACGCTGCGGCCCAGGCGATATGCCACCGATCCCTCGTCGATGAGCCGGCGACCGTCGGGCCGGGTCTCTGCGACCTTCGCGGCGGCCCCGTCGGCCGCGGCGGCCATCGTGTTGGCCTGGTGCATCATGATCGCGACGTCCTGCAGACCGTCGGCGGCAGCCTCCACCGCGCCGTGTTCCGCGTTCAGCGGCTCGCGCACCACCGTCCAGCCGTCGTTCACCTCGCCGAGCCGGTACTTGTCGTCGACGCGCACATCGCTGTAGTAGACGATGTTCGTCCGGTCGCCGTCGACGGTGCGGATGCCCTGGATTTCGATACCCGGCGAGTCGAGCGGGACGAGAAACATGGTGAGGCTCTTATGCTTCGGCGCGTCGGGATCGGTGTTGGTAATCAGGAAGACGTACTGACAGTTATGCGCGCCGGTGGTGAACATCTTCGAGCCATTAATAACCCAGCTTGATCCATCCGCCTCCCGCACCGCCCGTGTCTTGCAGGTGGCGACGTCGGACCCGCCCTCGGGTTCGGTGTAGCCCAGGCAGAGCCGGACCTCGCCGGTGTAGACGCGCGGCATCACTTCGGCCTTGAGTTCGGGTGAACCGAACTTGTCCACCGACCGCGCGATCATCGCGGTGGTGCCGAACGTCACCCACGGCACGTGTGCGCGACGCTTCTCCAGTTCCCAGATGCGCCGGTGAATCCGGTTGAACCCGCCCTCCGATTCCGGCTTCCATTCGCGCGCAAGGTATCCAGCCTTGCCGAGCGCCAGATGCACAACCTCGTCGAAGTTGTCGCCGGTCTCGCGGTCCCGGCGAATCACGTCCTCGGTGACGATCCCCCGCAGGAACGCGCGCGACTCCTCGAGGAAGGCCTGGTCCTCGTCGGCGAGTTCGACCCGTGAGAAATCCATTACCTGCCCTCTCCACTCTCGCGCGCCGCGACGATCCCGGCGATGTACTTCGCGCTGGCGGCCGGGTCTCCCCCCGCCAGCGCCCAGCCCCGGGCCCGCAGCAGGTATGCGCTCGCTGCGGCCTCCGCGGAGACCCCGAGCCCGCCCTGCACCTGCACCGCCATCGTGGCGGCCTTGGACGCCTCCTCGGCCATGAACAGGAACGCCGACGGCGCCAGCTCGCGACGCTCGTCGGGTTCGTTGTCGAGGAACCAAGCCGCCCGCCGCGCCAGGTTGCGTCCGCCCTGCACGGTGATGGCGATGTTGGCGAGCGGGTGCGAGATCGCCTGCAGCGTCGCGATCGGCACGCCCAGCGTGTAGCGGGTCTTGGCGAACTCCGCGGCGATCATCATCGTCTCCTCGACCAGGCCGACCAACGCGGCGCCGGTCAGCACCCGCCACTCGTCCAGCGCCAGTTGGTATTCCGCTAAGGCGGCGGGTCCGCTCGCCAGGACGGTCCGGGTGTCGGCGGCGGCTGGGTCGACCCATGCCATCGGTAACCGGCCGATGTTGTCGACCTTTGCGGGGCGGGTGGCGAAGGTCAGCCTGACCACCTCGTCACCGTCGCGCACGACGATGTGGTCGGCGACCGACCCGCTGGGAACCAACCGCACACCGGAGACGCTGTCGTGTTGCGGGTCGAGACCGACGATCTGCGTACCGCTGACGATGTCGGGACCGGCGCCGCCCAGTCGGCCCAGCAGACGCGCGGCGCAGACGTGGTCGATCCACGGCACGGGTGCTAGCGACCGGCCGATCTCCTCGGCCACCAGGGTCAGGTCGACGAGCGTCGCGCCGTCCCCACCCAGCTCCTCCGGCAGCGCCATCGTCGTCGCCCCCATCGTGCACAACCGCTCCCACAGGCTCTTGTCGAACCCGGAAGCCTCTGCGGCGCGGACGGTTTCGATCGAGCAGTGCGTCTTGAAGAAGTCCTTGTACGCCGCCTGCAGCGCCTGGTGATCTTCGGACAGGCTGTAGTCGAGCCTGCGCAGTTCGTAGCGGTCCATCACTGCTCCTCGTCAGATCCGAAGAAGAATTCCTGGGCGTTGTTGTACAGGTAGTTGTCCAGCACCTCGGCGGGCAGGTCAAGGGCGAGCGCCTCGGGCACGACGCGGCGCATCTTGAGCACCGGCCAGTCGGACGCGTAGATCACCTTGCCGGGCCCGCGCGTGCGCATGTAGTGCAGCAGGCTGTCGGGCAACCGTTTCGGTGACCACGCCGAGGTCATCAGGCGCAGGTTCCGGTACTTGATCAGCAGGCGGATCGCGACGTCCCACCACGGGTCTGCGCCGTGGATCATGCAGAGCTTGAGTTCGGGGAACCGCACGCAGACGCGGTCGAGGTGGATCGGGTTCTGCACCTCGCCGGGGATCGGCGGACCCGGAAGGCCGGTGTTGACGCACAGCGGCAGCCCGAGTTCGGCGCACTTGGTGTAGAGCGGGTAGTAGACCGCGTCGCTGGGCGGGTACTGCCCGTCGCCCCAGAAGCTCGGCCCCACCGCCGCGTACGCCACCGGCAGGTCGGCGACCACGGCCGTCAGCTCCCGCAGCGATGGCATGGGCCGCAACAAGTTGACGCCTCCGATCGCCAGCGCGAACCGATCCGGTCTGGCGTCGACGAACTTGCGCGCTGTCGTCGAGGGCTTGGCGATGCTGTCCATCAGGATGGCTTTCGCCACGCCCTGTTCGTCCATCTCGTCGAGCAGCTCGCTCAGTTCGACTGGCGCGAACATCGACTGCGGGCCCTTGAAATAGTCGTCGCGGACCTTGAGCATCCACGTCGGCTGCTGCTCGGTTTCGCCGAAGTGGACGTTGACCAGGCAGTCAATGGCTTTGTGGCTCATGCGTTCACCCGCTGGGCCGTCTTCTTGGCCCACCGGTAGTCCGGCTTGCCGTTACCCAGGCGGCGGACCTGGTCGACGAAGATGAACTCCTTCGGGGCCTTGAACCGCGCCAGGCTCGACGTGCAGTGGTCATGAAGCGTGGCGGGATCGGTGCTGTCCTGCAGTGCGACCAGTGCGACGACTTCTTCGCCCCACCGATCGCTCGGCCGCCCCACCACCAGCGCGTCGGCGATCGCCGGGTGCGTGCGCAGCACCTCTTCGACCTCTTCGACGAATACCTTCTCGCCCCCGGTGTTGACGACGAGCGAATCGCGTCCGAACAGTCGCAGCGTCCCGTCGGCCGCCAGCGATCCCCGGTCGCCGGATATCACCACGCGTCGCCCCTCCACCACCGGGAATGTCAGCCGGGTCGCTGCCTCGTCATCGAAGTAGCCCAGCGGAATCCGGCCGCCGCGGGCGACGAAGCCGACCTCGTCCTCACCCGGATCGAGGAAGCGCCGATAGTCCTCGGACAGCACCAGTGCGCCCTCGCGCAGTTCGAACGTGTCCTTCTCGTCACCGCGCTGGCTTCGGCCGAAGCCGACGTTGCCGGTTTCCGATGACCCGTACCCGTTGATCAAGGTGATCTGGGGTAGCAGTTCCAACAGCGCGCGTTGGTGTTTCGGATTGGTCGCCGCGCCGCCCGTTCCGATCGCGAACAACGACGACAGGTCATAGGACCCGCGGCGCAACTCGTCGACCAACGGCGCGGCGTAGGCGTCGCCGACCATCGTCATCAGTCCGACCTTCTCGCGTTGCGCGGTTTCCAGCACCGCGATCGGATCGAATTTCGTCTGGTCGTAGAGGATCACCGGCAGGCCGTTGAGCAGGGCGGCGAATGCGGTCCACATTCCGGCCGCGTGCATCAGCGGTGACACCGCAAACCACGGTTGTCCGGCGTGGGTGACCTTGGCGTGGATCTCGTCGACCGAGTCATGGTCGGCGCCGTTCATCGAGATCACATAGGTGTCGCTCTGACGCCACATCACGCCCTTGGGCCGTCCGGTGGTGCCACCGGTGCACACCATCATCACGTCGTCGGGCGATGGTGTGATCGGCTGGTCGGTATCACCTTGCGCCAGCGCGTCTTCCAGTGGAGTAGCACCCGGCAACTGCGGCGTGGCGGGGTCGTCGTCGATCGAGATCATCAGGTCGGCACTCGCCGGCGGCAGCACATCGGCGAACTTGGCGCCCAAGGACCGGTGGTAGATGACCGCACGCGGTTTGAGGTAGTCGAGGAGTTCGGCCACCTCTCGGGGCGTGTAGTTGTAGTTGACGTTGACCGGGACGGTGCGCGCCTTCAGGCACCCGATCACCATGTCGGGGTACAAATCGTTGTGCATGAGCAGCGCGACGCGGTCCTGTCCGCACTCCCAGTTCTGCAGTGCTGGGCGTTCGCGGTGTGCGCCGAACCCCTGTGCGGCAAGGTAATTCGCGAGCCGGCGGGTACGGTCCGCCGACTCGCCGAACGTGCTGCGGCGCGACCCGCAGACCGTCATCAGCCGATCGGGCGCCGCTTGGGCGATCGCGTCGAGCACCGCCCCGATCGTCCACTCGGGCATTCTAGGCGCCGACTCGCACGTTCGCACCGAGCAGTTCGAGAGCGTTGTCGCGCATTACCTTTCGGGTGTCTTCGTGGCTGAACTCGGGGAACTGAGGAATGTCAGCGGTGAACGAGGTGGGATCCGCCAACCCCTCCCCATGCGGCCAGTCGGACCCGAACAGGATCTTGTCCACGCCGATGGTCTCGGCCAGCAGCTTGACGTCGTCCTCGTAGTACGGCGCGATCCACACGTTGTTGCGTAACTGTTCGACCGGGTCCTCCTTGTAGTGGTACGGCGCGTTGTTGGCAGACTTCTTGAGCCGCTTGATGAGCCGGTAGACGAAGTAGGAACCATTCTCGATGCTGGCCACCTTGAGCTTGGGGTGCCGGGTGAACACCTGGTGGAC
Source organism: Mycolicibacterium sp. ND9-15 (assembly GCF_035918395.1). Classification (NCBI taxonomy): domain Bacteria; kingdom Bacillati; phylum Actinomycetota; class Actinomycetes; order Mycobacteriales; family Mycobacteriaceae; genus Mycobacterium; species Mycobacterium jinjuense. The sequence goes on from NZ_CP142362.1 coordinate 898,086, forward strand.
GATCATCGAGGCCACGGTGTCGTGGATGGCGCGGTCGTCCATGATCACCATGTCGAGCGGATCGCGCTTACCGAAGCCCTTGAACACACCGCTGCCGCCCCACAGCGCGGGGATGGCCATATAGCCGGAGTCGGACAGGTGAAAGACCACTGGGACACCCGCCTCGGCCAGACGCGCCCACACCGGGTCGTGCACCGGATCGCCGAGGGAGCGGGGCCCTACCTCGCCCGGCACCGGCGCCGGCCTCACGCACACCAGCTTCGCGTTTCTGCTCAGCACGAACTCGACCTCTTCGATGGCCTTCTCGGGGTCGGCCAGCGAGATGATCGGCGCGGCGATGATGCGGTGATCAGGCCGGTCGAACCCCCAGTCCTCGTCGAGCCACAGGTTGAAGGCGTGGACCGATGCCATGGTGGCCGGGATGTCGTGCTTGAGGCCCTCCTCGACGCCGCACGCGAAAGTCGGGAGCATGAATACTGTTTCGAGGTTCTGCTTGTCGAGGATCTTCACCCGGGCTTCTCGGTTTTGATACTCGGGGTGGTCGGCCAGCCGGTCGACCTTCATCAGCGACGCCGGATCGACCCCCTCGGGGATTTCGCCCCGGAACAGCAGGTCCAGGCAGCCGGGTTCGATGATCGGGTCGAAGGTCGGGTTCGGGATGAAGTGGTTGATCACACCACCGAACACCGCGAAGGTGCGCTTACCGTCCGTGAGCATCTGCACGCCGCGGCTGCGGAATTCCTTGGGCAGGTGCCGGGTGAACGAGTCGATCGGCTCGTAATAGTGGTTGTCGACGTCGATGGCCCGATAGTCCAGGGTCATGGTCCCTCTCCCTTCAATGGCGGAAAGTTCGGTGGGCGCTTCTCGAAGAAACTCGTGATGCCCTCGAGGAAGTCGGGTCGCGTCATCGACTCGTGCATCAGCTTCTCGGCATGGTCACTGGCTTCGAAGACATCGCGCATGGTGTCTGCGTACACCTGTTGCTTGATGACCGCCAGCGAACTGGGCGCACAGTTGCCGGCGATGTCCTCGGCGTAGCCGATCGCGCGGGACAGCAACTCCTCCGGTGCCACCACCTCATTGACCAAGCCGAGCCGCGCGGCCTCGTCGGCGAAGAACACCCGTCCGGACAGCAACAGGTCCATGGCCACGCCGACGCCGACGATCCGCGGCAGGATCCAGGAGATCCCGTACTCGGCGATCAGCCCGCGTCGGGCGAATGAGGTGGTGAACTTCGCACCATCGGCCGCGAAGCGCACGTCACACGCCAGCGCCAGCGTCAAACCCATTCCGGCACAAGCACCGTTGATCGCAGCGATGACCGGCTTGCGAATGCCCATGAGGAAGTGCGGATGGCGCGCGCCGACGAGCTTGCCGACATCGGTGTCTGCTGCGGCGTCGACCGTGGCGGCGCTGATGGTCGTCAGGTCGCCCATGTCGGCGCCCGCGCAGAATGCCCGGCCGCTCCCGGTGACCACGACCGTCCGCACCGCGGGATCGGCCTCGGCGTCGTCCAGTCGCTCGTAGAAAGTGGTGGCCAGCCCGCCGCCCCAGCCGTTCATCCGGTCCGGCCGGTTGAGAGTGAGCACCGCCACCCCGCTGTCGCGTAGCTCGTAGCGCACCGGCGCGGCCCCGGAGTCAGGCTGGGAGTCGGCTTGGGCGACGTGGTCAGGAGCGCTCACCCAGCAGTCCTCCTCCAGCGGTCCAAGCCCCGTGAATGCTCATACTGTACACCTATCGGTAGCGCCTTCCGCAATGGCCGACGCCTCACGCGTCGACCAGTCCGAACCGCCGATACGCTGTGTCGATCTGCACCTTCGCCTCGGCGGGCAGGTGCGCTTGCGGCGGCCGCGAGTGCGGGTACTCCCCGATCGGTAGTCCGAGCGCCGAGGCCGCGTATTTGAACGCTCCGCCCCAGTGCGTGAAGTAGTCGGGCCGGCCCGGATAACAGGTGAACCACGATCCCATGTCGAGGTCGAACTGGTCGAGCCCGGACTCGCGCGCGTAGTCCATCGCCTCGACGAGTTTGTCGTTGACGATGAGGTCCCAGTACTCGGTGAACAGCCGTCGCTGCGGGGTTTCAAACAGGTAGCCGGCGGTGCCGAGCTGCGCGGGGCAGACGATGCCGTCGCGCAGCCACCCCGCGCGATACACGGTCTTGTCGCACTCCCACACCGCCAGTCCCGGTGCCAACACGTGCAGCCGCCTGCTGGCAGCCGGCCGGAACGCGCCCTCCTTCGTCGCGCACACCGCCGGGATCTCGTCGTAGATCCGGGCACTTTCGACGGGGGTCAACACGTAGCCCGACGACGGCGAGTTGAACATCCCGAGCGCGATGTCGGTGCGATCGGCGATGTAGCGAAAGAAGTTCAGAACGCCTTCCCCGCCGTGCGCCTCCATCATCGGGGTCTGGATGTAGACGATATCGGCGCCGGCCTCCTGCGCGTGCCGGGTGAGCTCAAGGCAGTCTTTGGCCGCGGTCGCGGCGGTGCACGCCTGCACCACGACGTCGGGGTTGGCTTTGCGTCCCTCGTCGATTGCCACCTCCAGCAACCGCTTTCGTTCGTCGAGCGTGAGCGCCCAGAACTCGGCGATGCCGCTGGTGCACCACAACAACGGGTGGTTCAGGACGCCGACACAGTGTCGGACCAGCGTTCGATAGGCATCCCAGTCGATGTCGTCGCCGTCAACGCCGCAGAAGGGCGTGTAGAGGGAGTCCCCGATTCCGCGCAGATGGTTGCGGGCCCACTCTCGAGCGTCTTCGGCCGTCGCCACGATGACCTCCTCAGCGTCAAGTGAAGTCTGAGCCGCCGTCGACGTTGACGTTGGCGCCGGTCATGTAGGAGTTGCGGCGGGACGCGAGAAATGCGACGACGGGCGCGATTTCGTCGGGCAGGCCGGCGCGCGGGAGATGGGCGGGGTGGCCGAAGTGCTCACCGATCGCGCCCATCAACGCATACGGGTCGGTGCCGTCGACACCCACCGACTCGGCCCAGCCGATCAGCGCTTCGGATGCGATGCTGCCCGGCGAGACCACGTTGACCATGATCTCGTCTTTGGCCAGCAACAGCGACAGGTTCTTCGAGATACTCGTCACCGCCGCCTTGGCCGCGGTGTAGGCCGGCAGGATCACGCTTTGCCGCTGTGTCGAATGGGCGGAGAAGTTCACGATGCGGGCCCACTGTGCGGCACGCAAGAGCGGAAGCGCCGACCGCACGCAGTGCACCATGCCCATCACGCCGCCGTCGAACGCGATGCGCCACTGTTCATCGGTCAGATCCTCGAAGGTGCCGACGGCGTCGGGGCCGACGGCGTTGATGAGGATGTTGAGTTCGCCGTTCCAGCGCTGCCCGATCTCATCGAAGGCGCGCCGCACCTGATCGGCGTCGGTGATGTCGGCAATCAGCGCCAGCGCGTCGGGGCTGCCGATCTCGACGAGCGCCGTCGCCGCCTCCCCGAGGACATCCGGCGTGCGTCCGACGACCGCCACCCGGGCCCCGTCTTCGGCCAGACAGCGCGCCGTCGCAAAACCCATGCCGCGCCCACCGCCGACCACGACGGCGGAGGCGTCCTTCAGCCCGAGGTCCATGCGGCCTTTCGCTCACCCGATTGCGTGGAAAACCTTACTATAGGACTTACAGTAGAACAGCGGAACAACCGTGGAGACCGGCGACCCGAAGGCTCCCGGTATGGTTGACGGTAACGGCCGGGCCGCGACACACCTGCGTTGGCGCAGATCAGAGGCGGCTGACGGTACATTCAGGTCCACCAACCCCATTTCCGGGGGGCTGCGCGCGCGGCTTAGTCGATGGAGGTGCCCTAGGTGGCAAGGCAGGCGACCGCGGAGAAGCGTCAGCGACGCGAGCGCGGATCGATCAATCCCGACGACATCATCAAGGGCGCCTTCGAGCTCGCCGAAGAGGTGGGCATCGACAACCTGTCCATGCCGCTGCTCGGCAAGCACCTCGGCGTCGGCGTCACGAGCATCTACTGGTACTTCCGCAAGAAGGACGATCTTCTCAACGCGATGACCGACCGCGCGCTGCGCCAGTATGTCTTCGCCACGCCGTATGTGGAGGCCAAGGACTGGCGTGAGACGCTGAGCAACCACGCGCGCACCATGCGAAAGACGTTCATGGGCAACCCGATCCTGTGCGACCTGATTCTCATCCGATCGGCGCTGAGTCCGCGGATGGCCAAGCTCGGCGTGCAGGAGGTCGAGAAGGCGATCGCAGGCCTGGTAGAAGCCGGGCTGTCCCCCGACGACGCGTTCGACACCTACTCGGCGGTGTCGGTGCATGTTCGTGGATCCGTTGTGCTGCACCGGCTTCGGGAGAAAAACCGAGCGGCCAACGAAGGACCGAGCGACATCGAGGAGACGATGAGCATCGACGCCGACAGCACGCCGCTGCTGGCTTTGGTCACCGAGAGGGGCCACCATATCGGCGCCGCCGACGACAAGAACTTCGAGTTCGGCCTCGAGTGCATACTCGACCACGCGAGTCGCCTGATCGCGGACAACAAGCCGGCCAAGCGTAAACGTTAGCGATTTCGGTGCGCTATCAATCGCTCAGCGACTGGTAGCGCACCCAAATCACTCAGACTTCGATGACGACTGCGCCGCCCTGCCCACCGCCGGCACACATCGCGGCGACACCGATGCCACCGCCGCGCCGCTGCAGTTCGTAGACCAGGGTGGTGACCATCCGCGCACCCGATGCGGCGATGGGATGACCGAGGCTGCAACCACTTCCGGAGAAGTTGACCAGCTCCTCGTCGAGGCCGTACTCGCGGCACGCGGCGATTGGCACCGAGGCGAACGCCTCGTTGATCTCCCACAGCGCGACGTCGGAGGGCTTCAGGCCGGCGCGGTCGAGCACCTTGCCGATCACCTTCACCGCGCCCAGGCCCGTGTCGCGCGGTGGCACACCGGCCGCGGCCCACGCCTTGACGGCGGCCATCTTCGTCAGGTTCTCCGCGTCGGCGTAGGCGCTGTCGACCAGTGCGACCGCGGCAGCGGCGTCATTGGTTCCGCTGCTGTTGCCCGCAGTGATCGAGAACCCCTCGATCTCGGGATGAAGCGGCTTGAGGCCCGCCAACTTCTCGACGGTGGTGTCGCGGCGCGGATGCTCGTCGATGTTGAACTCGATCACCGAGCCGTCGAACTGCTGCACCTTCAGCGGCACGATCTCGTCGACGAACTTGCCCGCGTCGATCGCCGCTATCGCGCGCTGATGCGACCGCGCGGCCCACGCGTCCATCTCCTCACGGGTGATGCCGACCGCCTGCGCGGTGTTCCACCCGACGGTGACCGACATGTCGCGGGTCGGCGCGTCGGGGGTTTCGACGTGGGTGGGCGGCATCCACTTCTCCTCGAACTTCAGTTCGGGGCCCGGGATGCGCCAGTTGACCAGCGGCGTCATCGACAGCGACTGCACACCACCGGCGATCAGCGCACGCTCCATGCCCGAGCCGATCTGCGCGGCCGCGTTGCCGATCGCGGTGAGGCTACCCGCGCAGTGCCGGTTCACCGACTGCCCCGGCACCTCCTGCAGGCCGGTCGCGTCGGCGGCATAACGGGCCAGATCGCCTCCGCCGTAATGCGATTCGGCGAAGATGAGGTCGTCGATGGCGTTCGGGTCGATCCCCGAGCGGCGGATCACCTCCGGCAGCACGGTGGTGATCAGCTCTTCCGGCGGGGTGTTGACCAGCGTTCCCTTGAAGGATCGGCCGATCGCGGTCCTGGCGGCACCTACGATGACGGGTGTGGGCATGTTGTCCACCTCGGGTTTCGACGTTAGCGACGTTACAAAACTAGCAGATACTGTAGCGAGGCCGTTAGCCGGGCTCGGGCACGTGGAAATGCTCGTCGCGCAGCCGGAACGCTTCCTTGGCGCCGTACTGCGCACGGGTCTTGACGAAGTTGAACTCACCCTCGGCGAACTGCAGGTTCGTTCCGTAGGCATGGAACAGGTAGCTCGCCACTTCCTCACCCTGATAGGCCTGGCTCTGCTCGACGAGGCGGAACGCCTCCTTGGCGATCACGACGCCGTCGGCGGGCATCTTGGCTGCCTTCTCCGCCCAGTAGCGCGCCCGCGCCGCAACCTGGTCGGCGCCGCAGGTGTCGGTGAACACCCCGAGGTGCTCGACCGCGCCCGCCTCGATGACGTCGCCGGTCAGCAGCAACCGACGCGCCAGCACCGGACCGAGTCGGTGGAAGAACATGTGCAGGCTGCCCAGCGCGGGACCGAGGAACCGGGTGGCCGGCATGCCGATCTTGGTGCTGCGCGCGATCACCGAGATATCGGTCATCAACGCCATCTCGAAACCGCCACCCAAGGCGTACCCGTTGATCTCCCCCACCGTGACCTTCGGGAATCCCATGAAGTTGTGGTAGAAGCCGAACGTCTTGCGATCCACGGTCAACCGCCGGCGCTGGCTGGGACGCCTCTTGGCTTGTGCCGAGGCCTCATCGCCGTACCAGCCGTAGGCGTTGTTCATATCGGCCCCGGTGCTGAACACGCCGTCGGCGCCGCGCAGCAGGACCACCGTGATGTCGTCGTCGGCGGCGACCTGATCGAGATAGCGGGCCACCGCGTCACGCATCGCCGCGTCGTAGGAGTTGCGCCGGGCCGGGTTGTTGAAGGTGATCGTCGCGATCCGCTTCTGGTGGTCGACCTCGAACAGCACGCGGTCATCGGTCATGGGGTGTCCTCACTGCACATCGGAAATGAGCTTGGCCTCAATGGTTCTGTCCGTTCCGACCGCGAGTGTGTTGCGCCTCGCGGCCGCCAGGTGGTCGGTGGCCAACCGCGCCGCTCGAGCCTGGTTGCCGTCGCGGATCGCCTCGAGCAGGCGTTGGTGATCGCGTAGTGCGGCCCGCATCGTCTTGTCGTTCATCGGGTCGGCGCCGGTCTCGTCGCCCCACACCGACGACTCATGCGACGACCAGATCAGCTCCAGGGAGCCGATCAGCAGGATCATCGGCTCGTTGCCGCACCTGGACACGATTGTCTCGTGAAAACGCCTGGCGTTGCGCACGTACTGCGATAGGTCATCGAATTGGTCGATCTGCCTTTGTATTTCGTCTTCGAGGTAGGGCACGACCTCGGTCATGCGGTCCATGCGGGCCGCGCACATGCTCGCGCAGATCGGCTCGAGGTGCAGCAGCGCGCCGCTGACATCCGCCGGTGTCGCCGAGCGGGCCTGCAACACCATGCTGATCATGTGCGCGGTCCGGTCCGCCGACGGCAGGCGCACGACCGCGCCACCCATGTTGCCGCGGCGCACCGAGATCAGCCCCTCCATCTCCAGGATGTGGATCGCCTCGCGCAACGCCGGCGGGCTCACCGCGAACTCCGCAAGGAGGCCGTCTTGGGACGGCAGCACGTCGCCCTCCTTGAGCCGCCCGGACAGGATGTCGTTTCGCAACCGCGCGGCGATGATCTCGGCCACCCGCGGCTGACGGATCCGGTGCGTGCTGGTCATCTCGGCCGGCGCTTCCCGAAGTCGAAGACCGACAACCGCTCGGGCGAGGACGCCGAGGTGTTGAACTCCCCGGTGCACAACACCTCGTCGTCAAGCAGCAGCCGCGCGGTCGACGTGACACGTCCATCGGACTCCACGCGGGTCACGTCGAAACTCAACTCGGCCAGGATCGGTGTCGGCCTGCGAAAAATGACGGTCAGCGAGCGCGTCTTACCCGTTCGCCCAGTGGCGCAACTGTGATGCTGGGTGACGCAATCGAAGAACACCGCGAGAAATCCGCCGTACACCAAACCCGGCGGGCCCTCGAACAGGACGGGAAAAGTGACCCGCCCCGATGCGGAGTCGGCGCCGATCTCGTCGAAGGTGTACTCGGGGAACGCCGGGTTGTAGGCGCCGATATCGAAGGCGTGATCGAGGTAAACCCGTTGCGAATCGGTCGCGTCGGGCCCGATGCGCGGTGTCGGGTCCGACGGTGCCGTGGCGGCGAGTTCGCGCTCCCATTCGTCGATCTGCCGAAGCATCGTGTCGACGGTGGGATGGTTGTGTTCCAACGACAGCAGCAGTCCGCTCAGCCGGCGGATGGCACCCGCGGCGGCGACGGTCTGCGCCAGCGGTTGCTCGCCGAAGGTGGGCGTGTCCTGTGCCATCGGTGCCCTTCCGTCAGCGATGCTGTCCTTGCTAACTTGTACAAGATAGCAATACTGTAGGGCTAACCGTATAGCGGCAGATTGGCGGGTTCAACGGTGACCGATGCGGCCGACGACGGTGTGGTGGCGACATCGCGTGACGGCGCGGTCTTGCGCATCACGCTCGACCGACCGGTCCGGCGTAATGCGCTGAGCCACAGCATGGTCGACGTGCTGGTCGACGCCCTGACCGCTGCCGCCACCGACGACTCGCTGCGCGCCGTGCATATCAGCGGCGGCGGTTCGGACTTCTGCGCGGGCGCGGACTGGGTGGCCGCCAACACCGGCGAACAGCGGCCCCGCACCGGCGACCTGGTCCGGCGCCTACCCCACGGAGCTCACCGGGCGATCGAACTTGTGCACACGCTTCACCTCCCGGTGGTGTGCACGGTTCGCGGGTGGGCAGCGGCCCTCGGCTGCAACCTGGCGTTGGCAGCCGACTTCACCGTCGCCGCAGAGGACGCGGTGTTCTGGGAACCGTTCCTCGGCCGCGGCTTCAGCCCCGATTCGGGTTCGACCTGGCTGCTGCCCCGGCTCGTCGGTCTGGCGCGCGCCAAGCGGATGCTATTGCTCGGCGAGAAGGTCAGCGGCGCCGAGGCGGCCGAGTGGGGTCTGATCCACGCCGCGGTGCCCGAAACCGAATTGCACACTGCGAGCGAAGAACTCATCGCACGACTGGCGTCGGGTCCGACGGTGGCGCTCGGCCTGGCCAAGCAGGCCATCCACTACGGCCAGCACGCGTCGCTTACCGACACTATGAACCAGGAGCTCTACAACGTCGAGTTGTCCTGCCGAACCACCGATTTCAAAGAAGGACTGGCGGCGTTCCGTGACAAGCGCGCGCCGGAGTTCCACGGGCGCTGACGGATAGGAAGAGAATTGTCCACCAGGTTTGACGACATCACCTACCAGGTCGACGGGCACAAGGCGACGATCACCTTGAACCGTCCCAACGCGCTCAACGCACTGAGCCCGCACATGATCGCCGAACTCCGCGCCGCCTACCACGACGCCGAGAACGACGACGACATCTGGATCCTGATCGTGACCGGCACGGGCCGGGCCTTTTGCACCGGCGCCGACGTCGGCGAGATCCCCGAGGACGGCAGGGTGATCTACGAGCGCCCCTACCTGTCCACCTACGACCAGTGGGAGGCGCCGCAGGAGGGCACACCGCCGTTCCGGCGGATGGCCAAACCGGTCCTCACCGCGGTCAACGGATTGTGCTGTGGCGCCGGTCTGGACTGGATCACCACCGGCGACATCGCGATCGCCTCCGACCAGGCAACCTTCTTCGACCCGCATGTGAGCATCGGCCTGGTGGCCGCCCGCGAGATGGTGCGGTTGGCGCGTATCCTGCCCCGTAACATCGCGCTGCGCATGGCGCTGATGGGCAAGCACGAACGGATGAGCGCCCAGCGTGCCTACGAATTGGGCATGATCAGCGAAGTGGTAGAGCACGACCGACTGCTCGAAAGGGCACACGAGATAGCCGACATCGTGAACTCGAATGCCCCGCTCGCGGTTCGAGGTACCCGATTGGCCATCCACAAGACGCTGGACCTGCCCCTGCACGAGGCGGAGATCCTCGCCGAGGCGTTCCGCGAACGGGTGGTGCGCACCGACGACGCCGCCGAGGGACCGAAGGCGTTCATGGAGAAGCGCACCCCGAACTGGCAGTGCCGATGACGGCGTTCCGAACCATCCTCCTCGACGTGGACGCCGCCGACCACGTCGCAACCGTCACGCTGAACCGGCCCGACTCACTCAATGCGTTCAACCGCACGATGTGTGAGGAGATGTCGCAGGCTTGGCAACTTGTCAAGGAAGACGAAACCGTCCATGCGGTGGTGCTCCGGGCCGCGGGCGAGCGCGCATTCAGCGCCGGCCTCGACATGAAGACGCCCTACGGCCAACCCGACAACGTCTGGAACCACGAAGACCCCGGCGAACACCTGAGCCCGAAATGGCAGAAGATGTGGAAGCCCGTGGTGTGCGCAGTGCAGGGCATGTGCACGGCCGGCGCGTTCTACTTCCTCAACGAGGCCGACGTGGTGATCTGCTCCCAGGACGCCACGTTCTTCGACTCACACGTCAGCGCAGGTTTGGTCTGCGCGCTCGAACCGGTCGGGCTGATGCGCCGCGTCGGCCTCGCCAACGCACTGCGAATCGCCCTGATGGGCAACGACGAACGGGTGAGCGCTGCGACCGCGCTGCAGATCGGGTTGGTGACCGAAGTCGTACCCGCCGACCGGCTCTGGGCTCGAGCGCACGAAATCGCGGCCGGCATCGCCGCCAAGCCACCGTCGGCCACCCAGGGCACCGTCAAGGCGATCTGGGAGTCGCTGGAAAAGCCGTACCGCGCGGCGATGGAGCAGAACCTGATCTACACCCGGCTCGGTAACCCCTTGGGGCAGGCCGAACTCGCGGCGGCGCCCATCGCCGCGAGGTCGGCACCGAGGATTCGCTGATGGCCGATCATCCGCTCAGCCACCGCGTCCGGGACATCCTCGCATTGCAGCCCGACGCACCGGCGATCGAATACGAAGGCGAATGGAGCACCTGGGGCCAGGTGGCCGAGTTCGCCGCCCAGGTCCGCGGGGTCGGTGTTACGGGGCGGCAGGTGGGAATGTTGTTGCGCAACAAGCCCGCACACGTCGCCGGCTTCCTCGGCGTGCTGCTCGGGGGCGGCACCGCCGTGGTCGTCAATCCGGGCCGCGGTGACGACCGCATCCGGGCCGACCTCGGCGCACTCGAGCTGCCGCTGGTGATCGGCGAGCAGGACGACCTGACCAGGTTGGTCACCACCCCGGGCGCCGACGCGGTCGCGATCTCGTCGATATCCGACCCCATTCGCGTGACGGTCGCCGGGGCATCGGTAGCCGACCAGAACCGCACGGGCGTCGCGGTGCGGATGCTGACCAGCGGCACCACCGGGCCGCCGAAGCGGGTCGACCTCACCTACGACATGTTGGCGCACAGCGTGCTCGGTCAGGGTTTCGCCGATGCCCCACCACCGAGTGAACTGCGGAGCGGCGTGGCCATCGTCAACGCCCCGCTGGTCCACATCGGCGGGGTGTTCCGTGTCCTGCAATGTGTCTGCGAGGGCCGGTCCTTCGCCCTTCTGGACCGCTTCGAACTGAACCGGTGGGCCGACGCGGTGCGCCGCCACCGACCGCGGGCGGTGTCCCTGGTGCCTGCCGCGCTGCGCACCGTGCTGCACTCGGACCTGACCCGCGACGATCTGGCCGGTATCCGCGCGGTCACCTCCGGTACCGCACCGCTGTCGGCCGACGACGCCGACGCGTTCACCGAGAAGTTCGGCATACCGGTGCTGACATCCTACGCCGCAACGGAATTCGGCGGCGGCGTCGCCGGCTGGACACTGGCGGACTACCAGAAGTACTGGCAGGGCAAGCGGGGCAGTGTGGGCAGGGCCAGCCTCGGCGCCCAGCTGCGGGTCGTCGACGACGACGGACAGACGCTCGGCGTGGATCAGGCCGGCCTGCTGGAGGTCAAGCCCGGCCAGCTGGGCCCGGCGGCGGAGTGGATGCGTACGACGGACATGGCGCGCATCGACGCCGACGGGTTCGTGTGGATCCTCGGGCGTGCCGACCAGGCGATCATCCGCGGCGGGTTCAAGATATTGCCCGACGAGGTGCGCGCAGTGCTGGAAAGCCACCCCGCGGTGCACAGCGCCGCCGTGGTCGCTCAACCTGACGACCGGCTCGGTGAGACACCGGCGGCGATGGTGCAACTTCGGGAACCGGTCGACGTCGCGACGCTGGAGAACTTCTTGCGAACTCGGCTGGCCCGCTACGAGGTTCCGACCGCCATCGCGATCGTCGAACAGATGCCGTGCACGCCGTCGGGTAAGCCCGACCTCAGCGCGGTCCGGGAGCACTTCGCCACCGTCGGACATGCCTGAACACACCGTCGCGGCGGTCTTGCGGGCGCAGGCAGGCGCGCGGGGCGAGCACCCGCTGCTGATCTGCGATGACGACCGCCTGAGCTATGCCGACGCCGACCGTCTCTCGGCCCGAGTGGCCCGCGGGCTCATCGCGCTCGGCGCGGGCAAGGGCACCCACGTCGGAGTGCTGTATCCGAACGGGTCGGCCTTCGTGATCGCGATGCTGGCGGCCGCGCGGATCGGCGCCGTCGTGATCCCGGTCTCGACGCTGGCGACCACGCCCGAGATGCGCGACCAGCTCGGCCACGCCGACGTCGAAATGCTGTTGGCCACCGCCTCTTACCGCTCCCACGACTACCGACAGCGGCTGGCCGACGTCGAGGGGCTTCCACTGCTGCGACATGTGTTCATCGACGCCGACCCGGCGGAGTCGGCGGAGGCCGGCTTGCTGGCCGCACTCGAGGACGATGTCGAACCGTGCGACGAGCTGGCGATCATCTACACCTCGGGTTCGACCAGCGCGCCGAAGGGCGTCGTGCACACTCATGCCGGACTGCTCGACCACCAGGTGGTGCTGAACGAGATACGCGGCCTGACCGCACACGAAAAGTTGTTCAGCAACTCGCCGTTCTTCTGGATCGGCGGGTTCGCGTACTCGGTACTGGCCACGCTGCTCGCCGGTGCGACGTTGTTGTGTTCCAACGCGATCGACCCCGGTGACACTCTCGACCTGCTGGAGGGCGAGAAGCCGACGATGACCAACGGGTTCGTGGCCGGCATCGCGCATCTGGCCCGCCACCCCAGCTTGCCGGGGCGCGACCTGTCGACGATCAGGCGGGGCAACCTGTACCCGATCATGGCGCCCGAGGTGCGCCCCGCGGACCCCGAGCTGCGCCACACCATGCTCGGGATGACCGAGTCCGGCAGCGTCATCCTGGCCAGCTCAGACGAGTCCGACCAGCCCGAGCACCGGCGCGGTTGCTTCGGCAAGCCGGTACCCGGCTTCGACGTCAAGGTCGTCGAACCCGATACCGGTCGGCCCGTCGCCGTCGGTGACGTCGGCGAGCTGTGCGCCCGTGGACCCTTCATGATGCAGCGGTACTACAAGCGCAGCCGGGAGGTATGCTTCGACGCCGAAGGTTGGTTCCACACCGGCGATCTCGTCCGCACCGACGAGGACGGTTTCTTCTACTTCATCGGCCGGCGCGGCGCGATGATCAAGACCGCGGGTGCCAACGTCGCACCCGCAGAGGTGGAACGTGCGATCGCGAAGGTGACCGGCGGCACCGTCGCGCACGTGATCGGCCTGCCCGACCCTGAACGCGGCCAACTCGTCGCCGCGGTCGTCGCACTGGAGGACGGCGCGACATTCGACGAGGCCGCCTGCCGCGAGCGGCTCAAGACGGAGTTGTCGGCGTACAAGATGCCCCGCCGATACGCGGCGGTCCCCAGTGCCCGAATTCCGGTGCTGTCCAGCGGAAAGGTCGATATGTCGCGACTGATCGAGGTGTTCGATGTCTGACACGATCGACACATTGGTGCGCCGCCGCGCCGCCGAGCACGGCGCAAAGCCAATGGTGATCGACCCGTCGACCCGGATCACCTACACCGAACTCGACGCCACCACAGCAGAATTGGCCGCCGCGTTGGTGTCCGCCGGGGTGGGCAAGGGCAGCAGGGTCGGGTTGATCATGCCCAACCGTGCCGAGTGGGTGCGGATCGCGATCGCGGTGACCCGGGTGGGCGCCGTCCTGGTCCCGTTGAGCACGCTGCTGCAGCCGCCGGAACTCGCTGCGCAACTGGGCATGGCGTCAGTGCAGTTCCTGGTCACCGTCGAAGAGTTCCGCGGCCACCACTACCTCGAGGATCTATCCGCCGAGCCGGCCAATCTGCCCGCCCTGCGCGAGATCTGGCGCGCCGACCGGCTCCCCTCCGGCGGCTCGGCACCCGTCGATGAGATCGCCGCTGCCGTCACGCCGAGTGACACGTTGGCGATCATGTTCACCTCCGGCAGCAGCGGGCCGCCAAAGGGTGTGATCCACTCGCACGGCAACGCTTTGGGCGCGGTGCGATCCGGTCTGGCGGCGCGTTGCATCTCCGCCGACACCCGGTTGTATCTGCCCATGCCGTTCTTCTGGGTCGGCGGCTTCGGCAGCGGCATCCTGTCCGCCCTGTTGGCGGGCGCCACCCTGGTCACCGAGGAGATCCCCAGGCCGGAGACCACACTCCGTCTTCTCGAACGCGAACGCGTCACGCTGTTTCGGGGCTGGCCCGACCAGGCAGAGGCGTTAGCGCGGCAGGCCCCCACCGTCGGGGCCGATCTGTCGTCGCTGCGCCCCGGTAGCTTGCCGGCGCTGTTACCCGCCGATCAACGCGGCGCGCCCGGCGCACGGGCGAACCTGTTCGGTATGACCGAGTCCTTCGGCCCGTACTGCGGCTACCGCGCCGACACCGACATGCCTCGGTCGGCATGGGGCAGTTGCGGAAAACCGTTCGACGGCATGGAGGTCCGCATCGTCGACCCCGACAGCGGTGAGCCGGTGCCGACCGGGACCATCGGGATGATCCAGATCCGCGGACCGCACGTGCTGCGGGGGATCTGCCGCCGCAGCCGGGAGGAGGTGTTCACCACAGACGGTTTCTATCCCACCGGCGACCTCGGCCACTTCGACGACGGCGGCTTCATGTTCTCTCACGGCCGCTGCGACGACATGTTCAAAGTCAGCGGCGCAACGGTCTACCCGAGCGAGGTCGAGCAGGCACTGCGGACCATCGACGGGGTGCAGAACGCGATCGTCACCGAGGTCGCCGGCAGGGTCGGCGCCGTCGTGATCTCCGGGCGTACGGTCGACGAGTTGCGCGCCGAGGCCCGAAAGCGGCTGAGCACGTTCAAGGTTCCGACGATTTGGCTGATCACCGACTCGGACGGCGATATCCCCCGCAAGGCGACGGGCAAGGTCGATCTCCGAAAGTTGCGTGAGATCCTGCTCGCGCAAGCTAGGTGATCACGCCGCGCTCGGCGAGGTGGTCGATCAACGGCTCCGCGCCGGCGGCGAGATGCTCGGACATCTCGGTGCGGGCACGGATCTCGCTGTGTTGCTCCAGTGCGGACAGTATCCGCCGGTGGTGGTCGTTCGACCGCTCGGGCCAGCCGGCGACGACCGGGAACACCGACTCGGGGGCGTAACGGGTGATCTGCGACATCAATTGAGCGAGTTTGGGTGAATCTGCGGCCACGTTGATGGCCCGGTGAAACTCGTGGTTGAGCCGGACCGCGCGTTCGCCGTCGGCGACAGCGTAGGCCGCTTCGAGGTCGGACTGGATCTGCTTGAGTTCGCGCAGTTGCTCGTCGGTGATGTTGGCCGCCGCCCGCGCCGCGAGCTCACCGCCGATGTAGGCCTGCACATTCGACACGTCGGTGAGATCGCGGCCGGTGACCGGCAGCACGACGAATCCTCGGCGCGGCTGTTGGGCGAGCAGTCCTTCGGCCTTCAACTCGAACAGCGCCTCGCGTACCGGGGTGACGCTGATACCCAGTTCCGCTGCCAGCTGATCGAGTCGCACATACTCGCCAGCGGTGTAGGTTCCGTCGAAGATGCGGTTGCGCACGAAACGTGCGACGTCTTCGGCGAGTTGAGGGCGCGACGCGAAATCCGGGGCGGTCACGGTCAGACCTGATAGTCGGCAAGCAACCGCTTGCTGATGATGTTCTTCTGGATCTCGCTGGTGCCCTCACCGATCAGCAGGAACGGCGCATCGCGCATCAACCGCTCGATCTCGTACTCCTTCGAGTAGCCGTAGCCGCCATGGATCCGGAAACTCTGCTGTGTGACCTCAGAACAGAACTCGCTCGCAAGGTACTTCGCCATTCCGGCAGCGACGTCGTTGCGCTCCCCAGAGTCCTTCAACCGCGCCGCGTTGACCATCATCAGGTGCGCCGCCTCGACTTTGGTTGCCATTTCGGCTAATTGAAACGCGATGGCCTGATGCTCGGCAATCGGCTTACCGAAGGTCTGCCGTTGCTGGGCGTAGCGCACGGCGAGCTCGAACGCGCGGATACCCACGCCGCAGGCGCGCGCGGAGACGTTGACCCGGCCCACCTCGATCCCGTCCATCATCTGGAAGAACCCCTGGCCCGGCGCCTCGCCGAGAACGTCGACGGCCTGTGCCACGTAGCCGTCGAAGATCAACTCGGTGGTGTCGATGCCCTTGTAGCCGAGCTTGTCGAGCTTGCTGGGGATCGTCAGTCCGGGCGCGACTTCGCCGTAGCCGACCGGCTTTTCGACGAGGAACGCGGTCAGGTTGCGGTGTGGCTTGTCGGCACCCTCGTCGGTGCGCACCAGCACCGCGATCAACGTCGACGTGCCGCCGTTGGTCAACCACATCTTCTGACCGTCGATCCGATACGTGCCGTCGGTATTGCGGGTGGCGCGCGTGCGGATCGCCGCGACGTCGGAACCCAACTCGGGTTCCGACATCGAGAAGGCGCCGCGAGTCTCCCCGGTCGCCATCCGCGGCAGGTAGCGCTGCTTCTGCGCATCGGTGCCGTGCTGGCGCAGCATGTAG
The DNA here is from genome assembly GCF_035918395.1 of Mycolicibacterium sp. ND9-15. NCBI lineage: Bacteria > Bacillati > Actinomycetota > Actinomycetes > Mycobacteriales > Mycobacteriaceae > Mycobacterium > Mycobacterium jinjuense. The sequence goes on from NZ_CP142362.1 coordinate 914,736, forward strand.
GCGACGATGAAGTGGGTGTTGAGCACTCCGGAGATGCTCATCCAGCCCCGGGCCAGTTCCTCGACACACAGCGCGTAGGTCAGCAGCGATTCGCCCAGGCCGCCGTACTCCTCGGGGATCATCAGGCCGAACAGGCCCATCTCACGCATCTGGTCGACGATGGGCTGCGGGTAGGTATCGGTCATCTCGAACTCCGGCGCGTTCGGGATGACCTCCTTCTCGACGAATTGCCGTACCGTGGCGAGGATTTCGGTCTGCACCTCGGTCAACCCGACCGTCTGAGCCAGTTTCGTCATGCGCCCACCCTCTCGAACACGGCGGCAAGCCCCTGTCCTCCGCCGATGCACATGGTTTCCAACCCGTATCGAGCGCCACGCCTGGTCAGTTCCCGCGCCAGCGTCGCCAGCATCCGGCCGCCCGTAGCACCGACGGGGTGCCCCAGCGAAATCCCGGATCCGTGCACGTTCGTGCGGTCCCGGTCGGCGGCGCCGAAGTTCCATTCCCGCATCACGGCGAGCGCCTGCGCAGCGAAGGCCTCGTTCAACTCGATCAGATCGATATCGCTCAGCGTCAGTCCCGCCTTGCCCAGCGCGACCTCGGTGGCGGGCACGGGCCCGATGCCCATGACGTTGGGCGCCACCCCCGCCGAACCCCACGACACCAGCCGCACCAGCGGGGTCAGGCCCAGTTGCTCGGCCTTGTCGCGGGTGGTCACCACGCACATCGACGCGGCGTCGTTCTGGCCGCTCGCATTGCCCGCGGTGACCGTCGCCTCCGGATCCTGCTTAGCCAGCACAGGTTTCAGCTTCGCCAGCGACTCCATCGACGTGTCCGGCCGGGGGTGCTCATCGGTGTCGATTCGCTCATCACCCTGGCGGGTGCGCACCGCGACCGGCACGATCTCCTCGGCCAGAATGCCGTCCTTCTGCGCGGCGACCGCGCGCTGGTGCGACGCCACCGCCAGTTCGTCCTGCTCCTCACGCGAGATGCCGTACTCCCGGCGCAGGTTCTCCGCGGTTTCGAGCATGCCGCCGGGCACCGGATGATGCCGGCCACCGGCGGTGGTGCGGCCGCGGGCCAGCGAGTCGTGAAGCATGACACCGCCGGGCGCAGGGCCCCAGCGGATGTCGGTGGAGCAGAACGTCACGTTGCTCATGCTTTCGGCACCACCGGCCACCACAACGTCGTTGTCGCCGTTGGCAACTTGCAGGCACGCCTGGATGACGGCCTGCAGACCCGAACCGCACCGCCGGTCGACCTGCATCCCCGGGACGGTCACCGGCAGCCCTGCGTCGAGCGCCACCACCCGCCCGATCGCAGGTGCCTCGCTGCTCGGGTAGCAATGGCCCAGCACCACGTCTTCGACTGCTGCAGGGTCGATTCCGGTCCGGTCGAGTAGGGCCGTGAGCGCGGTGACGCCGAGGTCCACGGCGGTCAGCGACCTGAACACACCACCGTAGCGACCGATCGGGGTGCGCACCGGTTCGCAGATCACGGTCTCACGAGTGCTCATACGTACCTCCCGCCCGTGACCTCGAGAACGGTGCCGGTCATGTACGACGACAGGTCGCTGGCCAGAAACAGCGCGACCTTCGCCACCTCCTCGGGCTCCCCCGCCCGGCCCATCGGTACCTCAGCGAGCTTCTGGTCCCAGATGCGTTGTGGCATCGCCTCTGTCATCGCGGACCGGATCAGGCCCGGCTGAATTGCGTTGACCCGCACACCGAGATGGGCCAGCTCCTTGGCGGCCGCTTTGGTCATACCGACGATGCCCGCCTTGGCCGCCGAATAGTTGGTCTGTCCGACGAGGCCGACCTTGCCCGAGATCGACGACATGTTGACGATCGCGCCCCGCTTGTTCTCCCGCATGATCGGAGCGGCCGCCTTCAGCCCGTTCCAGGTGCCTTTCAGGTGCACGGCGATGACCTGATCGAACTGCTCCTCGGTCATCTTGCGAAGCGTTGCGTCGCGGGTGATGCCGGCGTTGTTCACCATGATGTCGAGATCACCGAACCGTTCCACCGCCGCGCCGACCAGAGCTTCGACATCGTCGGCCTTGGTGACGTCGCTGCGCACCGCGAGCGCAACTGGATCTTTGGAGGCGCCGCCGAGTCGCTTGGCCGCCTCCTCGGTCGCCGCGAGGTCCAGATCGCCCAGCACCACGCGGGCGCCCTCGGCGATGAACCGCTCGGCGATCGCGTAGCCCAAACCTTGCGCACCTCCGGTGACGACCGCCGTCTGTCCGGTCAATAGCGACACCTGCTCACCCCTTCGCTGGTCAAGGCCCGCCTAGGGCCGCGTCAGTCGAATATCATATTTCAGATATGATCGCGCCGTCCGGGTGCCGTGGCCGGGGGGCCGAACGTTCACTTTCGCCGAGATCTAAACGGTGCCGAGATCTAACCGGTGAAGGTTCGCGCGACGAAGAGGAGGAGCATGACGACGTCCGAAGTCAGCGACGAAGACTTCCAGGAGATCCTGGCGCAGACCCGTCAGTTCGTCCGGACCGCGGTGGTCCCGCGTGAGCAGGAGATTCTGGCGGGCGACCGGGTGCCCGACGAACTGCGCGACCAGGCCAAGAAGATGGGTCTGTTCGGCTACGCGATCCCCCAGGAGTGGGGCGGCCTGGGACTGAACCTGTCGCAGGACGTCGAGCTCGCGATGGAACTCGGTTACACCTCGCTGGCGCTGCGCTCGATGTTCGGCACGAACAACGGCATCGCCGGGCAGGTCCTGGTCGGGTTCGGCACCGACGAGCAGAAGGCGCGCTGGCTCGAGCAGATGGCCACCGGCGACGTCGTCGCCTCGTTCGCGCTGACCGAGCCCGGCGCCGGGTCCAACCCATCGGGCCTGCGCACCAAAGCCGTTCGACTTGACGACAATTGGGTGATCACCGGCCAGAAGCGGTTCATCACCAACGCGCCCACAGCCGACCTGTTCGTGGTGTTCGCGCGCACTCGTCCCGCCGACGCGGACGGCGCGGGCATCGCGGTGTTCCTGGTGCCCGCCGACACCGCGGGTGTCCGGGTCGGCGCCAAGGACGCGAAGATGGGCCAGGAAGGCGCCTGGACGGCGGACGTCAGCTTCGACGATGTGCGCGTGCCGGTCGGGGCGCTCGTCGGCGGCAGCGAGGACATCGGCTATCGCGCGGCGATGATCTCGCTGGCGCGCGGACGCGTGCACATCGCCGCGCTGGCCGTCGGGGCCGCACAGCGCGCACTCGACGAGTCGGTCGCCTACGCGGCGACCGCGACACAGGGGGACACCCCGATCGGGAACTTCCAGTTGGTGCAGGCGATGCTCGCCGATCAGCAGACCGGTGTGCTGGCGGGCCGCGCGCTGGTCCGCGACGCCGCGCGCCAGTGGGTCACCGGCGAGGACCGCCGGTTGGCGCCGTCGGCGGCGAAGCTGTTCTGCACCGAAATGGCCGGTGACGTCGCCGATCTCGCGGTCCAGATCCATGGCGGCAGCGGCTACATGCGGGAGGTTCCCGTCGAGCGCATCTACCGCGACGTCCGGCTGCTGCGGCTCTACGAGGGCACCAGCGAGATACAACGGCTCATCATCGGGTCGAACCTCGTCAAGGCTGCGCAGAGGGACCGCACATGACCGCTCGGCTCGCCGGCAAGGTCGCGTTCATCACCGGCGCCGCCCGCGGTCAGGGGCGCGCGCACGCCGTCCGGATGGCCGGCGAGGGCGCGGACATCATCGCGATCGACATCGCCGGAAAGCTGCCGTCGTGCGTGCCCTACGACCACGCGACGCCGGAGGACCTCGCCGAGACCGCCCGACTGGTCGAGGCCACCGGCAGGCGGATCGTCACCGCCGAAATCGACACCCGGGACCACGACGGTCTGCGCCGGGTGGTCGACGACGGAGTCGACCGGTTCGGCCGCCTCGACGTGATAGTGGCCAACGCGGGCATCTCGCCGCCGCAGGTCTGGGATGAGATCACGCCGGAGGACTTTCGCGACGTGATGGACGTCAACGTGACGGGCACGTGGAACACCGTGATGGCGGGCGCGCAGAAGATCATCGACGGGGGTCGCGGCGGATCCATCATCCTGATCAGCTCGGCTGCGGGGATCAAGTTGCAGCCGTTCATGATTCACTACACGGCCAGCAAGCATGCGGTCACCGGGATGGCCCGCGCATTCGCCGCCGAACTCGGCAAGCACTCGATCCGGGTCAACAGCGTGCATCCAGGTCCGGTCAACACCCCGATGGGGTCCGGGGACATGATCGCCGCGATCGGCAAGGCGATGGAGACCAATCCTCAGTTGGCGAACATGATGACGCCGTTCCTACCGACCTGGGTGCTGGAGCCCGAGGATGTCTCCGACGTGGTCTGCTGGTTGGCCAGCGACGAGTCGAAATACATCACCGCTACCGGGATCTCGGTGGATCAGGGCTCTACTCAGTACTGACGAAGGACCCACGCGAGCTGGACCCACACCGCAGGGACGGGTCTCAGCGGATGAAGCGGACGATCGACTCCGCCACGGCGGCCGGCTTCTCCGAACCGTCGATCTCGATCGTGGTGGTCATCGTCGACTGCACGGCACCGTCGAGCTGATCGATCTTCGTCAGCTCGGCCCGAGCGCGAATCTTGGCCCCCACCTTCACCGGCGTGATGAAGCGAACCTTGTTGTAGCCGTAGTTGATCGCCATCGCGACGTTTCCGACCGTGTACAGCTGGTGTGAGAAGTGCGGCAGCAACGACAATGTCAGCAAGCCATGTGCGATCGTCCCACCGAACGGGCCGCCCGCCGCCTTCTCCGGGTCGACGTGGATCCACTGGTGGTCCTCGGTCGCGTCGGCGAACAGGTTGACGCGCTCCTGGGTGACTTCGAGCCACTCGGTGGGGCCGAGCTGGCTGCCCTCGGCCGCGATGAACTCGTCGAGGTCGCTGAACTTCTTCACAACTTCTCCTTCGTACCGGCTAGAGACCCGGCTAGAACACGACGGTCTGGTTGCCGAATCGGACGATGCGGTCTTCACAGTGCCACAGCACCGCTCGGGACAGAACAACGCGCTCCACATCTGAGCCGAGGCGGACCAGGTCCTCCACGCTGTGCCGGTGGTCCACCCGCACCACGTCCTGTTCGATGATCGGCCCCTCGTCGAGGTCGTCGGTCACGTAGTGTGCCGTCGCTCCGACGAGCTTGACCCCGCGCTCCTTGGCCCGCCGATACGGAGCAGCGCCGATGAAGGCCGGCAGGAACGAATGATGGATGTTGATCAGCGGAGCGCCGAGTTCCGTGATGAACCGCGGCGTCAGGATCTGCATATACCGCGCCAGCACCACGAGGTCGACGTTGCCGCGAAGCAGGTCGAGTTGGCGACGCTCCGCCTCCTCACGAATCTCCCCGGTCGCCGGCACGTGGATGAACGGGACCGAGAACGGCCGCACCTGGTCGGCGAGGTCGGGGTGGTTTGCGATCACCATGGCCACGGACATGTCGAGTTCACCGCGACGGTTGCGCCACAGCAGATCCAACAGGCAGTGGTCTTCCGTCGAGGCCATGATCGCCACCCGTTTCGGTTTGGCCGCCTCGGTGAGCCGGAAGTCCATCCCGAAGGGTTCGCCCACGCGTTCGGCGAAGTCACGCTCGAGTTCGTCGCGCACGGCCGTCAGGCCGGGTAAGTGAAAGATGGTGCGCTGCATGAAGATGCCGCCGGACTGTTCGGTCGAGTGCTGGTCGAGCGACACGATGTTCGCACCCGCTGTGGCGAGAAAGGCGCTGATGGCCGCGACCAGGCCGGGGCGGTCCGCGCAGCGCAGCAGTAACCTCCCGACATCCTTGACGGACACGGACCCCGCGCCCGGGCTCGGATACTCTCCCGTCACTCGTGACAGGGTGTCACTCGGCCGCTGGTCCCGCAGCAAAACACCACATCGCGCGATACCGGCGCGAGCCCCGCCCAAGGTCGGATACCCGGTGCAGCGTTGTGCACTCATAGCTTTCGAGAAGCCGGCCCTCATACGTCGGCACGGTCGCGGGATCCTAATGGGGGCACCAACACCGACGGCGGCAAACGGTCGAGAACCACCAGCGCCGGCAGCTGCCCGAGTAGCGTCGTCGGTGAATTGGGAACCTGACCGCCTCGTCGTCGCCGAACGGGGCGCTCCCGGTTCACTGTTCCCGACCGGAATGACCGTTAACTTAGGCGACCCGGCGTCACGTCACTTAGTGAACTAGGTTTACTGTGTAGGACGCCAAGCAGACAGGGGAGCGACGATGGACCTCAAGTGGTCGGCGACCGATACGGCGTTTCGTGACGAGGTACGCAGTTTTCTCGACGAGAAGCTCACGCCGGAGTTGCGCCGCGCCGGACGCCTGATGACCAGCGTGTACGCCGACCACGACGCGAGCATGGAGTGGCAGCGGATCCTGCACGAACGGGGCTGGGCCGCACCAGCATGGCCGGTGGAACACGGCGGCTGCGACTGGAGCCTCACCCAGCACTACATCTTCAGCCGGGAGTCCACGATCGCCGGCGCGCCGGCGCTGTCGCCGATGGGCATCCGGATGGTGGCCCACGCCCTGATCAAGTTCGGGACAGACGCTCAGAAAGAGTTCTTCCTCCCCCGCATCCTCACCGGCGAAGTCTTCTTCTGCCAGGGTTACTCCGAGCCCGAGGCGGGCTCCGATCTCGCCGCGCTGTCGATGGCGGCCGTCATCGACGAATCGGCCGGGGACCTCGTCTGCACCGGCAGCAAGATATGGACCACCCACGCCCGGGAAGCGAACTGGATGTTCGCTCTGGTGCGGACGACGAAAACGCAGAAGAAGCAGCAGGGCATCACGTTCGTGCTCATCGACATGGCCTCCCCCGGCATCGAGATCCGTCCGCTGGTGATGACGTCCGGCGAAGAGGTACAGAACCAGGTGTTCTTCGCCGAGGTGCGGGTGCCGAGAACGAACGTGCTCGGCAAGATCGATGACGGGTGGACGGTCGCGAAGTACCTGCTGGAGTTCGAACGCGGGGGCGGCGCGTCGTCACCGGCCCTGCAGGTGATGGCGCAAGAGATCGCCACGGCCGCGGCCGGCGAACCGGGACCCACCGGTGGCCGACTGATCGACGATCCGGCCATCGCCCTGCGGCTGGCCGATGCGCGAATTCGCACCGAGGTCCTCGAAATCCTCGAGTACCGGGTGCTCGCGGCGGTCGCCGAGGGCAAGAACCCCGGCGCCGCCTCGTCGATGCTCAAGGTGCTGGCGACGGAGTTGAGCCAGGCGATCACCGAACTCGCCATGGAGGCGGCGGGCCCGAGGGGCCGCGTCTACCAGCCGCACGCCACCTGTCCCGGCGGTCCGATCGCCGAGTTCGAGCCGCCGCAGGATGGTTACCTCAGCGGTGAACCTTGGCAGGCCGTCGCACCGCTGCGCTACTTCAACGACCGGGCCGGCTCGATCTACGCGGGCAGCAACGAGATTCAGCGCAACATCCTGGCCAAAGCGGCTCTCGCACTCTGAATAGGGGGCTCTGATATGGACTTCAACCTGAGCAAGGAACAGGAGATGCTGCGCGACGGCTTGAACAAGTTCCTGTCGAGCCGATACGACCTGGAGAGCAGCCGCGCTGCGGCGAAGTCGGCCCCCGGCTGGCAACCCGACATCTGGTCCGGCTTCGCGGGCGAACTCGGCATTCTCGGTGCGGCGTTGCCGGCGGACGTCGGCGGAATCGGCGGCGGGCCGGTCGAGGTGATGGTCATCGCCGAAGCCCTCGGCCATGCGTTGGTGGTCGAGCCGTACGTGGACACGGTGGTCGTGGGCGGCGGCTTGTTGCGTCGGGCGGGCGGTGAGCTGGCCGCGCAGTTGCTCGAGCGGATCATCGACGGGACCGCCATCGTCGCGCTCGCGGCGACAGAGGCGGCTTCCGGCCACAACTGGGCGGAGGTGGCGACGACCGCCGAACGCGACGGCGACGGATGGGTACTGCGGGGGTCGAAGATCGTCGTCGCCGGCGGACCACTGGCCACCCACCTGTTGGTCACCGCGCGCACCTCGAACGGAGTCTCGTTGTTCGCCGTTGATCTCGACTCGGTAGCGGGCGCCGTCGCGGCCCACCACTACCGGACCGTCGACGACCGGCGAGCATCCGACCTCACCTTCGACGGTCTGCGGCTTGCAGGCAGCGCGCTGCTCGGTGAGGAAGGTCAGGCGTGGCCGTCGCTGGCGCAGGCACGTGACGAGGGTGCTGCCGCGGTGTGCTCGGAGGCGGTCGGCTGCATGCGAAAGGTGTTGGCCGACACCGTCGAGTACACCAAGCAGCGCCGGCAGTTCGGGCAGCCGATCGGAAGTTTCCAGGTGTTGCAGCACCGCATGGTCGACATGTACATGGAACTAGAGCAGGCGGTGTCCGCCGCATATTTGGCGGTGCTCAAGCTCGATGCCGACCCCGATGAGCGGGCACGCGCGGTGTCGGCGGCCAAGGTGACCGTCGGCCGGGCCGCACGGTTCATCGGACAGCAATCCGTCCAACTGCACGGCGGCATGGGCATGACCGAGGAACTCGCGATCGGCCACTACTTCAAGCGGCTCACCGCGCTGCAGTACGAGTTCGGCACCACCGCCTACCACGTCGCGCGGTACGCGGAGCTGACCAGGGCCTGACGTCCCAAAGGACCAAAGGCCCTGTCCCTGACGGTGGTTTGCACCTAACGTCGGAAGTACCCGTCAGGCCGCGAAGGAGGACGACATGGCTGCCGGTCCGCACGGAATTCTCGTCGGCGTCGACGGATCGCCCGACTCCGAAGCCGCGATCCAATGGGCGACCCGTGAAGCCATCCTGCGCGATCAGCCGATCAGGTTGCTCCACGCGATCGCTCCGGTCGTGGTGACCTGGCCGGTGGCTTACCTGGAAGCGAGCTACATCGATTCGATGGAAACGAGTGGCCGCGACATCCTCGACCAGGCGCAGAAGATCGTGCAGACAGCGTCGGGCGACAAGGCGCCGCCGACCATCGAAACGGGCATAATGCACGCCGCGGCGCCCGCGGCACTCGTCACCGCCTCGCGGGACGCCTACATGACCGTGTCCGGCAACCGTGGCCTCGGCGCCATCGGCCGTGCCCTACTCGGATCGGTCAGTAGCGGCCTGCTGCATCACGGACACGGCCCGGTGGCGATCGTGGGCAGCGAGAGCGCCCGGACCGTCGATGGCACCGCTCCCGTGTTGGTCGGCATAGACGGATCAGCGGCCTCGGAAGAAGCCACGGCGCTGGCCTTCGACGAGGCGTCGAGGCGGGGCGTCGGGCTCGTCGCCATGCACGCATGGACTGATGTCGGCTTCCCCGCCATCGGAAGCGACTGGGAGCGCTACGACGAAGGAGGCCACCGGATCCTTGCCGAACGCCTGGCCGGCTGGCAGGAACGGTATCCCGATGTGCAGGTGGAACGTCAGATCGTGCCCGATGAGCCGGCGCGCCGGCTCGTCGAAGCGTCGGAGGGGGCGCAACTCGTCGTCGTCGGAAGCCGAGGCCGCGGCGGATTCAAGAGCCTGCTCCTCGGCTCCGTCGCGGGCAAGGTGGCACAGGCCGCCAAGTCGCCGGTGATCGTCGTCCGGCCTCGGTGAGGTTCGCGGCGGGCCGACCGGGCCCGGCTCAAGCCTTCTGCCGACGGTCGACGTAGGCGGTGACGACGTCGGTCAACGCGCGCAGCTCGCGGCCGACGTCGATGGGTTCCTCGACCGCCATCTTGGCCACCATCGCACCCATCAGAGTGGTCCAGATCAGGTTGCCCACCGCGTCGGCGTGTTTGCGGTCGAGGCCCTCGGCGACGAAGCGGCCGAGCCGGGTCAGGGTGGAGAACAACTCCGTCAGATGGCGCTGATGCGCATCGGTCCGGCCGGTCCGGGTCGCGATCAAGATCTCCAGCGCCGCAATCGATGTCGGGCTCAAGAACGCGTCGGCGACGGCGTTGATCACCAGTTCGGTGCGCGCGCGCCCGGCGTGCTCGCGCAACGTCGGCTGAACGCCGTGCAGGCAGTCCACCAGTTGACCGAAGCCCTCGTCGACGACGGCCATCAACAGCCCGTCACGATCACCGAAGTGGTATTGGATCACGCCCCAGGTGACGCCGGCGCGTTCGGTGATGTGCTTGGCGCTCGCCGCACCGAAACCTTCTTCGAGGACGCAGCGGACCGTTTCGTCGATGACCATCGCGCGCGTTCGATCCGCGCGGACCTGTTTGCCGTTCGCAGGACGGCGCGGCGCGACGTTGGCGACCTGAGGCATGCGCTACCTCTTGAAGCGCCCGGCGAACCCGCGCAGCGGCAGGTCCGCGCTGGTGATCAGCCCCGGGGGCGCGGCGACCACCGACCGGATCGCGTGCAGCGCAGGCATTCCCGTGACCGTCATACCGATGGAGGCGAACGCCTCGGGGTTGGACAGGTCCACGCCGGGCCTGGGGAAGATCATGTGCTTGTTGTACACGCACGGGTCGCCCTTGATCTGGGTGATGTAGCAGCCCTTGATATCCCAGTGCGGATCGGTGTGCGGCGTCATCTGCCATTCCAGATGGGTCTCCACCCTCGGCACACCGTCGACCATGCCCTGGTACTTGATGTAGTTGCCGCCGAGCGAACCTTTCGGCAGCTGGTACCAGCCGAGATCGACATCCTTTGTGCAGGCCCCTAATTCGTAGCTGAACTTCACCTCGTCGAGTTGCAGATCGAAGCAGTCGGCCATCATCAGCACGCTGTCGGCGAAGACGCGGGTGTACTTCTCCAGCTTGCCCGGGATCTCGGGATCGTCGACGGGCCGGCCGTATCCGACCTCGATCCAGGTGTCCCTCGAGTGGTGACACGACACGTCGACCGACTCGATGGTGGTGACGTTCTCGATCTCGGCCACATCGGCCGAACACACCACGCCCAGAATCTGATTCAGCCCGGGGTTCATGCCGGTGCCGTAGAACGTCGAACCGCCCTTGCGGCAGGCGTCCTCGAGAAGCCGGGACACCGCCTTGCCCGACGGATGCGGATGGTTGGTGTCGCGGTGCCAACCGGTGATCCAGTCCGCCGTCGTCACGATGTTGATGCCCGCCTCGAGGACCTTGACGTAGAGATCCTCGTCGGGGAACACGCCGTGGAACGTCAACACATCTGGTTTGGCGGCGATGATCTCCTCGACCGTGCCGGTGGCCGTCACCCCGACCGGGCCGATACCGACGATCTCACCGGCGTCACGACCGACCTTCTCGGGTGTGTAGCAGTGCAGTCCGACCAGCTCGAGATTCGGGTGCTCGCCAATCCGCTTGATCATCTCGGTACCGAGGTTTCCCGTCGCGACCTGGAAGACACGGGTCGGACGTTCGGTCGGTGCGGTCATTCGATTCGGCCTTTCTCGGACACAGTTGCCGGACAGGAGGATTCAAGATCCGAGGCATTGCCGCCACGGCCGTCGGGATAGAACTGGGCCGCCCACTTGCGCAGGGCGGTGAAACCTTCGTACTCGGCCGTGGCGAGCGCGGGCGGGTCGGAGTAGCGCTGGTGCGACCAGATGTGTACGTCCTGGGTGAACTGGCGGATGACCTCGGCGCCGAACTCGGTGGCCTTCGCCTCGGCCCGCTGATCGTCGCGTCCGGGGGTCCGGCCGATGTACACCATGAAGCGGACGTCGGACGTGCGGTCGTCGACGGGGGTGATCGCCGAGATCGTGCGGTTGTCGACCATCCCCCAACTCTTGGTCACCGCGATGCCGAGCCCACCGTTGATGGCCTCCACTCCGCTCTTGACGTCCTCGATCGACTGCGTGTCGTCGCCTTCGAACGTGATCGTGAAATCGACGTAGGACCATGGATCGGCGAAGTCGTGGCGGGTGAAGACCGGAATGATCGGCGTCTTGTGCACGAATTTGAAGTGCGCGAAATCGACACCGTTCTCCAGCACGTACTGCGGGTGCAGTTCCAGTCCCACCCGGTAGAGGGTCATCGGGGGGTAATAGTCGGCGGCGCTGCCGGCGGCGCCGAAGCTGCCGAAGACATCCGGGGCGTCGAAATACGGCGCACGTCCCTCGAGATCGTGCCAGATGTAGATCGAGTCGTTGCGTTCGGTGACGGGATAGCTGCGGATACGACGGCCGCGGTTCGGGCGGTCCTGGTACGGGATGCAGACGTTGCGCCCCTCGGAGTTCCACCGCCAGCCGTGGAACGGGCATTCGATGACCTCACCCTCCACGTGTCCCCCGTAGCCGAGATGCGCGCCGAGGTGTTCGCAGTAGGCGTCCATCACGACCGCTTCACCGGAGGCCGTTCGCCAAGCGACCATCTCGCGATCGAAGTACTTCATCCGCCGGACGTCGCCGGGCTCGAGCTCCGCCGACCACGCCACCTGGAACCATCCGGTCGGCTTCATCGACAGGGGTGGCTTGGCCATCGATGTCCTCTCGGGCTGCGCTGAGGCGGGGTCGGTCGCGACAAATCATAGAGCACTCAATGTAAAAGTCACCAGCGTGATTTCGCCGGGTGTCGGCGTGACCTCAGAATGACTTCGTGGCCAACCGAATCCAGGCGCTTCTCGGCGTCGACTTTCCCGTCGTGCAGGCGCCGATGACCTACATCGCCCGCGCTGAACTCGCTGCGGCGGTATCCGAGGCCGGTGGCCTCGGCATGATCGAGACGCTGACCGAGGAAGGCCGCGCGGATCTGGTCCGGGTGCGCAGTCTCACCGACAAGCCCGTCGCCGCCAACCTGATGATCCAGGGCTGGAAGGCCGACCCGTCGATCGTCGACACGCTGGCGGCGGCCGGCGTGAGCCACGTCTTCACCTCAGCGGGTGATCCGGCCCTGTTCACCGGGCGCCTGCATGACGCGGGAATGACGGTCGTGCATGTCGTCGGGTCACTCAAGGGCGCGCGCAAGGCCGCCGATGTCGGCGTCGACGCGTTGGTGGTGGAGGGCGTCGAGGGTGGCGGATTCAAGTCGCTGCTCGGTGCGTCGACCATGGTGCTGCTTCCGCTGGTCGCCGAGAACGTCGACTTGCCGATCATCGCGGCGGGCGGGATGTGCGACGCGCGATCCGCGGCCGCGGCCGTGGTGCTCGGCGCCGAGGGTGTCCAGATGGGCACGCGGATGCTGGCCAGTACGGAAGCGGCCGTCCACGCGAACTTCAAGGATGCCATCGTCACCGCCGACGACGCGGGCACCGTGCTACTTGACATCCCGGGCAACCCGACGATGCGGGTGTTGCGCACCGGTCTGGCCGCGCAGGTCGCGGCGCAGGGCCCGAACGCCCGGCTGTTGGGTAAGATCACCGAGCTGTACTTCGACGGCGATATGGACGCCAGCGTGGCCAACACGGGTCAGGTGTCATCGCGGATCGACGAACTGCTGCCGGTAGCCCAGATCGTGCGGCGCACATGGACCGAGATCGAGGCCGCGTTGGCCGCCGCCAAGTCGAGGACGTGACCGTGGGCCTAGGCGACGCGTTCGAGGGTGCGCGCCGTCCGCTCCGCTTCCGGACACACCGCGCGTTTGGTCCGTGGGCCACGGGCTCGCTGGCGCAGAACGACCATCGAAGCCGAGCGGGCGATCCCCAGCGGTCCGGGCCCGGCGAACCGCGCGATGCCCGAGGCCCGTAGCGCCAGGCCGGCCTTGGCTTGCCGGTAACCCACCCGTACTCCCGCCGCGGCGACGACGAGAAGGGCGCCGACCCCCGGCAGCGCCATGGCCGCCAGCGCCGTCAGGGATGCCGGGACGAGAACGGCTTCGATGACGTGCTCGAAGATGGACTTCGCACTGACCGGGGTGGCGGCGGGCTTCAGCGGCACGGTTCCCGAGACTGACAGCGGTTGAACCCCGCTGCTGGCCACCTTCTCCGGCTGCGGCCGCGGGGCCATGGTGCCGAAGAGCCGGGCGCCGGGCGCGGGAGCCACGGTATGCACGACGACCTCGCCGGCATGCGGCCCGACGAACGGTCCGTCGGCAGGGGCGCCCACCCTTCCGGCGTGCAGCGAACCGCTCCCGCCGATCAGCGATTGGGGCGGACCGGCAGAAGCGGGCATCCCGAGCATGGCGTAAAAATCTCCCGGCATCCGGGTGACCGCGCCGACCACCGTCGTCACCATCGTCTCCAGCGACGTGATGACGTCTCTGATCGGTGTCTGCGAGGTCGGCAGCGCAGCGAGCGACTCGGACCACGTCGTCATCGCGCCGTTGATGCTGACGAACGCGTTGGTGAGGGGATCGGCACTCTTGGAACGGGGTGCCACTGGGTCACTGGTTGGCGGGACCGGGGCCGTCGCCGCCTGCGGGGTCCCCGTGGCGTCCGCGATGGGGCCGGAGTTCGAGGAAGTCGCCGAGGCGTCCGCGGGCGCCGTCTGCACCGTCGCCACCGACTGACCGGCAGCCCCGGTGTTGGGTTCCGTCTCGGTGGCGAGTTCTTGTGTGGCGGGGGCGGTCTCGCTCTCCTGCGCCTCGACGGCGGGCGCAGTTCCGGTTTCGACGGCGGGTGCAGTTCCGGTTTCGACGGTGGGCTCGGACTCCGATTCGGCCGCGGTCGCCGTGCCGACCTGCGACCCCTTGCGGTTCTGGGCGCCGACGTCGACGCCGCCCCGCACGATGCCGCCCCGCACGATGGTCGTCGGACGGTGGAATCGGCCCTGCCGTGTCGGGGAGAGCCTGGTGAAGCTGGGGATGCGACGCGTTATGCGGGACTGGGTGTTGGTGGCGCTTTCACTCGGTGCGCTGGACGCGTCGGCACCTGTGTCGGTCGCGGAGGAACCCTCGCTAGCCCCCGTCGAACCACTACTCGCACCGCCGTCCGAGCCGGGGTCAGCACTGGCGATGGCACCGCCGGCACCCAACAGCAACCCGGCAGCGAGTACACAGACACCCGCCGTGATGCGCAAAGGCGACGTGGAAATGGTTCCCCTCCGTCCGAAAACGAACCCTCGTTGCAGAGGGTTCGAAACACGATTGTGACACATGAACGGCCCCGCAATACAGAGGTATCGGCGAGGATTCTGGGGAGCACCGGGTAAGTCTTTGCCCATTGAACGACCCGGCGGAATGGCTGGTCAAGATCAATAGGACTACGGCCCGATGGCGTGCTGGTTTTCGAACTGCCGTCATGGACCCCAACGGTGGCAATCTGGGGTCCGTCGAAGCAGGTCAGCGGGGCAAGCAGGGCGATTTCGGCCGCCCGGTCCGGGCCGCTGGATCCGGCCTGAATGTTTACTCCCCGTCCTCGAAAACAAATCTGTGGCGGGCTGATCTCGGTGACGATTCGGTAGCCGGGAAAACGTTCCCTTAGGGGCGACGACTCGCGCTGTTTAAGCGGACAGTACAAACGGCCCCCTCCCCGTCGAGCGCTGACAGACTGTCCGCAAGCGATGGCGCGTGGCGCCATCGCTTCCCTGTGCGGTTCGGTGGAAGGCGGAGTCGGATGTCGATCAGCGTTGACGAAGGTGTTCGTCGCTTACACCGCGGCGTTCAGCTGCCCGGTTACCCGGGCCGCCTACCCAGTTGAGACGAATTGGA
This sequence comes from Mycolicibacterium sp. ND9-15, assembly GCF_035918395.1. NCBI lineage: Bacteria > Bacillati > Actinomycetota > Actinomycetes > Mycobacteriales > Mycobacteriaceae > Mycobacterium > Mycobacterium jinjuense. Next base: position 930,224 of record NZ_CP142362.1, read on the forward strand.
GGAGCCGAGCATGCCGGAGTACGACTACGAAGAGATGAAGCGGGAAGCCGAACAGCACATCAGGTTCGAGAAGGACCGCAAGAACCGGATCGCCTACATCACATTCAACCGACCCGAGGCCCAGAACTCCACCACGATGGGCATGCGCCAGCTCTACGCCGACCTGATCCACAAATGCAACGTCGACGACGACGTCAAGGTCGTCGTCATCCGGGGCGAGGGCGAGGACTTCGGCAGCGGCGGCGACCTGCCCGAGCAGCGCGACATGTTGGAGAACCCCGGCATGCCTTTGCTGCACGAACTCGCGATCAACGATGATGACGTCAAGTACCCGCCCGGGGGTTCGTACCGCTATCTCTCGACGGTGACCGACTTCTACGCCAAGGCGCGCGCGGGCAACCGGCCGCTGCAAGAGCTCCGCAAGATCAGCATCGTCGAGGCGAAGGGGTACTGCTACGGCTGGCACTTCTATCAGGCCGGGGACGCCGATCTGGTGATCTCCTCCGACGACGCGCTCTTCGGCCATCCGGCCTTCCGCTATGTCGGGTGGGGGCCACGGCTGTGGTGGTGGGCCGAGACGATGGGCTTGCGGAAGTTCTCCGAGATGCTGTTCACCGGACGGCCCTTCAGTGCGAAGGAGATGTACGACTGCGGGTTCCTCAACAGCGTGGTGCCCAAGGACAAGCTGCAAGCCGAGACCGAGAAGTACGCGCTGGCCTGCTCGAAATCCCGTCCCACCGACACCGTCGCCGTGCAGAAGACGTTCCTCGAGCTGTACAAGCAGCACAAGGGCGAGTACTTCGGCAGCCTGTTGACCGGCATGGTCGAAGGCATGTTGCCGCTCATCCAGAACGATCAGCGCAATGACGTCGACCTCACCGAGGGCACCTTTGAGAAGGGCCTCAACAACGTGGTCAAGGACAACGACCTGAACTACCCGCCGGAGTGGCGGCTGAGCCGGTCGGGACGCAGCAAGCCCTGACCGGCACGTCCGCGCTGACCGGCTTTCGGATCGTCGAGGTGGCCGACCGGGTCGCTGACCAACCGCGCGCCGGTCTGGCTCGACGAATTCGACGACTTCCGGCACGGCGTACCGACCGCGGAAGAGCCCAACGCAAGCCGGACATCATCTCGGTGTCCATCAAGACGTGGGCAGCCCGATTGAGCACGTCGACCCGGCGTCATGACGCCGCCGACCTCGCCCACCGGTTACGGCGCGGGGATCGGTGCGGCCAAGAGCGCGACGGCCACTGACGCCATCGGCGCCGGTCCGCCGACTTTACGTGAGGGTCCATCAGAACCGGCCGATCGCGACCGTGCGGTAGAAACCGATGCGCCAGGGTTGGTCGATGCCTTGCTCCAAGGCGCACCGCGGCACGACGATGGGACGATGCGGGCGAATGCGCGCGTTCTCGTGATCGGGTCCGGGTTCGCCGGACTGTGGGCCGCGCTGGGTGCCGCGCGCCGCCTCGACGAGGTCGGGGCCGACGCGGTCGACGTGACGGTCGTCAGCTCGCGGCCCTACCACGACATTCGGGTGCGCAACTACGAAGCGGACCTGACGCCGTGCCGGATCCCCCTGTCGCAGTTGCTGGGTCCGGCCGGCGTCGGGCATGTGACCGCGGAGGTGACCGGAATCAATCCGGCCGCTGCTACGGTGGGCACCGCCGACGGCGCCACGCTCGGCTACGACCGCCTCGTGCTGGCGGCGGGCAGCCGCGTCGCCAAACCCGACATTCCGGGGTTGCCGCAGTTCGGGTTCGACGTCGACACCTACGACGGGGCCATACGTCTGCATGAACACCTCTGCGGGCTGCGGCCCGACGACGTCGCGTCGGCAACCGCTGTCGTCGTCGGCGCGGGCCTCACCGGCATCGAGACCGCCAGCGAATTGCCCGCGATGCTGGCGAAGGTACTCGGCCCTCGGATGAAACCGCGAGTGGTGCTCGTCGACCGGAATCCGTACATCGGCTCGGATATGGGTGACTCGGCGCGGTCGATCATCGAAAAGGCGATGGCCGACAACGGAATTGAGGCGTTCACCGGAGTCGGCGTCACGGAGGTCGGTGCCCGAAGCATCACGCTCTCGACCGGTGAGATGATCGCGGCGGCCACCGTCGTCTGGTGTGCGGGTATGCGAGCCAACCCGCTGACCGCCCAGTTGGGCGTGCCGCTGGATGGACTCGGCCGCCTACCGGTAGACGACTATCTGCGGGTCGAGGGCGTGAGCGGTGTGTTCGCCGCGGGTGACGTGGCCGCGGCACGAATGGACGACGAGCACCTGTCGGTGATGTCGTGTCAGCACGGTCGCCCGATGGGTCGTTACGCGGGCTACAACGTCATCGGCGACCTGCTGGAGCTGCCCATGATGCCGCTTCGGATCCCGTGGTATGTCACGGTGCTCGATCTGGGCCCGGCCGGTGCGGTGTACACCGAGGGCTGGGATCGCCGGGTCGTGAGCACCGGTGCGGCGGCCAAGGCGACGAAGCGGATCATCAACGGGGAGCGCATCTATCCCCCGCTGACGGGCGACCGCGGCGAACTGCTTGCCGCGGCCGCGCCCGAACTGCAGTCGGCACCGGCCTACGAGCGGTGACTACCTGCCGGTGCGCTCGCGGTGCTTGCAGCCGGGCCAGCAGCACGGCCGGCGCTTGCCCTCTTCGAGTTCCTCCTGCGTTCGGCGGATCCGCCGTTCGCGGGTCTTCTCCTGCTTGGCGTCCTCGACCCAGCAGATGAACTCGTTGCGCGCCAGCGGCGTGATGTCGTTCCAGGCCGCGAGCGCGGTGTCGTTGGCCAGCAATGCCTTACGCAGATCCACCGGCAGTTCGTGCACCACGCCGCCGGAGACTCGCGAGCCGCCCATGGCCGCATGATAACGCGCTGGAGGGCAGGCTGGACGGATGCGGTCCGGCTTGACCATCGGAGAGTTCGCCAACTCCCGGTGCCCCGCGCCGGGGGGCGACGGGTGCAGTCAGACGGCGAAATCGACGTTTAACGGCCCTTTCGCGTCATACCTCCCCGCATTGGGTATCAAAGGAGCAACACTAGCGGCATCGCGCCTCGCGGTGACGTAGAAGAGATCCCGACCAGGAGACAGTGATGTCGACCGAAACCAATCAAGAGCCCACGACCATGTCGCCCCTGAACGTGGCCGCCATGTTCTTCGACCGCGTTCAGAAATCTGCCGACCGGGAAGCGTTTCGCAAACTCGAGGGTGACCGCTGGGTATCGGTGACCTGGCAGGAGGCTTCGGAGGAGGTCGAGGAGTTGGCGGCCGGACTGTTGGCGCTGGGCATTCAACCTGAGCAACGTATCGGCATCGCGTCGAGCACCAGATATGAGTGGATCCTCGCGGATCTGGCAATCATGTGTGCCGGGGCCGCGACCACCACGGTGTACCCCACGACCAACGCAACCGACACCGCCTTCATCTTGAGCGATTCACAATCCCGGATCGTCTTTGCCGAGGACGAGGCACAGCTGGAGAAACTGAAAGAGCGCCGCGACGATCTGCCGAGCCTCGAGAAGGTCGTGCTTTTCGACGGATCGGGCGACGGTGAGCAAGTCATCACGATCACCGAGTTGGCCGACGTCGGCAAGAAGTACCTCGCTGATCACCCCGACTGCGTGCGGACGACGGCGGACTCGATCACGCCGGAGATGTTGGCAACGCTGATCTACACGTCGGGCACGACTGGCAAACCCAAGGGCGTGAAGTTGCCGCATCGTGCGTGGGTGTACGAGGGCACCACCGTCGCCGACTTCGACATCCTGCACGAGGACGACCTGCAGCTGTTGTGGCTGCCGCTAGCCCACGCGTTCGGCAAGGTGTTGATCACGGCGCAGCTGGCGTGTGGCTTCGCCAGCGCGATCGACGGCCGCGTGGACAGGATCGTCCCGAACATGGCCGAGGTGAAACCGACATTCATGGGCGCCGCTCCGCGCATCTTCGAGAAGGCTCACGCGCGGGTCGTCGCCTCTCAGGAGGGCGTGAAGGAGAAGCTGTTCACCGCGGCCTTCGCCGTAGGACGCAGTGCCGACCGTTACCGACTCGCGGGCAAGGACATCCCGCTGGCGCTGAAGGTCGCGCACGGCGCCTTCGACCGCCTGGTCTTCAGCAAGGTGCGGGAGGTGTTCGGCGGACGCATCAAGTTCTTCATCTCCGGTTCGGCGCCGCTGAACCGCGACATCGCGGAGTGGTTCCACGCCGCCGGCCTGCTCATCCTGGAAGGCTACGGGCTGACCGAGACCGCGGCCGGTGCGTTCATCAACCGGCCCGACAGCTACAAGCTGGGCACCGTCGGACAGGCGTTCGCGGGCACATCGGTGCGTATCGCCGAGGACGGTGAAGTGCAACTGCAGGGCCCGTGCGTGATGGACGGCTACCACAACCTTCCCGACAAGACGGCGGAGACGCTGACCGACGACGGCTGGCTGCGCACCGGTGACAAGGGTCAGTTGGACGAGGACGGCTTCCTGACGGTCACCGGTCGCATCAAGGAGTTGTTCAAGACCTCGGGCGGCAAGTACGTCGCGCCACCGGCCATCGAAGGCAAGTTCATGGCGCTTTGTCCGTATGCGGGCCACATTCTGGTCTTCGGTGAATCCCGTAACTTCTGTGTTGCGCTGATCACGCTGGATCCCGATGCGCTATCGGGATGGGCCAAGCAGCACGGCCTAAGCGAAAAGAGCTACGCCGATCTGGTGAAGTCGGATGCGGTGCGCGACATGGTCGGTGGGTATGTGGACGAGCTCAACTCGGAGTTGAACCGATGGGAAACCATCAAGAAGTGGGAGCTTCTCGACCACGACCTCTCCATAGAAGGTGGTGAGCTGACGCCGTCGCTGAAGGTCAAGCGGTCGGTCGTCGAGGAGAAGAATCAAAAACTCCTCGACTCGTTTTATTCCTGAGTCGCTTCCTAAACTCCCCGCTCGACGGGAAGCAGTCCCCGGTCGACCGCGGCGACGAGCGCGGCGTGGTCGGCTTCGGTCTGGTCGGCATAGCGCCGTGCGAACTTGCACAACGCCTTATCGACGCGATCGGAGCTGCCCATGTACCCGGCGATCATCGAGGCACCGCTGGTTCTGGCGTGGCCCTTGGCGAGGAGCTGGCCCACCACTCCGGCGTAATCAGAGAGCGCGACCGCGTCGATAGTGTCTAAAGAGATGCGCCCCTTCATGTTTCGGAATTGGCGGACGTAGTATTGCAGCCCGTCCATGCTCGTCCAGCCCAACAGTGGGTCGCTGACTGTCTGCAGGGACTGCTGGTACTCCACGACACGCTGCCCCTGGTGCGCGTGCCATGCCGATTCGCCGTGCACGTAGCGCCCCAAAACCGATCGGCGGGCCTGCTTGAGCTGTAGAAAAACAACATCCTCGTCCGACGAGCCCTCCAGCAGCGCCACGTAGGCGCGCAGGCCGACGCTGCCTACCCCGACGACCTTGTGTGCGACGTCAACCAAGGTGTAGCCACCGAGTACGCGCCGCCAGAACGGAGGCAACGTGTCCAGATACTTGTCGAGCGCCTCGGCCAGCAATTCCGATTCCCGGGCGGGCGGTCGCGTGATAAGGGGCGGTTCCTCGACGATCTTCCGCTCACCATCGACCTCGTGGGTGAAGCGCGGCAGCGCTCGGTCGCCGGTGCGGTGTCGCGCCCGCTTCGCCGACCGCATGACCTGTTCGTTGAGCGGTCCTGCCGTCTCGGCGGCCAGCCTGTCGACGTCGAGCCGGACGAAAGCCCTTGTGAACAGCGGCAGGTCGGCGAGCCGACGCAACTCGCCGCGGTAGGAGGCCACACAGGACCGTACTGCGTTGCCACAGTGGTCTTCGGAGGTCCCGTTCTGGCGCCCGGCAACCCAGATGCTGGCGGCCAACCGGCGCAGATCCCACTCCCAGCAGCCCGGGTGCGCCTCGTCGAAATCGTTGAGATCGATCACGAGATCCAGTTCGGGAGAGGCATAGAACCCGAAATTGCCGAAGTGCGAGTCGCCGCAGACCACGGGTGTGATCCCAGTCGCGGGTAGATGCGCCACGTCCTCGGCCATCACCACGGCAGCACCGCGCAGAAATCCGTACGGCGAATCCACCATGCGCCCCACCCGGATCGGGACGAGCCGATCGACCCGGCCCCGGTGGCTGATGTTGATGAGTTCGACCGGGTCGGGACGATCAGAGCGTGCCGTCCAGTCGGCTAATGACTTGCGCGGCACCCGCTTACGCAGGCTCTTGCCGAGGGCATAGCGCTCGGCCCGGGTGATCGGTCGCTGGCGCAACGACCGATAAGCAGTGCCATCCGCCTCGGCGAGAACCGTGTGCATCCCGGGAGCCGCGACGCCATCCATATGAGCTGAATACCTCGTTTGGCGAGAAGAGTCCAGCAGGAGCCGTGACCATGCTCGACGAAGAGGATCCGTTCGAGATCGGCGCTCAACCCGCCCACCCGTTCAAGCACCCACGCTGGGTATCGAGGACATCCCGTCTCGTGGGTGTGTTTCATACATGCGCGTCGCGACGACTAGTCCAGAGGCAACGGTAATGGCGGCCGCGGCCCAGACCGCGCCACGCAGTCCCCACAAGTCGGCAGCCACGCCGCCCACGATCGCCCCCGCCGCGTAACCGCTGTCTCGCCAAAGTCGGTACACCCCAACGGCGCGAGCTCTCCACAGTGGGTGGGCGACGTCGCCGATCGTCGCTAGCAGTGTCGGATAGACCATGGCGGTTCCGGCGCCGAGTAATGCACTGGCCATCAGCCACCAGCTGAAGCTGTCGCCGAGGGCGATTAAGCCAAGGGCGATCGCTTGGCTGAGCATGCCTGCGGTGATCAGGTGTTTGCGGCCCCATCTGTCCGACAAAGCGCCCGTCAGGATTTGCCCTGCACCCCACACGGCAGGGTAGGTCGCGATGAGGAGACCGATACGGTCGACGGGTATGCCCGTACCCGCGAACAGGATGGGGAACAGTCCCCACGAGAGTCCGAAGTTGAGGTTGTTGACCAACCCGGCTTGGCTCGCCGACGATAACGCGGGTTCGGTCAAGGTGGTGCGGGTGAAGATTTCTCGGTTGGACAGCGTGCCGTGGGCGCCCAACTCGGTGCCGCGGTGGTTTTCGGCCTCCAGGTGGGCGTACCCGCGGGTCTCGCGCACGAAGATTACGGAAATGCCCAGTCCAATCAGCGCATAACACAAGCCAAGGAGGAACGGGGCCGGGCGTAATCCGAAGTGGGCGGCAAGGTAACCGGCAACGACGGCAGTCAAAGCGACCGCGCCGTAGCCGGCGGCTTCGTTGAAACCCATCGCCAGCCCGCGTTGCCGCGGCCCCACGAGGTCGATTTTCATCACCACCGTTGTCGACCAGGTAAGGCCCTGGTTGATGCCGAGCAGAACGTTCGCGAAAATCACCCATCCCCAGGATGGCGCCCAAATCAGCAACAGCGGAACCGGAATCGCGATCAGCCAGCCGACCAGCAACACTGGCTTGCGTCCGAAGCGATCTGACCAGGTTCCGGCGAAGTAATTGGTGGCGGCCTTGGTGATCCCGAAGGCCAGCACGTAGGTCAACAGAAACGTGTAGCCGCTGAGATGGAACTCCTGTTCGGCGAGCAGCGGAAGCACGGCCTGTTCCTGGCCGACCATTCCGCCGACGAGCGCGTTGACTACGACCAGCAGAGAGAATTGGGCGATGTTGGCGCGCAATCCGAGTCGGGGCTGGTCGGTCATGCTCATGCGCCGGTCCCGAGCTTGCCGCCGGTGAACTCGGCCCAGTCAGCTGGTCCGTCATCCAGTACGACCTCGTCATGGTGGCCCGCGCGCTCGAACCGGCTCGCTGCACCCATCCCCCGCACGCCGTGAGCGCACATCACCATAGCGGGCTCGTCTGAAAGGTCATCTGCCAGTTCGGGAATGTCACCAAGTTCGACATGAACCGCGCCCGGCAGATGCCCGCTCAAGTACTCCGGACGTTGACGAACGTCCAGCACCTGGTGACCACTTCGTCGTCGTGCGCACTGGTCGTCCGGCGAGCCACCACTCCGGGTAGCCTTCGGTAAGCCGTTGTGCCCTAAGTCCATTGGCTCGCAGCATCGCCACGGCCTCGTCGGCGTACACGCAATAGGGTCCCCGGCAGTACGCGATGTACTCCGTGTCGCTGGGGAGCTCGTCAAGGCGCTTCGACATGCCGGAAACGGGCATGGACCGCGCGCCGGCGATGTGTCCTGCGGCGTACTCCTGCTCGGGCCGCACGTCGAGCACCACGACTTCGCCGTTGGTCATGCGGCGCGCCAGTTCGTCTGGCGTCACCGGCTCGAAGCCGTTACGGTCACCGAAGAAGTCACCCACCACGCGGTCGACCTCTGCAAGATGTTCTTCGGCGGCAAGCCGCAGCGCCAGCACCAGGCCGACGACTTCGGGACCGCTGAGCCGGTAGTGGACGAACAGTCCGTCGCGCCGGGCGAGCACTAGTTGTGTCTGCCGGAGCTGCTGCAGGTGCCGGGAGGTGTTCGCCACTGAAAGGCCGGTCTCTGATGCGATGGATTCCACCGTGCGTTCGCCTTGCGCCAGGAGTTCGAGGATCTCCAAGCGGTGCGGGCTGGCGACCGCCTTGCCGATGCGGGCGAACTCCCCGTAGAGACGGTCTTTGAAGTCGCGTTTAGCCGGTGCCTCCATAGTCACCTATTCAATGTAATAGTTGAATGGCTTGTTCACGAAGCCTTTAGTTCTAGATGTCAGCGCGGCGCCGTGGCGGGTCCATGACTAACCTCATCCAGGCGGACGAAGGCCACGAGAGAGCTGCGGAGGCAGTCGCGTTTCTCGGAACGCGATCTTGGCGGCCGCGCTTGATTGGATCGCGATCCGGACTGTCTTGTCAGACCTCGAATGTATGTTCGAGACATGTCGGGGAACGGGTTGCAGGCGGCGATAGCCGGTCTGCGTGCCGCCTACGAGGAGGTGGCCGCGTGCGATTTCGACCTGTTGACCCGGCACGAACTCGTGGCTGCCCTCGATGAGTGGGAGACGTTGTCGTGTCAGCTGCCGACGATGAGTCACCGCTTGCTAGCCCGTCTGCGGTGCGAGACGACACCACACGAGATGGGTGCCCATTCGTGGAAAGAGGTCCTGCGGGTTCGCTATCGGATCTCAACGCGTGAGGCGAGCCGGCGGTTAACCGAGGCTGATTTGTTGGCGCGGCGCCAGGCGGTGACGGGCCCGTCACTGCCGCCGGCAATGCCCGCCACTGCAGCTGCTCAAGCCCACGGGCTGATCAACTCTGAGCATGTCGAGGTCATCCGGAAATCGGTCAACAAGCTGCCGGGCTGGGTGGACGCGGCCACCCGCGAGCGGTTCGAGCTCGACCTGGTGCGTACGGCGGTCAAGGTCGGACCCAAGGAACTCACCGATACCGCCGACCTGACGCTGTTTCTGCTGGATCAAGATGGCCCGGAACCCACGGATATCGAACGGGCCCGCAAGCGCGGAGTCAGGACGTCGAAACAAGGCGCCGACGGCATGGTGGAGCTGCGGGCGATGTTGACCCCGGAAGCGTGGGCGGTGTGGGAAGCGATCTTCGCGAAATACGCCGCTCCCGGCATGTGCAATCCGGATGATCCTGAGCCGTGCACCTCGGGCACGCCGACGCAGGCCCAGATCGACAACGACCACCGCAGCCTGGCGCAGCGTCAGCACGATGCGCTGGTCGCCGTAGGTCGCATTGCGTTGATGAGTGGTGAGCTCGGCCGGCTCAACGGGCTGCCGGTGTCGATCATCATCCGCACCACTTTGCAGGACTTGGAGTCTCGCGCCGGGGTCGGCACCACCGGTGGCGGCACCGTCATGCCGATCGCTGATGTGATCCGGCTGGCCGCTCACGCCAACCACCACCTGGCCGTGTTCGACAAAGCCACCGGATCCGCCCTGGATCTGTTCCGCACCAAGCGCACCGCCTCCCCCGCCCAGCGGATCATGCTGATCGCCCGCGACGGCGGATGCACCAAACCGTGCTGTACGGTCGGCGCCTACGGCTCTCAAGCGCACCACGTGGTGGCGGATTGGACCGACGGCGGCAACACCAACATCGACGAACTGGGGCTGGCCTGCGGACCTCACAATCGCAGCGTCAACACCGACAGCGGCTGGACTACCCGCATGAACGACCACTGCGAGGTCGAATGGCTCCCGCCACCCGACCTCGACACCGGGCAAGCCCGACTCAACTACTACCACCGGCCCGAACGCCTCCTCCGACCCGACGACGAACTCGAAGACCAGGCCATCTACACCCCGGCTGAGGCCACGGAGCCCGATGCCGAACCCGTCGACGACAATGAGATCGCCAACGCCGAGTCGGATGCTGCAGTGCCCGCCACCAACAGCCATGTCGCAGAAGCCGAATCGGATGCGACGGTGTCGTCCGCCGGAGCCAGTGAGCCCGGCGGGCGGGCGCCCCCGGGAGACCGGGCGGCTTGACGCCGGCGCGAGAGATCGCAGCACGCGCCTCGGCCAATTCGACGGCGTGGCATCAGCATGCCTGGAATTGATGTGCGCCAACGAACGACGGAACCCGCCCCAACCAAGGTTGGGGCGGGCTTTCGAAGGAGTGGAGCTAAGGGGACTCGAACCCCTGACCCCCACACTGCCAGTGTGGTGCGCTACCAGCTGCGCCATAGCCCCTGAAGTCGTGCCCATCGAAGTTACACCACCTGCGCGAAGCGCTCAAAACCGCTGGTTACGGCACTTCTCCACCGGCTTCGGGTCCCAGCGCGCGGGCCGGCGTGTGTGCGGCCGGCCGTCCTCGAGTCTCGGGCGCGAAGACCCATCCGAGCGCCGCCACCATCAGGATGCCCCCGCTGACCACGAACGCCCAGCCGAACGACGCCTGCTCGGCGATCTGACCCACTACCAGCGATCCGATGATCGAGCCCAGGTCGGCCATCATCTGGAAAGTCGCGACCGCGGTTCCGCCGCGCACCTCGTTGCCGACGATGTCGGCCACCGCGGCCTGCTGCGGGGCGACGAAGATGCCTGTCGCCGCGCCCGTGACGTACGCCGCGACCAGGAAGATCGGCAGCGACGACGTGAAGCCGACCAGGATCGTCGACACCGCGGACACGGTCAGCCCGATGATCAGCAACGTGCGCCGGCCGATCCGGTCGGACAGGTAACCGCTGGGGATGACCACCGAGACGTTGCCGACCGCGAACGTCGCCAACGCCAGTCCCGCGGCACCCGCGCCGTGGCCGAGTCCCTCGACCACGAACAGCGGTACCAGCGCGATGCGCAGCCCGAACGCCGCCCAGCCCGTGCTGAAGTTGGAGAACAGCGCTGCGCGGTAGGCGCGGTGGCGCAGCACGTGGCGCACGGACACCGTCACGTCCGACGATTCCTCGGCTGCCACAACCGTGCTGCCCCGCAAACTGACGAACACCACACCCGCCGCCACGAGCAGCGCCGCTCCGTAGATCACGAACGGCGCCGCCAGCCCGAGGCCCGCTGTGAGGCTGCCAAGAACGGGCCCGCCGACCGAACCGACCAGGAACCCGGTCGAGAACAGGCCGGCGACGCGGCCGCGCGCGTTCTCGGGCGAGATCCGGATCATCAGGCCCAGCGAGGACACCGTGAACATCGCCGAACCGAGGCCGCCGAGCGAGCGGAACAAGAGCAGTTGCCAGTATGTCTGCGCGAACGCACACGCCGCCGTGGACAACGCGACGATGATCAGGCCGCTGATGTACACCCGGCGCTCCCCCAGTCGCTGCACCAGCAGCCCGGCGGGCGGCGCGGCGATCAGCCGCATGAACGCGAACGCGGTGATGACGAACGTCGCGGCGCTGATGCTCACCCCGAAGTGGCGGGCGTACTGCGGCAGCACCGGCGCCACCACGCCGTAGCCCAGCGCGACCACCACGTTCGCACCGACCAGCAGCCAGACCTCTCGCGGCAGCTTCGGCTCGGTCCCCTGATTGCGCCCGGTCGAGCAGTATCTCTCAGAGGTCACGCAATGACCCTATTGACCACCTCCCGCGCCGCTTCCTGCACCTCTGCCAGGTGTTCGGCACCCTTGAACGATTCGGCGTAGATCTTGTACACATCCTCGGTTCCCGACGGCCGCGCCGCGAACCATGCGTTCTCCGTCGTCACCTTCAGCCCGCCCAGCGGCGCACCGTTGCCCGGTGCCGTCGTCAGCTTCGCGGTGATCGGCTCGCCGGCCAGTTCGGTCGCCGAGACCTGCTCGGCCGACAGCTTGGCCAGTCGCGCCTTCTGCTCCCGATCGGCGGGCGCGTCGATACGCGCATACGTTGGCGCACCGTACTTCTCGGCCAGTACGGCGTAGCGCTGCGGCGGCGTCTCACCCGTCACGGCCAGGATCTCCGAGGCCAGCAGCGCCAGGATGATGCCGTCCTTGTCCGTGGTCCACACCGACCCGTCACGCCGCAGGAACGACGCGCCCGCGCTCTCCTCACCACCGAAACCCGTTGTTCCGCTGAGTAATCCGTCGACAAACCACTTGAAACCGACCGGCACCTCGACGAGTTTGCGCCCCAGCCCGGCGACCACCCGGTCGATGATCGACGAGCTGACCGCCGTCTTGCCGACCGCGGTCGACGCCGACCACGACGGCCTATTCGAGTAGAGGTACTCGATGGCGACCGCGAGGTAGTGGTTGGGATTGAGCAAACCGCCGTCGGGGGTGACGATGCCGTGCCGGTCGGAGTCCGCGTCGTTGCCGGTGGCGATCTGGTAGGCGCCGGGGTTGGCGCTCATCGCCCGAAGAAGCCCGGCCATTGCGTTCGGCGAACTGCAGTCCATCCGGATCTGGCCGTCGGTGTCGAGCGTCATGAACCGCCACGTCGCATCGACAAGCGGGTTGACCACCGTGAGATCGAGGTTGTGCCGTTCGGCGATCGCGCCCCAGTAGTCGACGCTCGCGCCCCCGAGCGGGTCCGCGCCGATGCGGATGCCCTCGGCGCTGATCGCATGGAGGTCCACGACATCGGGCAGGTCGGCTATGTAGGCGTCGAGGTAGTCGTGGCGTTGCGCGGTCCGAAGCGCGCGGTCCAGCGGCACCCGCTTCACTCCCTTGAGCCCGGCCTGCAGCAACTCGTTGGCCCGCTTGGCGATCGCGCCGGTGGCATCGGTGTCGGCGGGCCCGCCGTTGGGTGGGTTGTACTTGAACCCGCCGTCGCGTGGCGGGTTGTGCGACGGCGTGACGACGATCCCGTCGGCCAGACCGCCCTCGCGGCCCCGGTTGAAGGTCAGGATCGCGTGGCTGACCGCCGGGGTCGGCGTGTATCGGTCTGCCGAATCGATCATCGCCACAACGTCATTGGCGGCCAGCACCTCCAACGCGGACGCCCACGCCGGTTCCGACAGCGCATGGGTGTCTCGCCCGATGAACAGCGGCCCGGTGGTGCCCTGCGCGGCGCGGTACTCGACGATGGCCTGCGTGGTGGCCACGATATGGGCCTCGTTGAACGCCGCGTCGAGGCTGGACCCGCGGTGCCCAGACGTGCCGAACACCACCTGCTGATCGACGTTGCCGGGATCGGGTTCCCGGGTGTAGTACGCCGTCACGACCTGAGCGACGTCGATGAGGTCCTCGGGTTGCGCCGGCTGACCGGCTCGGGGGTTGGCCACCATGCCCCCGATTGTGCTCCACGCCGGGATTCCGCGTGAGCCGGGCGCTGCACGACATACTGACCGTTGTGTTTGGTTACGACCGACGGGAATTGGCGGCGGTGTTCGCCGGCGGAGCGATCGGCACGCTGGCGCGCGCGACGCTGGAGACCCTCGCCGCGCCGGACCCCGGCCGGTGGCCATGGCCGACGTTCGTGGTCAATGTGATCGGCGCGTTCCTGCTCGGCTACTTCACCACCCGACTGTTGGAGAGGCTGCCGATCTCGAGCTACCGTCGACCGCTGCTCGGCACAGGGCTGTGCGGCGGTTTGACCACCTTCTCGACCATGCAGGTCGAGATCGTCAGGATGCTTGAGTATCGACACTACGGACTCGCAGCCGGTTACCTGAGCGCCAGCCTTTTCGCCGGCCTGGTCGCCGTGTACACCGCCACCGCGCTGGTGCGGCGAGTGCGGGTGCGCGGATGAGCGTCGCGGTGTGGGCCGGTGTCGTCGTGTTCGGGGGCGTCGGAGCGGTGCTGCGGTTCGTCGTCGACCGCGCGGTGTCCGCGCGGGTGGACGGCGTGTTTCCCTACGGCACGTTGGCGGTCAATGTGAGCGGCGCTTTGATCCTGGGCCTGCTGTCCGGTCTTGCCTTGAGCCCACATCTCGCTCTGCTCTTCGGCACGGCGCTGATCGGGTCGTATACGACGTTCTCGACGTGGATGCTGGAAACCCAGCGCGTCGGCGAAGAGCGGCAGGGCCTGCCGGCCGCGGCGAATATCGTCGTCAGTGTGGCGCTGGGGATCTCGGCGGCGGCATTCGGAATCTGGTGCGGGGTGCGGCTGTGAGCGCCGGCTACCTCAAGCTGACGACGTACTTCGGCGAGCGCGAGCGCGTCGGTGACCGCTTCCTTGCCGATGGCCTGCTGGATCTCTACGCCGACGCCGGCTTGGCGACGAGCGTCGTGCTGCGCGGCATCGGCGGGTTCGGTCCGCGCCACCAGGTGCGCACCGACCGGACGCTTAGCATGTCCGAGGATCCGCCGATCGCCGTCGCTGCGGTGGACGTCACCGATAGAGTCGCTCCGCTCGCCGAGCACGTGGCGGCGATGACACGACGCGGTTTGGTCACCCTCGAGCGAGCCCGGCTCGTCGGCAGTGCGAACGCACCCGTCGTGGCGCTACCCGAAGCCACCAAGCTGACCGTCTATATCGGCCGCCAGGACCGCATCGCCGACCGACCGGCACACCGGCCGATCTGCGACAAGCTCTACAACCTCGGATTCTTCGGTGCTGCAGTGCTTCTCGGCGTCGACGGCACCCGGCACGGGCAGCGCAAGCGAGCGCGATTTTTCAGTAGAAACGTCGATGTGCCCGAGATGATCGTCGCCGTGGGCGCCGCAGCACAGGCGCAACGCGCAATCGAATACCTCGAGCAGGTGTTGACCGCTCCGCTGTACACGGTGGAGAAGGTGCAGATCTGCAAGCGCGGCGGGCACTTTCTCACCCGCCCCGTTGGGCTTCCGCAGCACGACTCGGCCGGCCGTCCGCTGTGGCAGAAGTTGATGATCTATACGTCGGAAGCCACCGTGTACGACGGTGTGCCCATCCACCGCGCTCTTGTGCGTCGACTTCGCGAGTCGGGTGCAGTGAGCGGTTGCACTGCGCTGCGTGGCATCTGGGGTTTTCGCGGCGGGCAGCGGCCGCGCGGCGATCGGCTGGTACAACTGAGTCGGCAGGTGCCCGTCACCACGATCGTGGTGGACACCCCGACCAGGATCGCGGCCGCGTTCGACATCGTCGATGAGGTGACTGCCGAAGATGGACTGGTCACCAGCGAACTGGTGCCGGCGCTGGTCTCGCTCGACGATGGTCGAGTTCGCGGCAGCTTACAACTGGCTCGCTACCCGTAGCCGCCAGTTCAGATTTCGGACCCTTGGGTCTGCTCGGCATCGGGCTGGGTACGCGGGAGTGCGTACAGCGCCATGCGCCGGTTCGACATGTCGTGCTCCCCGAGGAACGCGCAGCCCGCGTACTCGCAGATATTGCGGGCGGCCTTGTTTCGGTGGTCCGGGTCGAACATGATGCGCCGGCACTGCGGATCTAGCTCGAAGATGTTGGCGGTCAACGGCGGCAACATCATCGGAGCGATACCGCGGTTGACGAACCGCAGCTCCGCGATCGCCGCGTGTAGCCCGATGTCGTGGGGGTCGGCGTCGTAGCGCGGCGCGATCGAATCCTTCGCGGCGCGGTAGAGCTCGATGTAGGCGAACGGCTGCCCACGGAAGCTGCCGATCAACGGCCTGGAGTACCCGCCGGCCAACTGCGCGCTCAGGTACCGGTGCCAGCGCTCTGGTGGCCAGTCGTACTCCCACGCCTCGACCAAATGCGGACGGTTCATCCACTCCGAGACCATCTGTGCGTCCGCGTCGGGATCGGCGAGCCGGATGAAGTACGGATCGGCGACGACCGGCGTCGGCGGCGCCGCGACCTCGCGCACCGCCTCGGAAACGTCCGTCAACTCCCGCGGGAGTACGGGAGCAGGTGCGTCGTCGATCTCGGTCATCGCCCGCCGACCCTACCGAATTGAGGAAGGTAAGTAGTACCTTCCTCTCGCGCGCAGCCTCAGGCGAACAAATCGTCGAGCGCCTTTTGTTCGAGGTCGGTCCAGCGGTGCACGCTTCGACGGACCTTGGCGACCGCGTCCTCGTCGAGGTGTTCGGCCACCTCCGGCGTGATATGGCAGATGTCCATGGGCCCGCCGACGCTGGGCGACGTCGCGTCCAGCGCGTCGAGCACCCGCAGGGCGGCCACCACGCCGTAGTCGAGACTGCGTTTATCCATTCGGAAGTGCGCGAGAAGCGCATGCGCCTGCTGAGCCATCGCCGACCCGCTGCCCACGGCGTGGAACCCGATCTCCTCGTAGTGGCCGATCAGCCCATGCGGATCGATGTCGATGACGAACGGTTTGTCGTCGGCATACCCGGCGGCGAGCACATACGTCGCGGGGGTGGCGCCCGACTTACCCTCCGGCACGTCTGCGATGAAGTTCTTGTAGTGGTGTTCGAGCACCGGCAGGACGCGACCCTGAAGGGCATGTCCGACGTCGTCCGCCTCCACGATCGCGTCTGGTTCCTTGTCGAAGATCCGCTCGAGGTCGTGAAGCACGGCGCGTGATCCGCTGCCGCCCCAAGCGGCGCGCTTACCCAGTGAATGCAGCTTCTGGGCCGGATAGCTCAGGCCTCGCCCGGGGTCGGTGATCTGCGAATCGGACGCCACCACCAATCCGTCGGCGCAACGGATAGCGAGAACGACGGTCATCGCGGCAGTTTCGAAAGCATGAACCGATCGTCTCACGCCGCTCGGGTCAGGACGTTGCGCAGGACGGCGGCGTTACTTCCGTCCAGATCGCCGATGGCGGTCACCCGCTCGGTCGATCGGCGGGTCATAGCCTCGCGCGACCTCGATGCTTGGGTGGCCACCCATGCGGTGAGATGGTAGGGCCATGCCAGTGGACCGAGTAGCCGATTTGCAGCGTTGGCAGGATTCCGGCGCCATCTGGGAGGTGCGCGCCCGCCGCGACGACGGCGTGACCGTCGCCTTGCTGCGCTGCGACGGCGGCGAGGAGGTCGACGTGTTCACCTCCGACGACCCCCGCCTGCTCGAGTTCATCGGCGAGCGTCGCAGCAGCGAGGACTGACATCCGCGCGGACCAGTTCGGCGAAGGCGATGACCGCGGCGTCGACGCCGTCGAGGTCGTCGGTCGCGACGAGGTCCAGCAGCAGGCCGCGCGCCACGGCCAGGCCGAGACGCATCATCGCGGGATTCGTGCCGATCGGCGCCCGGGACAGCCAGTCCTCGACCGCGCCCGGAAGCATCCGGGCAAATGGCTGCTCGCCCTGCACACCACGCGCGTAGCACTCGAAGAACAGCCGCTCGAACGGACGCAGTTCCGGGCGCCGCAGGTTCGCCCACATCGCTGCGATGGCCTCGGCGGGATCCGCGGGCAACTCCCGCGTCAGCACCATCTGACGCCGCTCGACCTCGCCGACGACCGCCAGAAGCAGTTCCTCACGCGAGGTGAAATGGTGCAGCAGCATGCGGTGACTGGTGCCGACCGCCGCAGCTAGATCGCGCAGCGACCGGTCGCCGATGCCGTTGGCGGCGACGTCCGCGACGAGCGCGTCCAGTAGCTCCCGCCGCCGCTGTAGGTCAGGGGGTCGGGCCATCGAGCCGATGCAGCTGCTCGCAACGCGCCTTCAGACCCTCGCCCTCGAGTGCAAGATAGCGCCTGGTCATCGAGCGCATCAGCAACCCTACGAGAGCCCCGACCGGACCACTTTGTTCGAGCCGCTGGTGGATTCGGCTCCGCGCCTCGGATTCGGCGATGATCTCGTGGCGGGCCAGCGTCAGCCCGCCCGGCGAGCGCTGCGCCCACGTCCACAACGAGCCCGGCGACACCTCGGTGACCGTCCAGACCAACTTCGGCATGCGGGGTTGTTTGATCTCGAATCGGTTGCCCGCGACCAGCTCTGGACCATCGAGTGCCACGAGTCGAGTCACCGAGGCCGTCCACTCCGGCCAGCGCTGGACGTCACTGAACACCTCCCAGACGACGGCGGCGGGTGCGTCGATCTCGACGTCGCTCTCGGTAATCATGTACCAGATGGTACATGCTGGCGTCCCGGAGAAGGGCCAAACCGGTCGCCGAAATAGCATTCCTGGCAGTCTTTTCGCCGCCACAACAGCCATGGCCTCTCACTCGGGGTCGGAGGTGCAGTCGGGCGTGCGGGAAGATGGCCTCGACATGACGCTCAGCGACCGCCCCACCACACGTCGGCGACACATTCTCCGGCTGGTGCTGTTCGCAGCCTTCCTGCTGGGGCTGTTCTATCTGGTGGCTGTCACCGGTGCCGTCGACGTCGAGCACGTCCGGCGCACGGTGGCCGCCGCCGGTCCCGCCGCTCCGCTGGTCTACGTCGTGGTATCGGGTCTGCTCGGCGCGGTGTTCGTGCCCGGCCCGATCCTGGCCGCCACCAGCGGGGTGTTGTTCGGCCCGGTGGTCGGCACGTTTGCCACACTCGGTGCGACCGTCACGACCGCGGTCGTCACCAGCCTGCTGGGCAGACGCGCCGGACGCGACAGTGCCCGCGCGCTTCTCGGTGAGGACCGGGCCGCCCGGCTGGACGATCTCATCGCGCGACGAGGCCTGTGGGCGGTCGTCGGGCAGCGCTTCGTTCCCGGCATCTCCGACGCGCTCGCCTCCTATGCCTTCGGCGCGTTCGGAGTTCCGGTGTGGCAGATGGCCGTCGGCGCGTTCATCGGTTCCGTGCCGCGGGCCTTCGTGTACACCGCGCTGGGCGCGTCGATCTCGGACCTGTCCTCGCCGCTGACATATGCGGCGATCGCGGTGTGGTGTGGCACCGCCGTCGTCGGTGCGTTCGCCGCCCACCGGGGGGTGCGGAGTTGGCGCGGACGGGCACGCACCGACGACGAACCGGCACCAGACTGAGTCGGCTGAGGGTGAGGAGGGCGCGCCCCGTGTGAAGATTTGGCGGAAACCGGGCCTGATTTGCGCCACCGTTTCACACACGAGGGCTCGCAGCGAGCGCTGCGCTGCCGGCTCGCAGCGTTTAGTCCGGCAGCGCAACGCTGCCGGGCGGCGGGACGAGCCGCCAGGTGTCGCACGCCATCGCCAGCATGGCGTAGGTGCCGACGACGAAGATCAGCTCCATCGCCTGATGGGTGCCGAGTTCGTCGACGAGCCGGCGCCACGCAGTGGGTGTCGCCCGGCCGTTAGCGAGCAGCTCGTCGGTCGTCTCGAGCACCAGCCGGTCCACTCCGTCGAACTCGGCGTTGCCGCGCGCGAGCCGGGCGATGTCGTCGCCCGAAAGGCCACCGGCCTTGGCGACCCTCACGTGCTCGCCCCAGAAGAACGAGGAGCGCCGGGCATGGGCCAGCCGCAGCACGGCCAGCTCGCGCAGGCGCAGGGGCAGCTCGCCGCGCTGCAACAGGTAAGCGTTGTAGCCGAGGAACTTTCGCGCCATCTTCGGGTGGCGGGCCAGTACGCCGATGATGTCGAAGTTGAGCGGGTCCCTGGCCTCGCCCGAGCCGGCCCGTGGTACGTCCTCGCCCGGTATCCCCATCAGCGCACCGACGGCGGCGTACTCGTCGTCACCCCATTCCTCGGCCGTCACCGGCGTCAGCAGCGGAACGTCCGCCGTGTCTTCGGTCATGGTCATCCTTCGTCGGCGTGGTGCAGTTCGGCGAGCGCGTGGATCTGCTCGAGGTAGTGCTCGACCGAACGGTGGACGAACCGCGCGGACACGATCGTGGTGCCGGCCGCCGCCATCGCGCGCAATGTCTCCCGCGTCGCGTCGGGGTTGTCCAGCGGATCGAGCGGACGGTCGGCGGCCAGTACTACGTCGAAGTCGGGCGGCACCTCACGGGCCCGCAGCCATTCCGCCGCGGTCGCAACCGGAATTCCGAACGGGGCCCACCCTTCGGCGAGGGTGAGCGCCCGTCGCAGCGAGCGTTTGGTGCGACCGCCCACCCAGATCGGCATGTGCGGCTGCAGTGCGCACGGGTCGACGATGAGGCCGCCGAACGAGTAGTACTCGCCGTCGTAGGTCGGTTCGTTGCTCGACAGCGACGCCCGCAATGCCCGCAGGGCGTCGTCCCCACGCGGACCCCGGTCGTCGAACGGGGCCCCGAGGAGGTCGAACTCCTCCTTGAGTGACCCGACGCCCACCCCGAGGATCACCCGGCCACCGCTGACGTGATCCAGTGTGCCGTAACGCTTTACGACCGCCAGCGGATGGTGGTACCCGAGTACCAACGTCATGGTGGCAAGCCGGATGCGTTCGGTGCGGGCCGCCACGTATCCCAGGGTGGCCAGCGGATCCCAATACCTGGCTCCGCGTCGCCCGGCCTCGGATGCCGGGATGCCGATGTGCTCGCTGCAGGTGAGGTGGTGATAGCCGAGCCGGTCCGCTGCTTCGGCGACGCGGCCGATGTCCTCGATCGTGGCGTCCCGCTCCCACGTCAACGCCGCACCGGCGACGTTGGTGACGACGGGTGTCGCGATGCCCAGTCTCAAGTCAACGGCTCCTCGCCGGCCAGGATCGTCCGGTGCATGAGGCGACCGCTGTCGGCGGCGTAGGGCAGCGCGCGGTGCATGGTCCCGGTGTTGTCCCAGATGAGCAGATCGCCGACCTCCCATTTGTGGCGGTAAACATATTGCGGCTGCGTGGCCCAATCACGAAGCCGCGCAAGCAGTGCCCGGCTCTGTTCGACGGGCATCCCCACCACGTAGTCGGCCGTCGCGCCGAGCAGCAGCGACTTTCGGCCGGACTGGTGCGTCCACACGATGGGGCACGCCTTCGTCGGGGACTTCTGCCAGAACGCGATCTCGTCGTAGCTCATCTCGGGTGTCACGTAGTACTGCGACCGTTCGGCGCTGTGCACGACGCGGAGGTCGGCGATCAAATCCTTGTCCGACTGCGGTAGATCGTCGTAGGCGGCATAGGTGTTGCAGAACTCCGTGTCTCCCCCGGTCTCCGGCAGCTTCACCGCCCGCAGCAGCGTCGCCAGGTTCGGATAGGGCTGCAGGGAACCGTCGAAGTGCCAGAACAACGAGCCCCTGAGGTACTTCGCGCGCTGGTTGACATTCTCGTCGAGTGAGATCCTGTAGATTCCGTCTTCGCCCTCGTTGGCGACGACAGTGCCGAGCGTTCTGGCGATCGTGACCTGTTGTTCGTCGCTGATCTGCAGTCCTCGGAAGAACACGACGCCGCGTTGTTCCAGTGTGGCGCGGATCTTTTCGGCCTCCCGGCCGCTGCTCAGTGTGTCGAGGTCGGTTCTGATCTCGCTGCCGATCCTGGGGGTCAGGTCGATGACGTCAAGTTGTGCGGAGGTCAGGCTCACGACGGCTCAGCTCACTCTCGTCAGAATAGTGTTGGCCGAATGCTTGACTCGCGGCTGGTTCCACAACTCGACCGCGAGCGAGACCGTGATCAACGAGTAGAGGAGGTTACGCAGGTTCGCGACGTCCTCGGGCAGCGGTTCGGAGTAGTCGAACTTGTCGATGTAGGCGACCGCTTCCTCGGCGTAGGGGAAGATCTCGTCATAGAAGGCGCGGATCTCCTGCATCGGGGTGTTGACGCGCTTCACGTAGCGCTCGTGCCCGTCCTCGATCGCCCATTCGGGCACGAGGTGTTCGAGCTGCGAAAACTCAGGTGGCAGAGGGGCGTTCACACCTGTGCCCCCTCACCGATCCGGACGTAGTCGCCGACGACCTTGTGCAGATGGCGCAGCAGGATCTCCTCGTCGTTCATCGTGAAGTGGGTCAGCACACCGCTGTTGAGCATGGCCTGCAGCCCCTCGGAGGGGCTGGCATCCTCGAGGATGATGTCGTTGAGGAAGGTGACCGTCAACTCTTGGCCGAGGCGCTCCTTGTGCGTCTTGGGCGGCTGGTAGTACATCTCGGTCTCGAAGATGTGCGAGTGCGGACCCGTCGGCCAGTGCGTGTGGACGGTGTAGCCGGACGCCCCGAAGATCAGCACGAAGTTCGGGAAGAACTGGAACGAATCGAAGCCGTACTTCTCCGACCGGGTGGGGTTCAACCCCGGGGGCAGCGGCCCACGATCGGTGCGCTTGTTCCACGGGCCGGCCGCACTGGCCTCGAACACGCACTCGATCGGTTTGGAGTACGGCGTCTTTCGCGACGGTTCACCGGAGAAGGAGAACATCCGGTGCGGGCCCTTGATGCGGTACGCCAGCGCGTCGGTGAACGGGTTCGGCTTGTCCAGCGCTTCTTTGGCCTCCGCGGTGAGATTGCCGAATGACGACGCGTGCAGATACGGACCGTGGTAGCTCTCGGCGAAACCGTCGGCGAAGATCTTCCAATTGCACTGCAGTTCGGCCTTGAACTTGTAGACCTGGTGCGGGCCGGCGAAGGGATACCCCTCGATGTCGTGCGCCAACTCGCCGAGGAAAGCGCGCACCGGTTCGGTGTTGTGCGGGTTGAGGTTGATGAAGATGAAGCCCTCCCACACCTCGCACTGGATCGCCGGCACCCGGCAGCCGTCGGCGTCGAAGTCGAGCAGCAGATCCGCGCGGGTGGCCGAGTGCAGCGAGCCGTCCAGCTTGTAGCGCCAGCCGTGGAAGCGGCAGTACAGCAGGGGCGCGCGGCCCTGGACCTCCTCGAAGGGATCGTCCTCCCACAACATCTTGTTGCCCCGGTGCGGGCAGATGTTGTGGAAGGCCCGGATCTTGTCGTCCTTGCCGCGGACAACGATCACCGAGGTGTTGAGAAACTTGAACTCCCGGGTGAAGTAGCTGCCAAACTTGGGCACCCGCTCGACCCGCCCGACGTACAGCCAGGTCTTCTTGAAGACGTGTTCGCGTTCCTTTTCGTAGAACTCCTCTGAAACGCAGTCCTGAAGCGACACCGGCCCGCGGCCGAGTTCGGGGTAGGCGTCGGTCCAGTGCCCGCTCGCGGGCTTTTCCACCAGGCTGTCGTGGCTCAACGGTCTCTCCTCCGCCGGGATGAAGACGGTAGGGCCGAAGGTACCGGCGGCGAAATGGGCAAAACAGACCCATGGCCGCAACACGCTGTTGCATATTCGGAACGAGATGAAACAGAACCCGCCCTTCGACGTCGACGCCCTGCTGATCTTCGGCAAGGTGGTGGAGAACCGGAGCCTGTCGAAGGCGGCGGCGCTCCTCGGCATGCCGAAGTCGACCGTCAGCCGCAAGCTGGCCAAGCTGGAGTCCGACCTCGGCATCAAGCTCCTGCGCAAGAACACCCGTCAGCTCACCGTCACCGACCTCGGCGAAAAGGTGTACGACCACGCGGTCAACATTTTGGCCGAAGCCAACGGCGTCCGCGCACTCGTCGAGGGCAGCAGGCAAGAACCCCGCGGGGAACTGCGCGTGGCGCTCCCGGTGTTCGTCGGCATCGACTATGCGTCGCGGGTGGGTGCCGCCTTCCTGCGGCACTACCCGAACTCGCGGCTGGACATTCGCCTCGTCGACAACATGGCCGACCCGATTCGAGACGGGTTCGACGTGGTGTTCAGCACCGGCCCGCTGCAAGATTCCACGCTGATCGCCCGCAAGGTGTTCAGCCTCGAGCTGTTCCTCTGCGCTTCATCGGATTTCGTTGCGCAGCTGCCGGAGCCGATCACCGATCCGACGCAGTTGAACACGCTGCCGTTCATCGACTTCGGATTCGGTGGGCCCCGCAAGCTCGCCGTCACCGCAGACACCGGGCGACGGGAGCTCACGCCGCCGGTCCGGGCCCGTGCCAACAACTTTCAAGTGTGCAAGCAGTACATCATGCAGGGCCTGGGCATCGGTGCGATGCCCAGCCAGATCCTGTGCACCACGGAGCTTCGCGAAGGCAGTCTCGTGCCGGTGCTGCCAGGATGGCAGCTCGAATCCCTCGACGTGCACATGATCTACCCCTTCGAGTTGTCCTTCTCCACACTCATCAGCGCGTTCTACGAGACCGCGCGCGAGATCATCGTGGAGAACACCGCGCGACCGTGAGTCCAGCGCCGGCGTTTACCCGCCCCGCTGCCGGGTAGCCCCGTACGCATCGGGTTGGGAGGGCGCTTGGGAGGGGGCTTAAGAGAGACATGGCCATGGTTGCCGGCGCCGCGGTCCGAAACGACCTGGACGGTCGCAGCGATGCAGTGCTGACCCGCTCGGCGATCCTGCGTGGGCTGGAGCCGGCTGACCGAGCGGCACTGGCCGGCCTCTTCACCCACGTCCGGTTCCTCGCCGGTGAACCCATCTACCGCGAAGGCCAGCTCGATGACCGGCTGTACATCGTCATCGACGGCAAGGTGAAGATCGGCTGGCGTTCACCGGACCTCCCCGAGAAGCTCCTCGGCGTCCTGGGCCCGTCGGACATCCTCGGCGCCGAGTCGATGTTCGATCCCGCGCCACGCATCGCTTCCGCGACGGCGCTGACCGCTGTGGTCGCCGCGGCGATCGACCGCGGCACGTTGCAGGCGTGTATCGACGGCCGGCCGCACATCGCCGAGCAATTGATGCGCCTTCTGGCGCGGAGCCTGCAGCGCACCGAAGACCTGATCACCGACATCAACTTCACCGACGTCCCCGGCCGGATCGCCAAACAACTACTCCACCTCGCACAGCGTTTCGGCATCCGGCATGATTGCCAGCTACGCCTCGACCACGGTCTGACCCAAGCCGAGATCGCTCAATTGGTGGGCGCCTCAAGGGAATCGGTCAACAAGGCGCTGTCGGAGTTCGTCCAGCGGGGCTGGATCACCGTCGACGGTAAGAGCCTCGTGATCCATCAGACCGAACTGCTCGCCCGCCGGGCCCGCTGACGGTCGAGCAAATCACGCCGCGTTCGCGGGTTGCGAAGCCGCCATCGGTGGGTATCCCTGCAACCATGGACGCCGACACGTTGATCGCGATGGCGGGCTTGACGGCCCTGGGTGCGGCAGTGTTCACCGGGGCGATCTGGGACAGTCCCCTGGTCACCGCGCCCGCGCGACCCGGGCGCAGACAGCGCCCGTACGGAAAGCACGCGATGCCGGTCAACGCACCGCGAAAGGCGCAAGAATTCGCCGGTTGACCACGGGAAGGCCCTGCGAGGGCTACGCTGAGGTGCGGAGAAGTCCGACGGGCGATGTTTCGGCACGGCGTCCCGAGGGGTAAACCGCCGCAGCCACAGGTTCAGATCCGAGCCGTGTGATCCGTACGGCAGGGTCGCGACGTTAGGAGCCTGTGCAGTGTCCCAGTCTCAATCCGAGGCGACTTCCGAGTACGCAGACGTGACCGACATGTTCCGTCGTCTCAAGACGCTCGGAAACGACACTCCGGCTTACCGGCGTCAGCGCGAGGCGATCGTCGAACGCACATCGCCGCTCGCCGACCACGTCGCTCGCCGCTACCGCAATCGCGGTGAGCCGATCGACGATCTCGTGCAGGCGGCGCGGGTCGGCTTGGTCAACGCGGTGAACCGCTTCGACTCGGACAACGGTGCCGATTTTCTGTCGTTTGCG
Source organism: Mycolicibacterium sp. ND9-15 (assembly GCF_035918395.1). Classification (NCBI taxonomy): domain Bacteria; kingdom Bacillati; phylum Actinomycetota; class Actinomycetes; order Mycobacteriales; family Mycobacteriaceae; genus Mycobacterium; species Mycobacterium jinjuense. Next base: position 955,876 of record NZ_CP142362.1, read on the forward strand.
GTCCCGACCATCATGGGTGAGGTTCGTCGTCACTTCCGGGACTACGGCTGGGCGGTCAAGGTGCCGCGCCGGCTCAAGGACCTCCAGGGGCAGCTGGTCAAGGCGCGCGCCGAGTTGTCGCAGCAGATCGGTCGTGCTCCCACCCCGTCCGAGGTCGCCAGGCATCTCGGCATCGAACGTGAAGCGGTGATGGAGGCGACGATCGCCAGCAGCAACTACTCCACCTTGTCGACCGATGTCCAAGCCACCGCCGATGACGAGTTCCGCTCGGTCGGTGACACCCTTGGCGACATCGACCCGAATATCGACAAGGTCGTCGACCTCGAAACGGTGCGACCACTGATCACCGCGTTGCCCGAGCGTGAGAAGACCGTGCTGCTCCTGAGGTTCTTCGAGAGCATGACGCAGACCCAGATCGCCGAACGGATGGGTTACTCGCAGATGCATGTGTCGCGTCTGCTCGCCCAGGCCCTTCGCCGACTTCGCGAACAGGTGTGCGACCCCGGCGTGAACGCTGCGCCGGCGGGCGGGCGACATCCGTCGGCCATACCCGTCACACCTGCGCCGGCGTCTCATCTCAAGCGCGGCGCCTGAGTTCGCAGCCGTATTCGCTACCGCGGCGCGAACACGGGAACGAAAGCGATTTCGCCGTAGACGTCCTGCCGTTCGAAGCGCACCTCGACGGGTAGGCCGACGCGAACCGAATCCGGTTCGCAGTCCACGATATTCGCTGCAATTCGCAGATCCGGTTGCTCGTCGAGCTCGATGATCGCGACGACATACGGCACCGGGACGGCGGGATTGAACGGCTGGTAATTGACGGTGTGGGTGAACACCGTGCCGCGACCCGAGACCGGGCGGGGGTTGAGTTCTCCCCCGCACTCGGGGCAGTCGGCGGCAGGCGGGGACACCCATAGTTCGCAGCGCACGCATCGAAGGATCAGCAGTCGGTTGCCGCCCCCACCTGTCCAGAACGCCCGATTGTGCTCATCGAGGGTCGGCAGCACTCTGGCCGCAGCGGCGGGTGGCACGTCTTCGGACACGTCTAGGAAAGTACAGTCTGCACCGGGTGTCATCACAAGACTTCCGCGACAGGAAGTGCGACGCAGCGAGGCGGTGGCCGGTTGAGCACGTTCGAAAAGGACGCGATCATCAGCGGCCTCGGTATCTCCCGCATCGGCCGCCGCACGGGGATTGCCGGGTTGGAACTGACGATGGAGGCGGTGCACGGCGCCGTCGCCGATGCCGGCCTGGCTGCGCGGGACATCGACGGGATCGTCACCTTCGGTGACACACCGTTGGCCGAAGTCGTTGCGGCACTGGGCACTCAGGCCGTCGACCAAGGGTACGGATTTCCGACCGGCGGTGTGCTCACCCCGGTGATGTCGGCGATCCTGGCGGTGTCCGAGCGGCGCGCACGGCATGTGTTGGTGTATCGGACCGTGCAGATGCTCGGCGGGACGATGACACAGGCACCGCCTACTTCCGAGCCCAGCCCGCTGGCCAACCCGCCGATCGAGCCGCGCGCACCCGGAACCCGGCGCCAGCTCGGGCCGTTCGGCGATATCGACGAATTGCTGGCCGCACACGCCTACTCGGCGGCGAACTGGCTGGCGATGCACTGCATGCGGCACATGGAGCTGTACGGCACGACGAAGGAACAGCTGGGCTGGCTGGCGATCAACAGCAGGCGCAATGCCGGGCTCAATCCGCTTGCGGCTTACCGAGACCCGATGACCATGGCCGACTATCTGGCGTCGCGGCCGGTGTCCACACCGTTCGGGCTGTTCGACTGCGACGTGCCGATCGACGGATCGATCGCGTTCGTCATCTCTCATGCTGACTTCGCGCCGGACTGCCCGCAGCCGCCGGTGGCTGTGGAAGCCGTTGGCGGAGCGTACGGTTCGGGAGGCTGGTTCCACCGTGACGATTTCCCGAAGATGGCGTCCACCGACGCCGCAGCCGAGATGTGGTCGCGCACCGACCTGACACCGTCGGACGTCGACATCGCCGAACTCTACGACGGTTTCACCTTTCTGACCTTCGCCTGGCTCGAGGCGCTGGGGTTCTGCGCCGACGGCGAGGCCGGTCCGTTCGTCGAAGGCGCATCGCGGATCGCGCTCGACGGCGCGCTGCCCCTCAACACCTACGGAGGACAGCTGTCGGCGGGCCGGATGCACGGCTACTGGCTGCTGCACGAGGCATGTCTGCAGCTACGCGGGCAGGCCGGTGGCCGGCAGCTGGCGCGCCGCCCGGAAGTGGCGGTCGCTGCGGCCGGCGGCGGACCGATCGCGGGGTGCCTGCTTTTGACCTGCTGAGCTCGCCCTGAGCGGCGCGGTCGACTCACATGTCAGCCCACAGCGAACAACTCGAGCTGGATGTTGTCGGGGTCGCGGAAAACCACCGTCGCGAACGGAAACGGTTCCTCAACAGCCCTGACATCGGAGTGCTCGATGCCGAGCTCGTCGAGTCGCCGCGTCCATGCGTCCAACTCGGCGCGGGAAGCCACATTGAACGCCACGTGGTCCAATCCGGTTGCGGCTTCATCGAATCGGGCCCCGTCGTTGCCGGTATTGGTGTGCAGGCCGATCACGACACCCGAGCCCGGCTCGATCAGCAGTTCGGCGTATCCGGTGTCTTCGCATTCGTAGTGAGGGAACTTCATCGGCAGCCGGTCGGCCCCGAGCAGCCGTTCGTACCAAGCCAGGCTGGCCGCCAGGTCCGTCACGGTGATGGAGATGTGGTGTATGCCGGTGATGCCCGGCACGTCGTCGCTCATTGGATCTCCTGACTTCATCTGCCGTGGGTTGCGAAGAACTGTCCGCTGGATTGGGAGGTGTCGAACGGGGCGAACATGCCCCCGGGCCAGACGTGGCCTCCGCCGTCGATCTGCACGAACACCACCTCGCTGCCGCCCGCGCAGCCGGTGGCCACCAACCGGTGCACGCTGCCCTGCACCTCGTCCACCGGCGGTGGGCATCCGTTGATGTCGCGCCATCGCTGCGCCATCGCCGCCGGTGCCACGATGTCGCTCGGACCGCCGCGGCCCATCATCCGCCCCCCGCCGATCGGTACGACGGGATCCGCCGTCCCGTTCACCGCGAGCACGGACACGGGCTGCGACGGCGCACACGGAAGTCCCGCCGCCAACGAGCCCGCGACCGGCGCCACGGCGGCGAAGACGTCGGCACGTTCGCACGCCAACCGCGACGCCATGAAGCCCCCCGCCGACGTCCCGATGGCGAAGACGTGACCGGGGTCGATGCCGTACTCCTGACGAAGTCGGTCCGCCAGGGCGACGAGAAAACCTACGTCGTCGACGCCCTGGCGGTCCGGTATCGAGGCGCCGCGCCCGTCCGCCCAGCTCATATCGACGCCGTCGGGATAGGCCACCACGAATCCGTACTGATCGGCGATCGCGTTGTAGTTGGTCGCCCCCGCCTGCGCCGGCCCGGTCATTCCGGCACCGTGCAGGTTGAGCACGAGCCCGGCCGGGCGATCGAGCCCGTGCGGGGCGTGCACGTGATAGGTGCGGTTCAGCCCGCCGATCGTCAGCGCGCCCGCGGCGTCACCGCCGGGGAACGCCGACGCCCGCGCGCCGCCGGATCCGAAAAGACAGCACACCGCCGCCAGCACGACCGCCGATCGCACGATCGCCCTCACGACACGTCCACCCCCGTTCCGAACTGCAGCCACGGGCGCGAACGTAATGCACGCTGGTCCAGCGTGTTCCCCTTTTGCCCCGGGTCGGCCGGTTTCGTTTCGATCGACGGCCGGCATCCGGCGGTGGTCATCGACGAAACCCAATGTGCGCAAACGTATTCGTCGTAGGTGTCGCGAACAAGGCTGGTCAGCGTCGCGTCGCCGCCCGAGCCGCCAGATAGAGCACCAGGCCGACCGCCACCAGGATCGCGGCAAAGAGCCAGACCTGGGCGGTCTGCTGAGTCAGCAGCAGCACGCAGGACGCCACGCCGAGCACCGGCACCGCTGTCCACACCCGGAAATGACGATGTTCGACCTGGTCGCGGCGAAGCACCAGCACTGCGGTGTTCGTCGAGATGAACACGACCAACAGCAGCAGCACCACGGTTTCGGCGAGCGTGGCCAGATTTGAAAACAGGCTCAGCACCATCGCGACCGCGGTGGTCGCCACGATCGCCGTCCACGGCGTACGCCGCCGCGGCAGCACCCGACCGAGCACGCTGGGCAGCAGCCCGTATTCGGCCATGCCGTAGGTGAGCCGGCTCGCCATGATCATCGTCAGCAGCGCGCCGTTGGCGACCGCGACGAGCGCGATCGCGCTGAAGACCCAATCGGGCACGCCCACGCCCGAGGCCGCCACCACGTCGAGCAACGGCCCCGACGACTGCGCGAGTTCTTCGGCAGGCAGCGCGGTCGCGCTCGCCATCCCGACCAGGACGTAGAGGACACCCGCGGTGATGAGCGCGCCGAACAGCGCCGTGGGATACACCTTGCTCGGGTTGCGGATCTCCTCGGCGACATTGGCCGAGGTTTCGAAGCCGACGAACGAGTAATAGGCGACGATCGCCCCGCTGAGAATCGCCAGCGCCGGCGTCGCGCCGTCGGGGAACTGGGTGACACGGCCGACCTCGCCGCGGCCGGCGCCGACCATGACCGCTACCGCGATGACGACGATCAGCAGACCGGTCAACTCGATCACCGTCATCACGACGTTGCTCTTGACCGACTCGCTGATGCCCCGCGCGTTCAGGCAGCCGATCAGTGCCAGGAACACGATCGCTGCGGGGACGGCGGGAACGTCGATGAACGTCGCGAGGTAGTCGCCGGCGAAGGCGAGCGCCAATCCGGCCGCGCTGGTCACGCCCGCGGCCAGCATGCAGAATCCGACCAGGAACGACACCGCGGGTCGGCCGAAGGCCCGCTCGGCGAACACCGCCGCTCCGCCGGCCTTCGGGTACTTGGTCACGAGTTCGGCGTAGGAACCGGCGGTGAGCAGGGCGAGCAGCAGCGCCACGAGCAGCGGCGCCCACAGCGCGCCGCCGACGTCACCGGCCAACACACCCATCAGCGCGTAGATCCCGGCACCGAGCACGTCGCCGAGGACGAACAGGAACAGCAGCGGTCCGGTGATCCCGCGCTTGAGCCTGCCGGCGGCCGTGTCGTCAGGCTCGCTGGTATGCGCCCTCGCCGCGGAAGTCATGGCGGTCTTCATACCCCACGCCAGCGGCGAGTACGCGATCCGGGCGTGAAAACAAGAGTTCAGCGCGGGCAATTACGCGCAACTTGCGGGTTGTTCGGGTTGCGACACGGTCACGGATGAGTACCTATCCGGACACCAACATCTCAACCGTCACTTTGGTCACTAACGTCACATCCGCCCATCGCTGACGTCGCTCCGACGTTCGCTTCCGGAAAGGTGTGACATGTCGCCGCGTCCGCGCATCGCCTCGATTTCAGTGGCGTCGGCAACCGTGATCGGATTGTGCTCCGTGCTCGGCGTCGCCCCGTCGGCCACGGCGGAACCCTGCACCGGTGCCGCGGCAGCCGCCCAACCTCCCGCCGCGCCGAACACCGAAGCGACCCCTGAACTGCCCGGCGGGCCGCCGGTGGGCCATCGGCCGCGCAACACGAACGAGGAGGCGCCGCTACCGCAGCTCGGCCGGTTGCCCGGGGAGATTCTCGACTCGCTGTCGCCGGATTCGGCGGCGGTCGAACAGCAGGCCGGCGTGCGGCCCGTACCGCCCCGTCCGACCGCCGATCAACCTGCAGCGCAACAGGTTCCCGCTGCCGCGACCCCCGATCCACCCCCGCCGCCCGCGCCGCCCGGGACCACACTCGTCGGCTGGGTGACCGGGCCGGAGAGCCCGAACAACACCGTGGGGCGCTTCGCGATCACCGGCACCGACCTCGGGATCATGTGGGACAACGGCGATCCCGCCAACCGCCAGGTGCTGGTGGCCTTCGGCGACACCTACGGGTACTGCAGCGTGCGCGGTCAACAGTGGCGGTACAACACGCTGTTCCGCACTCAGGACGGCGCTCTTTCCAAAACGGTCGCAGTGCCCGACGGCGTGCTCGCCAACCGGTATTCCGGTTCACCGCTGTGGGCCCCGGGCCTCTCCAAGCAGATCATCAACAGCACCAAGTGGGCACCGAACGAAAAGGGCATCATCCCGACGGCGGGTATCGCCGACGGCGGCAACCAGTACGTGAACTTCATGTCCATCAAGAACTGGGACGCCGACGGGAGATGGACGACGAACTTCTCGGCGATCGCGGTCTCCCCCGACAACGGCGAGCACTGGGGGGTGTACCCCGGCAGCGTGCGGGCGGCCCGCGAGGGCGACGTCCGAGACGCTGCGTATGTGCGCGGCAACGAGAACTTCCAGCAGGGCGCGTTCCTTCGAGGCGGGCCGGGCGATCCCTACGTGTACTCGTTCGGCACGCCGTCGGGCCGGGCCGGCGCGGCCTACATTGCGCGCGTTCCACAAGGAGCGGTGCCCGATCTCAATCGGTACGAGTACTGGAACGCCGAGCAGAATGCCTGGGTACCAAGGGATCCCGGCGTCGCGACGGTCGTGATTCCCGGCCCGGTGGGAGAGATGAGCGCCCAGTACAACACCTACCTCAAGCAGTACGTGGCGCTGTACTGCAACGGAGCCAACGACGTGGTGGCCAGGATGGCGCCCGCCCCGCAGGGCCCCTGGGGTCCCGAGCAGTTGCTGGTGCGGTCGTGGGACATTCCCGGCGGCATTTACGCGCCGTTCCTGCACCCGTGGTCGACCGGTAAGGAGCTGTACTTCAACCTTTCGCTGTGGTCTGCCTACAACGTCATGTTGATGCGCACCGTGCTGCCGTAACGCCGACGGTCGAACTCAATTCTCTTCCGCCGCTTCGACTGTGGCCACCGACGTCAGACCGCTGATGGTCAGGACCGGCATCAGGATCGGATTGGCGACGATCCGGCGGATCCGCTCGGCGTGTTCGAACAACGTGTTGATCGCGCCGCTGTCGAGGTACTCGACCGCGCTCAGATCGACGGTCAGCCTTGCGACATCGTCCTTCTGGTCGTTCACGGCGGCGGCGATGGCTTTGCTGAACGCCTCGATGTTGCTCAGGTCGAGTTCCCCGGTTGCGGTCAGCAGCACGGTGCCGTCCTCGCGGCGGCGGGTGCGCAGGGTCAATGGGGTGGCCATCAGGCGATGCTCGCGTGCATGTTGATCGTCGTGCCGCTTTCGCCCGGTTCGATCGAGACTTCGTGCATCAGCGCCCGCATCATCGCGATGCCGCGGCCGCGATGCGCGGCAGGGTCGTGATGCGGCGCTTTCCAGGCGCCGGTGTCGGCGATGGTGAGGTGCAGTCGGTCGGCCAGCGCGGTTGCGTGCAGACGCACGGTCCCGCCGGGATCGTCGCGGTGGCCATGCTCGACGGCGTTGGCGAGCGCCTCCCCGGTGGCGATGAGCACGTCGAGCGTCTGCGTCGGATCGACCCCGGCCCGCTTCAGCCACTTACGCAGCACGTCGCGTGTGCCCGCCAATTCGCGCGCGTCCGCGGTGAAATGGAGATCCAGCGGCGCCGGCTGGCGATACAGCAGCAGTGCGACGTCGTCCTGGTATCCGTTGCGGGGGGCCAGCTTCGACATGATCTCGTCGGCCAGGTCCTCGAGCGTGGTGGTGGGATGCTTCCCGAGCACGCTCGCGGCCCGGCGGATGCCCTTGTCCAACGCCTCGCGCCGGCGCTCGACCAGGCCGTCGGTGTAGAGCAGCAGGGTCGCGCGGGGCGGCAGAATTGCGCGGCCCTCGGGACGGACGTGGTCGTAGGGCAATCCCAGTGGAGTGACCGAGGCATCGTCGAGCAGCCGACTGCTGCCGTCGGGCAGCACCACGACGGGCGGCGGGTGTCCGGCGCTGGAGTACAACAGCTCACCGGTGTCCGGATTGAGCACGGCACAGAACGCGGTCGTGCAGCGCGCCCCCGGTAAGCGGGCGGCGAACCGGTCGAGGGCCGTCAACGTCGCGGCAGGGCCGGGATGTTCGAGTAGCAGCGCCCGGCAGGCGCTTCTCAGTTGGCCCATCACGGTCGCGGCGCTCAGCCCGTGCCCGACGCAGTCGCCGACGACCAACGCGATGCGGCCGTCGTCGAGGTCGACGAGGTCATACCAGTCACCGCCCACCTGGAGCGGGCGGGTGGCCGGCTGGTACCGCACGGCGAACCCGCTCGAGACGCTGGGCCCGAGAATCGCGTGTTGCAGCGCGAGCGCCGTTTCACGCTGCTGGTCGAGTTGGTGTACGCGATGCAGGCCCTGGCCCAGGCGCCCGGCGAGGACGGCCAGCAGTGTCTGGTCCTCCGGTACGAACGGGCGCCGCTCGGCCAACTCGAGGTAGACGACGAGCACCCCCTGCGGATGCTGCAGCCCGATGCGCGCCGATCCCGGTTCCGAGATGTCGGCGACGAGCGAATCGGCGGAGCGCAGCGAGGTGATCGACAGTTTGGCGGCCGCCGACAGGTCCTGCCACTGCGCCGGCTCGCCGGAACAGATCAGGGCCGTCGGCTCGAGCGCTGTCTCACCCTCGTCGGTCGGGAAGGTCGCTGCCAAAACACGGCGCGCACCCCATATCGAACGCAGCTCGTCGGCGGCCGCACGCACCGCGTCGTCGAGCGTATCGGCTTGGGCGAGTTCTTGGTTGAGGGCGGCCAACGCGGCCTCCCGCTGTACGGTGTAGTGCTCGGCGGTGACGTCACGGAAGGTGCCGACCATCACGCGGCGGCCGGTGTCGATCTCCTCGATCTGGTTGAAGGTGAACGTCACCCACAGGCGATGCCCGTCGCGATGGGTGACCGGAACCGTGTGCCTGCCATGTGGTTCGGTCAGTACCCGCGCCAACACCTCGCGCGCCTGGCGGTGCGCGTCCGGGTCGGACTCAGCCGACGGCCACCACGGTTGCAGGGGCTCATACGGCAGTCCCTCGACGCCGAAGCCGAGGATGTCGGTGAACGCCGCGTTGATCTCGACCACTACGCCGCGGTCGTCGGCCACGAAGAACGCTTCCTGCAAGGAGTCGATCAGCGCGGTGCGCCAGCGGGCGTGGTGGTTGCGCAGGCGGGCGAGTTTGACGTTGGCGCGGACCCGGGCCAGCAGTTCTGCGGCGGCGAACGGCTTGACGAGATAGTCGTCGGCGCCGGCCTGCAGGCCCTCAATGGCGGCCTCCTGTCCGGCGCGCGCGGATAGCAGGAGCACCGGCACGGCTGCGGTACGGGAATCCGACCGCAAAGCGGCGACCAGATGCAATCCGTCGACGCCGGGCATCATCACGTCGCTGATCACCATGTCGGGCAGGTCCGCACGTACCGCGTCGAGCGCCTGCCGACCGTCGGCGACCGTGTCGACGAGGTAGCCGTGGTTACGCAGCAGCCGGGCGACGTAGTCACGCATGTCGGCGTTGTCGTCGGCGACGAGCACGTACGGTGTCGGACCGGAACCGAGCGCCCCAGGTGCCTGCGGCGAGGTGTGGGGCATGGGCGCTTCGCCGTCGGGCGGCAGCCAGCGCAGCGCCTCCTGCAGATAGGGCTCGGCACCAGCGGTCGGCGTTCCGGTCTGCTCGGGCGATGCGAGGGCATCGGCGGGAAGATGCGCGGCGCCGAACGGCAGGCGAATCGTGAAGGCGGTGCCCGCACCTTCGGTGCTGTCGACGGAGATGCTGCCGCTGTGTAATTCGATCAGCTCCTTGACCAACGCCAACCCGATGCCGCTGCCCTCGTTGGACCGCGCCCGTACGTTCTCGATGCGGTGGAACCGATCGAACAATCGGGGCATCTCCGCGGCGGCCATGCCGACACCGGTGTCGGAGATGGTCACCACCGCTTCGCCGCCGTCACGGCCCACGCCGACCGAGATACCGCCGCTGAACGTGAACTTGAGCGCGTTCGACAGGAGATTGAATACCACCTTCTCCCACAGGTCGAGGTCGATGTAGACCGTGTCGTCGAGGGCAGCACAGTCGACGGTGAACCTGAGCCCGGCCCGCTCGATCGCCGACCGGAAGACGCTGGCGAATTCGCCGGTGACCGCGCCGAGGTCGACCGGCGCGAAGTTGGCCTGCATGCGGCCGGCCTCGATCCGCGAGAAGTCGAGCAGTGTGTTGACCAGCTTGGCTAGCCGTAATCCGTTGCGCCAGATGATATCCAGCTCTTCGCGGGCCAGTTCGTCGAGACCGGTGCTGCGGGCCCGTAGCTCTGCAACCGGGTCGAGGATCAACGTCAAGGGGGTGCGGAACTCGTGGCTGATGTTGGAGAAGAACGTCGTCTTGACGCGGTCCAGCTCGGCGAGTTCCTCAGCGCGTTGCTGCTGGGCCTGGTAGTTGCGCGCGCTGTCGATGCCCGCGGCGATGTGCCCCGAGACGAGTGTGACGAAGCCGCGGTACGCGTCGTCGAACGGGCGGTAGCGATTCAGAGCGGCCACCAGAAAGCCGCTCGGCGAGGCACCCTGCTGCTGTAACGGCACGACCAGCGCGCGGATCGGTGGACCATGCCAGTCGCCGGTCGGCAGGTTCGGATACCGACCGTCGTCGAGTTCGACGACCACGGCCTCCCCACGCACCGGTCCGTCCAGCGGCCACGTTGTTTGCCCGCCCGCGGCAAGCCGCGCCGGAGCGACTGGGTGCCCCACGGCGATCCCGCTGCTCCCGGCGAGCCGTGCGCCGCCGTCGGTGTCGAACAGGTAGGTCAGCGTGAAGGGGAGGTCGCGCAGGTTCTGGCCGAGTTGGCGCTCGGCGAACGCCATGACCTCCTCTTCGGTGCGCACGACGCTCGGATCCGATCCGAGGTCGCGTAACGTCGCCATCCGGCGCTCGCTGATCACCTGCTGGGTGTCCTCGCTGACCACGCACAACATCCCGACCACCCGGTCCGCGTCGTCGCGAAGTGGGCTGTAGGAGAACGTGTGGTACGTCTCCTCCTGATATCCGGAACGCTCGAGGAACAGCAGCAGCGCCGAGTCCCAGGTGGCCTGGCCGGTCGAGAGCACCTTGTCGATGCGCGGGCCGATATCGGGCCAGATCTCGGCCCAAACCTCGCGGGCGGGACGGGCGAGCGCCCAGGGGTATTTGCGCCCCAGCGTGTCCCGGCGATACGCCGCGTTGCAGAAGAACGTCAGCTCCGGCCCCCAGGCCATCCACATCGGAAATCGCGACGACAGCAGGATGGAGACCGCGGTCTGCAGGCTCTGCGGCCAGCTCGGGGGCGCACCGAGCAAAGTGGCCTCCCAACGCACCCGGGCGAGGTCGGCTCCGACCTCGCTGTCTGCGTCGAAGACGGTGGTCAGCCGATCCCGCGACCCGCTCGCGTCACTCATCTCGGACCGCGTCGGCGACGTTCGGGTATGGCCGGATGATGGTGTCGAGCTTGGTGATCTCGATGGGTCGCACCACTTCGGGGTTGGCGGCCACCACCCGCACCGAGACCCCTGCTGCGAGTCCCTTCTCGTAGCACTCGAGAACGGCGTTGAGCCCCGCGCTGCCGAAGTAGGCAACCCTCGAGAGTTCGACGATCAGCAGCTTGGCCGGATGTCCGCCGGCGGCCTCGATCGCGGCGTCGAGCTCGGGCTGCAGCGTGCCTACACTGCCCGAGTCCACTTCGCCCACCACGGACACCAGCACGGCCGCATCACGCAGATCCAGGCTCACGTCTATCAGCGCCACACGACCCTCGTTCGCCTACTCGCCGCGGTCGGCGTCGACGCGATTGTGCGCGGTGAGCAGCAGATGATCGAACTGCCTGCGCAGATCGTCACGCGGGGGATCGATGGTGCCGAGTTCGGCGACGATCTGGGCGGCGAGCGCGCGCAGTTTGGTGTTCGTGTGCTGGGAGCGCCACATCAACAGCTCGAACGCGGCGTCGGCGTCGATCCGGTACACGAGCATCAGGGCGCCCTTGGCCTGCTCGATCGCCGCCCGCGCCTCGAACAGCTCGGGAAGTGAGTCGCTCAACGCCTGGCGGCGAGTTTGCGCGAATGTGTCGGTCAGATCGACGTAGTAGCCCTCGGTACCGACCACGGCACCCGCGTCGTCGAGCATCCGGTCCCCCAGCACGATCACGGTGTGCACCCTGCCCGCCGTGTCGATGAACCTGTGGCGGCTGGAGAACGACCCGCCCATGTGCAGCGCGTGGTCGAGAAGGTCCTGCACATGCTGGCGGTCGTCGGGGTGTTTGTGTGACAACAGCAACTCGGTTGTCGGCACCACGGCACCGGGTTCGTATCCGTGCATCCGCGCCACTTCGTCGGACCACTCCCAGCGCTGCCCGACGAACCAGAACCGGAACGTGCCGACGTTGCGGTCCGCGGTGGCCCAGCCCGAGGCGGATGGCAGCGGACTACCCGCCGGCTCCGGGTTCGACATACCCCCATCATCGCACCACAACCGCCGTGAGGAGCGGGTTCGAAAAGCCCCGTACCGGTCAGATCGGACTCAGCCGCCCGCGCGGGTCGACGCCGCCACGCGTTCCGGGAATACGGCGGCCAGCCTGCGTTTCGACGCCGGTGTGGCCACCACCTGCGGCCACCAGAACCACCGGCCCAGCAGTGCCGCGATGGACGGCGTCATGAAGGCACGCACGACCAGAGTGTCGAACAGCAGGCCCAGCGCGATGGTGCTGCCGACCTGGGCGATGCTGCGCAGATCACCGACGACGAACGAGGCCATCGTCGCGGCGAACACCAGACCCGCCGAGGTGACCACCGAGCCGGAACCGGCCATCGCCCGGATGATCGCGACCTTGAAGCCGTGGTGCAGTTCCTCCTTGAACCGGGACACCAGCAGCAGGTTGTAGTCCGAACCCACCGCCAACAACAGGATCACCGACATCACCAGCACGATCCAGTGCAGGCGGATGCCCAGCAGGTGCTGCCAGACGAGCACGGACAGACCGAACGACGTGCCGAGCGAGAGCAGCACCGTGCCGACGATCACCGCTGCCGCCACCACGGCGCGCGTGACGATCAGCATGATGATGAAAATCAGTGCGGCCGCGGATAATCCGGCGATCACCAGGTCATAGTTCGAGCCGTCGCGCATGTCCTTGTACGTGGCAGCGGTCCCGCCGAGGTAGATGGTCGAGCCCTCCAGCGGGGTGCCCTTGATCGCTTCCTTGGCGGCCAGCTTGATCGCGTCGATGTGGTCGATGCCCTCCGGAGTGGCCGGGTCGCCCTCGTGCTCGATGATGAAGCGCACCGACTTGCCATCCGGTGAGATGAAGTTGTCCATGCCGCGCTGGAAGTCCTTGTTCTCGAACGCCTCCGGCGGCAGATAGAACGAGTCGTCGTTCATCGATGCGTCGAACGCGTCGCCCATCGCGTGCGAGTTCTCCTGCATGGCCGCCATCTGATCCTGCAGCCCCTTCTGCGAGGTGCGCATGGTCAGCATCATCAACTTCATCGTCTTCATGGTCTCGATCTGCTGTGGCAGCAGCACGACCAGCTGGGGCATCAGGGTGTCGAGGTGTTCGAGGTCCGGTACCAGCTCTTGGATGTCGTCGGTCAGCGTGTCGATACCGTCGAGCGTGTCGAACACCGACCGCAGCGACCAGCACACCGGGATGTTGTAACAGTGCGGTTCCCAGTAGAAGTAATTGCGGATCGGCCGAAAGAAATCGTCGAAATCGCTGATGTGGTCCCGCAACTCGGCGACGTCGATCGCCATGGCCTTGGTCTTCTGGACCATGCTGTGGGTGGTGTCGGCCATCTGCTGCATCAGGCCGGCCATCTTCTCCATCGTGTCGATGGTCGTCTGCATCTCGTCGGCCTGCACCAGCATGTCGGCCATCCGGTCCTGCAGATACTTCTGGTTCATCTGGTTGGTGGTGCCCTGCATGCTGAGCAGGAACGGGATCGTGGTGTGCTCGATCGGCTTACCCTGCGGCCGGGTGATGGTCTGCACCCGGGCGATGCCCGGTACGCGGAACACCCCCTTGGCGATCTTGTCGATCACCAGGAAGTCGGCCGAGTTGCGCAGATCGTGGTCGCTTTCCACCATCATCAGCTCAGGGTTCATCCGGGCCGCGTCGAAATGCCGGTCGGCCACGTCATATCCGATGTTGGCCGGGGTGTCGGCGGGCAGGAAGTGGCGACCGTCGTAGTCGACCTTGTATCCGGTCAATGCCAACAGCCCGATCAGCGACAGCGCGCACGTCGCGACGAGGACCGGCCCGGGCCACCGCACGACCACGACGCCCACCCGCCGCCACCAGCGCGAGTTGATGGCCCGCTTCGGTTCGAACAGCCCGAACCGGCCGCCGACGACGACCACGGCCGGTCCCAGCGTCAAGGCGGCGATCACCGCGACGAGAACGCCCACCGCGCACGGCACCGCCATGGTCTGGAACCACGGCAGCCGAGTGAACTTCAGGCACAGCAGCGCGCCTGCGATCGTGAGCCCCGAGGCCAGCACCACGTGGGCGGTGCCGTGAAACATGGTGTAGTAAGCGGTTTCGCGGTCCTCGCCGAGTTGTCGCGCCTCCTGGTACCGGCCGATGAGGAAGATCGCGTAATCGGTGCCCGCGGCGATCGCGATGAGGGTCAGCAGGCTGGTCGCGAACGTCGACAGCCCGATCAGCCCGGAGTCCCCGAGGAACGCGACGATCCCGCGGGAGGAACCGAGTTCCACGAACACCATCAACAGGATCAGGATCATGGTGGCGATCGAGCGAAAGACGAACAGCAGCATCACCGCGATGACGATCAGCGTGGCGACGGTGGCCTTGAAGGCTCCCTTGTCGCCGGCGACGCGCTGGTCTGCGCCCAGCGCCGCTCCGCCGGTGACATAGGCCTCGACCCCTGGCGGGGCGGGCGTTTCCGCGATGATGTCGCGGACGGCTTGGATCGACTCGTTGGAAATCGTCTCGCCCATGTTGCCGCGCAGATAGATCTGCACGTAGGCGGACTTACCGTCGGCGCTCTGGGCGCCCGCCGCGGTGAGCGGGTCGCTCCAGAAGTCGGCGACGTGCTCGATGTGGTGTGGGTCGGCCCGGAACCTCTTGATCAGCTCGTCGTAGTAGCGGTGCGCGTCGGCGCCGAGTGGCTTGTCGCCCTCGAGGATGACCATCGCGTTGCTGTCGGAGTCGAACTCCTGAAAATTCGCGCCGACGCGCTGCATCGCGATGAAGGCCGGTGCGTCATGGGCGTTCATTGAAACGGTGTTGGCCTTGCCCACCTCTTCCAGCGACGGGACCAACACGTTGGTGACCGCGGTCAAGACCAACCACCCGATGATGATGGGCACCGCGAGCACCCGGATGGCATGGGCGATCCGCGAGCGGTGGGCGGGCACGGTTCCGGGTCCCGGGTCGCCATGCTGGGCGCGAACCGCCTCGGTTCTGCTCATGCCCCGCCCCTCGCTCGCCCGTCACTTCACGGCGGAGCTCGGACATTGAAAACTCCGTCAGGTGTGTCGTATATCTAGCCCGTCGAAGTATCCACTGTCAACGCAGGTCTGACAGCGAGTTCACAGATACCGGACGCCGCTCAGCGCGCACCACGCACGAGCCGTCCCGGCCGGGCCCCGGTGTCGGCGCCGTCGCGGCGCGTCACGACGCCGCTGACGACCGTCGCGCTGTATCCGGAGGCACCCTGTACCAGACGCTGACCGCCGGCGGGCAGGTCGTAGGCCATCCGCGCGGGATGCAGGGTAAGCGCGTCCATGTCGATGACGTTGAGGTCGGCCTTCTTACCCACCTCGATGACGCCGCGATCGGAGAGCCCGAACAGCTGCGCGGTGTCGTGGGACTGCTTGCGGACCACATATTCCAGCGGCAGCTTGTCACCGCGATGGCGGTCCCGCGCCCAATGGGTCAGCAGGAACGTCGGATACGAGGCGTCGCAGATCATGCCGCAGTGCGCCCCACCGTCGGACAGTCCGACCACACCAGCCGGATGCAGCAGCATCTCCCGGATCGCGTCGTGGTTGCCGTAGAAGTAGTTGTAGAACGGCAGCATCAACATCGCCGTGGCGTCGTCTTCGAGCATCAGGTCGTAGAGCGTCGACAGCGGGTCTTCGCCGCGTTCACTCGCGATGGCGGTCACCGCGCGGTCCGGTGTCGGTTCGTAGTCGGGCGGATCGCCCAGCGAATAGATGCGACCGAGCGAGTGCTGCACGAGCGCGAACATGGCGTCGAACAACACCGAAGGGTCAGCCGGCAGGTCGGCCTCGGAGAGGATCGCTGCCTTGACCGCGGGATCGGCCAGGCGCGCCGCCAGTCCCTCCCGGCTGCACTCGGCCTTGAGCCTGCGGAAGGTGGGGCGGTGCGTGAACGCATGGTGTCCCGGGAAGCCGAACAACATCCCGAACGGGCGCGCGGCGATCTGCGGATACAGTTGGCTGCCCGCGGCGTGCGCCTCGGCCGAGATGTCGAGTTGTTCGCGCCACAAGTCGGGCGCCGCGTCGACCTGGATCATCCCGAACGAGATCGGGCGGTCGATCTCCGCGGCGAGGCGCTTCATCCACTCCAGTTCCTTCTTGGGAGCGATGATGTCCTCGCCGGCGACACCCTGCGGCGCCAGCTCGAACACGGCCCGCCCACCGGCGGCCATGGCCCGGCCGAGCCCGAAGAGTTCGTCCTCCGCGGCGAAGGTGCCGGGGACCGGTTCACCGTCGATGGCACGGTGGCCCAGGGTGCGCGAGGTCGAGAAACCCAGCGCGCCCGCCTCGATGCCGTCCTGCACCAGGCGCGCCATCGCGGCGATGTCCTCGGAGGAGGCGGGCTCGTTGCGGGCTCCCCGCTCCCCCATCGCGTACGCGCGAACCGCACCGTGCGCGATCTGGCTGCCCACGTCGATGGCGAACTGCTGCTTGTCGACAACGTCGAGGTATTCGGGGTAACTCTCCCACCCCCACGAGATACCTTCGGTGAGCGCGGTGCCCGGGATGTCCTCGACGCCCTCCATCAGCCCGATCAGCCACTCCTCCCGGCCGGGCCGTACCGGCGCGAACCCGACACCGCAGTTGCCGGTGACCACGGTGGTCACCCCGTGACCGCTGGAGGGCTCGAGCATGCTGTCCCAACTGACCTGACCGTCGTAATGGGTGTGGATGTCCACGAAGCCGGGCGCGACGACCTTCCCGCTCGCGTCGATGGTCTCGGCGGCCCCACCCTGCATCGGCGCGTCGCCGGCGCCTCGTCGGCGGACGTCGACGATCTTGCCGTCCTTCACCCCGATGTCGGCGATGAACCGGTCCGCACCCGTGCCGTCGACGACCGTCCCGCCGGTGATCTTCAGGTCGAACACGATTACTCCTCCGGATCCGGATTGCAGCCGCTAATGTCGGGCACTGTAACACCGTTACAGAGAGCCATGAGGCGGCTTCGGAGAGGACCGATCATGACGCGCATCGCGCACGACGTCCGTCGCGAAGACGCGATCGGCGCCCCGCCCGCGCGGCCGACGCTGGTGCCCGCCGAGCGGTACTACTCGGCGGCGTTCGCGCGATTGGAGATCGAGCGCATGTGGCCGAAGGTCTGGCAGTGCGCCTGCACGGTCGACCACGTCGCCGAGCCCGGTGACTACTTCGAATACCGTTGCGGCCCATACTCGGTTCTGATCGTGCGTGGCGAGGACGGCGTCCTGCGCGGGTTCCAGAACGTGTGCCGGCACCGCGGCAACTCGTTGTGCTCGGGCTCCGGCTCGGGCCTGAACGAGTTGCGATGCGGATATCACGGCTGGACATGGGATCTCGGCGGCGAGTTGCGACGAGTGCCGAACCGCAAAGGCTTCGGCGCCCTGCGCATGGCCGAGCTTCCGCTGGTCCCGGTCGCCGTGGACACCTGGGAGCGGCTGGTCTTCGTCAACCTCGATGTCGACGCGATGCCCCTGCTCGACTACCTGGAAGGCATGCCGGGCGATGTCGAGTGGTGCAGGCTCGCCGACTTCCGCTGCTACGCCACCATGACGATCGACGTCGACGCGAATTGGAAGACGATCGCCGACGGGTACAGCGAGACCTACCACATCCAGACCCTGCACCCGGAGCTGCACCGCTGCATGGACGACGTCTATGCGCCGCAGACGATCTGGGGACACACGGGCAAATCCGAACAGCTGTACGGTGTTCCGAGCCCACACCTGAAGCGCGCCCTCGCCGACAGCGAGGTCTGGGACGCATACGTCTGCACCCAGGGTGCGCTGATGGGCGTCGAGGAGGGCACGCCGCTGCCCGACGACCGTGACCCCGGAGCTTCGGTGGCCGACGTGATCGCCGCTCGGACCCGGGCGTTCGCGGCCTCCCGCGGCGTCGACCTGGACTGGGCCGGCACCGACGAGGTCATGCGACTGCACCAGTACAACGTGTTCCCGAATATGACGCTCTTGATGAACGCCGACCACCTGACCGTGATGACGTCACATCCCGGGGCCGACCCGGATCGCGGCGAGTTGGTGATGGTGCTGTGGACGCGCATGCCACCCGGTGCGCCCCGCACCAAACCGGTCGACGTGCGGATGACCGCCGCCGAGGCTCACCCGGGACTGGTTCTCACACAGGACATCTCGGTGCTGGCCGGGTTGCAGCGCGGCATGCATCAGCCCGGTTTCACGCACCTGACGCTGTCCAACGAGGAGCGACGCGTGATCAACATGCACCGCAACCTCGAGCGCTACCTCGACCTGCCGGAGTCCGACCGGATGACCGGAGGTGAGACCGATTAGCACACCGAGCAGCCCCGAAGCCATCCTCGACAGCGCCGCGAAGCTGATCGAAACGCACGGGGTGGACGGCTTCACCATGCGGGGGTTGGCCGAACAACTCGGTGTCGCCGCGACGTCGATCTACTGGCATGTCGGCGGTCGCGACAAACTGTTCGACAGCCTGGTGGATCGACTGCTCGACGAGATGGCGCACCTACCCGTCACCGGAGACACCCCCGTGGACCGCATCGCTTCGCTGGCCCGCGCGCAACGCAAGCTGCTGATCGAGCGGCAGCACCTGCTTGCCATCGCCCATGAAAGGGACACCACGCCGCGGCTGTTCCTGCCGGTGCAACGGGCGTTGGCGGCTCAACTGGCGGCACTCGGCGTAACGGGCCAGGACGCCGCGCTCGTACTGCGCGCCGTTCAGGTGCACGTCATTTCGTCTGCGGTGATGCAGTTCTCGGCGGTGCGTGGGGCCAAGCACGACGAGGAGGACCCGTCGCTGTGGACCGACGACTGGCCTGATCAGGCGCTGGTGCGGGCGCTGCAGTCGCCGACCGACTACGACGCGGTCTTCGAGTACGGCCTGCAAGCGCTGCTGGCATCGTTGCGCCTTCGAGACACCCTCGCGACTGAGAAGCCATGGTCGTGATCCGTCGCGAGTCACGACCTGGAATGCTATTTCGGCGCGATGTCGGCGGGCTCGTAGCGCAGCATCGTCACATCGTGCTCGGGGTAGTCGAAGAACACCGGTTTGACCCGCATCCCGACCTTCAGTTCGGCCGGGTCGACATTGACGAGCTCGGTGGAGAACCGCGGGCCCTCATCCCATTCGACGATCGCGAGCAACTGCGGCACCGCGTCGGCGAAGTGTGGCCCGACGGGCCGGCGCGCCACCGTGTAGGAGTACAGCGTGCCCATCCCGGAGATCTCGCGCCACTCGAGGTCGCCGGCAAGGGTGCGGGGCGCCCGCACGCGCGGATAGAACACGTACGCCTCCGATGACGGCGAGTACTGGATCACGATGCGGTGCTGCGTCAACGCGTCCCAGAACGGCGCGGTGGTGGGGGTTTTGACCGGCATCGGCCGCTCGAACGTGGTCACGGGTCAGGCTCCTTCGAGAATCAACGCGGTCTGCTCGGACAGGATCCCGCCGTTGCCGGATACGAACGCGCGATTGCAGTCGGCCACCTGCGCGGCGCCCGCGCGCCCCATGATCTGCCGGGCGGCGTCGCAGACATGGTGCATTCCCCCCGCCAAGCCGGCCTGGCCGAAGCCGAGTTGACCGCCGGCGGTGTTGAGCGGGAAGTCGCCGCGGAACGTGAGGTCGTGATCGGCGACGAACTGCATGCCTTTGCCCTTCTCGCAGAACCCGGCGTCCTCCAGCGAGAGCAGCACGGTGATCGTGTAGCAGTCGTAGATCGACACCATGTCCATTTCGGCGCGCGCCAGATCGGTCATCCCGAAGGCGGTTTCGGCGGCTTCGGCCATCGGGGTGTGCAGCAGGTCGGCCGCGTAGGTCGGGGTCTTGAACGGCACGTGCTCGCCGAAGCCCTTGATCCACACCGGCCGGTTACGCGCCCGCCTGGCGATGTCGGCGTTCGCGATGACCACCGCAGCGCCGCCCACGCACGGCATCACGATCTCGAGCATGCGCAAGGGGTCGGCGATGACCGGGCTGGCGAGTACGTCTTCGACCGTGAGCGGCTTGTCCTTCCAGATCGCGCCGTCGGTGTGGTTGGCGTTGACCCGCTGGTCGACGACGATCTTGGCCATCGCCCGTTCGTCGTAGCCGTAGACCGCACCGTAGCGGGTGGCCACCTGACCGTACGGCCCGTTCTGCCCGAGGTTGCCGTAGGGAATCTCGAATTCGGCCTGCGGGGAGCCGTACTGGTTGCTCGACGACCCGAAGAACACCGCGTCCACCAACGGCCTCGGCTTCTTCTCCGACATCGGCGTGATGTAGCGCGCGGGCAGCGCGCACAGCACCACGTCGCACAGGCCCAGTTCGACCGCCGCGGCCGCTCGCCACACCATTGCGGCCGCGCTGGCCCCGCCGAGGTCGACGAGTTCGGCGAAGTTCGCTCCGACACCAAGGTATTCGGCGATCGTGGACGGCACGAAGATCTCCGACTCGGCGAGGTGCGAGGTGACGATGCCGTTGACGAGTTCACCTGAGAGCCCGGCGTCCGCGAGCGCAGCCGATCCCAGTTCGGCCCACTGTTCGAGGGTGAACGGCGCCGGGGAGGCCTTGTTCATCCGTTCCGGCGGCAGTTCCACATAGCCGACGATCGCGGCTTCCCCACGTAATCCCATCTGGTGTCCTTTGATTCGCTACTTGCGGGGCAGCCCGAGGATCATCTGGGCGATGATGTTGAGCTGAATCTCCTTGGTGCCGCCCCCGATCAGTTCCGCGGGCACCCGCAGGTACGGCTGCACGACGTCGGACTCGGCAGCCATCGCCGACCGGCCCACCGACGCCAGCGTGACCGGGAACGTCCGCCGCAGCAGCTCATTCATCGCGACCTTGGCGATGCTGGAGGCCGGTCCCGATGCCTGCCCGCCGAGCAATCGGATCGTCTCGCGCACCCCCAGCGCCTTGATCGCGTTGGCGTACGCGTCGAGTTCGCCGAGCGCGCGCAGGATATCGTCGCGCTCGTCACCAGCGGCGAGCCGGCGCAGTGGTGCCGCACGGTCGTACTGGACGTATCCGCTGATGGCCGAACGCTCTTCGGCCATCGTGGCGATCGCCAGCGCCCATCCCCCGGTCGGTTCGCCGAGCAGCATCTCGTCGGGAACGAAGACGTCGTCCAGGAAGACCTCGTTGAACTCCTGCTCGCCGCTCGCCTGCTTGATCGGCTGCACGTCGATGCCGTCGGAGCGCATGTCCACGATGAAGTATCCGATCCCGCGGTGCTTGGCGGCGGTTGGATCGGTGCGGGCCAACAGTGCCCCGAAGTCCGCCCGGTGTGCCGACGACGTCCAGATCTTGTGTCCGTGGATGCGCCACCCGCCGTCGACCTTGGTCGCCCGCGTCGCCAGCGCGGCCAGATCCGAACCCGCGCCCGGCTCGCTGAACAGCTGGCACCACGCGAGCTCCCCGCGCTGAGTAGCCTGAATGAGGCGGTCCTGCAGCTCTTTTGAGCCTGCCTTGATCAGCGACGGCAGAATCCACTCGGCGATCCCCAGGGACGGCCGCACCACCGCGGATCGCTTGCCGAACTCCTCGTCGATGATGAGCTGTTGCAGCGGGCTGGCGTCGATCCCCCAGGGCGGCGGCCAGTGTGGTGCGATCAGCCCCGCCTCGGCGATCGCGGTCCGCTGCGGTCCGGTCGCGAAGTGCTCGTAGTCGCCCTGGCGGCCGGGCCCGTCGTTGCGCAGCGCGGCGGCTGCGTCGAGCGTCTCGGCCACGCGGGCCCGGAACTCCGCTTCGGCGTCGCCGAGGTCGACAGAGAAGTCCCGCTCCTGTGTGGCGGTCACCTCGCCGAGCCGCCTGGCCCACCGGCTTGGGGACCCGACCGACGCGGCCAGGCTGGTCGCGCGCCGCCAGTACAGGTGCAGGTCGTGTTCCCAGGTGAAGCCGATGGCCCCGAACATGGTCAGCGTGTCCAGCGCGAGGTCCGGGCACGGCGCGATCGCCATCAATGCCGCGCCGGCCGCAGCCACTCGCTGCTGTTCGACCGGTTCACCGGCCGCCCGCAGGGCGTCCCACGTTGCCGCACTTGCCAACTCACTGTCGACCAGCAGCATCGCAGCGCTGTGCTGTAGTGCCTGGAACGTGCCGATGAGCTTGCCGAACTGCTCGCGCGTGCGCAGGTGCGCGGTCGCGGCTTGCACGCACCACTGTGCGATGCCCGCGGCCACACTCGCCGTCAGCGCGGTGTCGAGGTATTCGGCCCGGTCGGCATCGATACCGATGAGAACATCGGCCTTCTCGACCGGGTATCCCGCGAGACGCATCGTACCGAGATCGGTCAACAGATCGGTGCCGGCCACGGATTCGACGACGGCGGCTGGGTGCGTCCTGTCGACGACGACCCAGATATCGGCTTCGGCATCCGTGGCTGCACACACCAAAACGGTTGCTGCTGCGCAGATCCCCGCTGTCAGGCCCGAGTCGCCGGTGATCGTCCACTGCTCCCCGTCGGGGCGGGCGGTGAAGGCGGAGTTGCGTGGCAACACGAGCGCGGCGGGCGTGCCCTCGGCGAGACGGGTCAGCAGCGCTTCGGCGGGCCGGGCTGGTTCGGCGAGTAGCGCGACCGCGCCCGTCGCCACCGTGGGCAGCAGCGGACCCGGCAGTGACGCCTTGCCCGCCGCCTCGAGCACACAGGCGGCGTCGAGCAGATCCCCGCCCTGACCGCCGTAGTTCTCCGGCAGGTGCACGGCGTGAAAGCCGTTGGCCACGAACTCCTCCCACCATGACGGAAGGCGGCCTTGCGCAATCGATTCGAAGGCCTCGCGGGTGGCGGCTATCGGAGCGCGTCGTGCGGCGAACCGGCCGATCGACTCGCTGAGTTCGCGCTGTTCGGGAGTGAGGGCCAGGGTCAACGGGATCCCCTGCCGGTCAGGCGCGATTCGCGGTAGAACTGGGCCGCGGCAACGATCGCCTCGGGGGTGGGTGAGGGATTCCAGCCCAACTCGCGGACCGCTTTCGAGTGGTCCAGCGGGGTCATGACGTGCATCAGGAGAATGTTCAGCGGCGTCAGCTTTGTGTCGTGACCACGGAGCCGGGCGATCCAGCTGCTCGGGTAGCTCGCGGCGGCCATCACCGCGATCGGCACGCGATACCGCGGAGGTTCGACTCCCACTGCACGACAGCCGGCTTCGAAGATCTCGCGCGAGCTCATCCACCGCTCGGAGACGATGTACCGCTCGCCGATCCTGCCGTGCTCGGCGGCCAGGATCATCGCCTGTGCGGCGTCCTCGATTCCCACCGTCTCGGCCTCGTACCCGTCGATGTAGAAGGGCATCCTTCCGTGCACGGCCGCAGCGAGCAGCGCGCCGTGCGGGGTCGGCAACCAGTCCCCCGGCCCGTACGTGTTCGAGACGCACATCGCGACCGCCGGCAGCCCCTGCTCGTAGCTGTAACGCAGCACCATCTGCTCGGCCTCGACGCGACTGCGGACGTAGTCGCCGCCGATGTCGAGCCAGTTATGCGCCGTGGTTTCGTCGGCGAGGCCGTCGGTACGCCGTCCGATCGTGGCGATCGAACTGGTGAACACGAAGCGGTGCAGGTCAGCCTCGACCGCGACGTCGAGCACAGCGCGCAGGCCGTCGACGTTGGTGCGCCACATCGGTGCCGGGTCCAGCAGCCACGCGCGGGCGTCGACGACGCAGTAGTACACGACGTCGCATCCGCTCATCGCGGAGCGCACGCTGCCCGGGTCGAAGATGTCGCCGCGCCGGACGTCGACGGGCAGCCCGTCGATGCCGCGGGTGGAACTGGTCGGGCGGATCAGCACCCGCACGTCGTCGCCGCGAGCGACCAACTGCTTGGTGACGTGCGACCCAAGGAATCCGCTGGCGCCGATGACGAGTTTCGTGGGCGTCACCGGTGGTCGGCCAATCTGGTTCCCTCTCATCTGCTACGAGACGCAACGTCTCGTCTTGCCAAGAGTATGGCGCAGTGTCACGATCTGTAAAGACGGCCCACCGTCAGATGCGGAGTCAACTCATGGTCACCGAGACGAGCACCCCTCGTCGTCGTAGCGAGAAGTCCCGGTCGGCGATCGTCACGGCCACCAAGGAACTGCTGCTGGAGCGCGGATTCGACGGGCTCAGCATCGAAGCCGTCGCGGCACGCGCCGGCGTCGGCAAGCAGACGATCTACCGCTGGTGGCCCAGTCGTCCCGCGCTCGTCGCCGACGTGCTGCTCGAAGACGCCGACAAGATTCTGCGACCAGTCGCCCACACCGACGACCTCGTAGCCGATCTGAGCCGTTGGGCGGTCAACCTCGCGGCGACGCTCACCACCGAACGGGGCAACGCCATGCTGCGCATCCTCACCGTCGCGGGGTTGGAGCACGACGAAACCAAGGCGCGGATGCATGCGGGACTCAGCGCGCCGCTGCACGGCAGTGTCAAGACGCGACTGTCGGCCGACGGCCTGGACTCCGCCACGTCGCAAGCTGCGGCCGACGCCATCGTCGGCGGTATCGTCTACGCGATCCTCAACGAGGGACGCTCGTTCCGCCGGAGCCGGGCGGAGTCGATCACCCGTACCGTCATCGCCGGAGCCTGCCGATGACTCGCCCGCCCAATGTATTTCGGGTATTCGGCGCCGGCGGCGTGACGGTTGTCGCCGATCGCATCGGTGATCCGACCGCACCGGCGGTGGTGTTCCTGCACGGCGGCGGGCAGACCCGGCGATCGTGGGGCCGGGCGGCGGTGGCGGTCGCCGAACGCGGATGGCAGGCCGTCACGGTGGACCTGCGCGGCCACGGCGAGTCGGATTGGTCACCTGACGGCGACTACCGCGTCACCAGCTTCGCCGGTGACGTTCTCGAAGTGCTCCGTGAGCTGCCACCACAGCCCGTCATCGTCGGCGCCTCTCTCGGCGGGTTCACGACGATGCTGCTGGCCGGTGAACTGGCGCCCGGCACCGTACGCGCCGTCGTGCTCGTCGACATCGTGCCGGACATGGACCCGTCCGGCGCATCACGCATCCACGACTTCATGGTCGACCGCATGCGGTCGGGGTTCGAGTCGCTCGACGAAGTCGCCGACATGATCTCCGAGTACAACCCGCACCGCCGCAGACCAAGCGATCTCGACGGGCTGCGGACCAATCTCCGCGAGCGCGACGGCCGCTGGTATTGGCATTGGGACCCGAAGTTCGTCGACGGGACGGCGGCATCCCCGCCCGTCGAGGTGACCGACGTGGAGCGGATGAACGCGGCGGTGGCGTCGATCCTGCGGACCGGCGTACCGGTGCTCCTCGTGCGGGGGCAGATGAGCGACCTCGTCACCGAAGAGCGTGCCGAGCGGTTTCTCGGTCGGTTCCCCGAGATCGAGTTCGTCGACGTCGGCGGTGCCGGGCACATGGTCGCCGGCGATCGCAACGACGTCTTCGCCGCGGCCGTGGTCAAATTCGTCATCGAGCACACCGAAAACCGATGAGCGCTACCGTGTGCGCTGTCTGCGCTCCCCCATCGTCAGGCGAAAGGCCGCAATGACAGAGAACAAGGTAGGCAGAGTTGCCGGCAAGGTCGCCTTCATCACCGGCGCAGCGCGCGGTCAGGGCCGCGAACACGCGGTCCGGCTCGCCGAAGAGGGCGCCGACATCATCGCGGTCGACGTGTGCAGCGACATCGACGCCGCCGGATATCCGGGCCCCACCGAGGCGGACCTGGCCGACACGGCGGCCCTCGTCGAGAAGTCGGGCCGTCGCATCGTGACCGCCAAGGCCGACGTGCGCGACCTGGCAAGCCTCCGTGCGGCCCTCGATCGTGGCGTGACCGAACTCGGCCCGGTCGACATCGTGGTGGCCAATGCCGGCATCAGCGCGAATCCCGCCCCTGCCGCGATGATCGAGCAGTCCGCGTGGCAGACGATGTTCGACATCAACGTGACCGGCGTTTGGAATACCGTGACAGCCGCCCTACCGCACATGACCAACGGCGGCGGATCGATCATCCTGGTCAGTTCGATGCTGGGGCTCCGCGGCGGCGGCTACATGGCCCACTATGCGTCCGCCAAACACGCCGTGGTCGGCTTGATGAACTCGCTGGCGAACGAGCTTGCACCACAATGGATCCGGGTCAACTCGATACATCCCGGCAACATCCTGACGCCGATGATCGACAACGACCACTTCCGTCGCACCGTACGACCGGACCTGCGCGATCCGACAATGGACGACGCCACCCAGGTCATCGGACACTTCCATCTGTTGCCGAAGCCGGTGATCGAAGCACGCGCCGTGAGCAACGCCGTGTTGTTTCTGGCCTCCGACGAGGCGCAGTACATCACCGGGGCGGCGCTGCCCGTCGACGCCGGTGCCGTCGCGAAATTCTGACCGCTGCCTCACCTGGAGGCGTTGAACCTGCCGAAGCGCCACAGGTACGACGGCAGCCGTCGAGCGGGCAGGCTCTTCGGCCAGTCCTGCGCGCGGAAGTATGCGTCGGAGCCGCCGTCGACGAAAATGACACTGCCGCAGAGGAAATCCGCGGAGTCCGACAGCATGAACAGCATCCAGTCGGCGAGTTGAGCGGCGTCTCCGAATCCTCCGATGGGCACCGGGAATGCGTTGACGGCCTTGGCCTGGTTCGGTGTCGACAGTTGCTTCTCCAACAGGGGCGTCATGATCGCGCCCGGTGCGAGAGCGTTCAGTCGGATGCCCTCACCCGCCCATTGCAGTGTCACCGCGCTGCGCCGCACCCAGTGCGATACCGCGATCTTGGAGGCGGCGTATCCCAACGACGGCGCGGCCGGACCGAGGAACCGCAGCGAGCGCACCGCCTTGTCGGTGTCGCCGGCTAGCAGCGCACGAACCGTGCGCCGCGGCACCGCCGGTGTGGTGGTCGTCGAATTGCTCCCGATCACTACGACTTTCGCCCGATCCGCGGCAGCCAAGGCCGGTCGCCACTTCTGCAGCAGGTCCACCACACCGTGATAGTTGACCTCGAGGATCCGCCGCACGCTGTCTTTGCCGGGCGTCGGCCCGATCCCGGCGGCCAGCACGGCGCCGTCAAGTCGGTTCGATGCCGTCTCCAGCACCGCATCGGCCGCCGCCTGTCGCCCATCGCGTGTCGACAGATCGGCTACGACGTCGCCTTCTTTGACGTCGACGGAGATGACCGTGTGGCCGCGGCCCGTCAGCTTCGTGGCCGCTTGGCTCCCCATACCGGACGCGGATCCGGTTACCACATATACGCCCATATCGCGAACCCCCAGTCGGTGTCGGCCACTGCATTGCACCGGCGTCGACGGGCAGCGTAACGGTGAACCAGACAACGGCTTCGCAGAGGTCCGCGGCGCGCCCGGTCAGGACGTGAGCCCCCTTCGGGTGAACGGCTCGGCCTCGCCTCGCTCGACCGCCTCGTTGTGTTTGGCGGCCGCACGATCGAGCAGTTCTGTGAGGGCCGGTTCGTCACGGACCATACGACGGTACTTGGGGCCCAGCGAGATGATCTGGTCGCGCTCACGAAGCAGCGCCTTGAAGATACGTTCGCGTTCCGCGGCGCTGCGGGTGTACTCCGAGTCGAGGTAGGCCGTCGCGTGCCGACGCGCGTTGGCGATCGCGGTCCGGGCCGCCCCCCTACGGCTGAACAACGATGCGACGATGGTGACGATGAGGATGCCGATGATCACGGAGAGCGAGAGGCCGGTGCTGATCTCGACGACCTTCACGGGTTCCCCGTCGTTGATGAACGGCACGTTGTTCTCATGCAGCGCATGCACAATCAGCTTTACGCCGATGAATCCCAGGATGGCCGCCAACCCGTAGGACAGGTAGATCAGCCGGTCGAGCAGGCCGTCGATGAGGAAGTACAACTGCCGCAGACCCAACAGTGAGAACGCCGTCGCGGTGAAGACGAGGTACACGTTCTGCGTCAGACCGAAGATCGCCGGGATCGAGTCGAGCGCGAAGAGAATGTCGGTGCCGCCGATGGCCACCATCACCAGAAGCATCGGCGTCATCGCCCGCTTACCGTCCACCGTCGTGAAGAGTTTGTCACCGTCGTAGTGGTCGGTGGTGTGGAAGGTCTTCCTGGCCAGGCGAATGACGAAGTTGTCGGCCGTATGGGAGTCGTCGCCGCCCTTGGGCGCGAGCATGTTGCCCGCGGTGAGCAGCAGAACCAGTCCGAACGCATAAAAGACCCAGGCAAAGGTGTTGATCAGCGCGGCTCCGACGAAGATGAGGCCGGTGCGTGCGATCAGCGCGAACACTATGCCGAACAGCAGGACCTTCTGCTGGTCCTCGCGCGGCACCCGGAAGCTGCTGATGATGATCAAGAAGACGAAGAGATTGTCAACTGACAGGGCTTTCTCGGTGACGTAGCCCGCGAAGTACTCCGAGCCGGGTTCAACCCCGCCGAAGATCAGCACACCCACCCCGAACAGCAGCGCGATCCCGACATACGCCGCCGACCAGACCGCCGCCTCCTTCAGGGTCGGGACGTGGGCCTTTCGCACATGGAAGACGAAGTCGAAGGCCAGGAGCCCGGCAATGCCGGCAACCGTCAGCGCCCACACCCATCCGGATATATCCATGCGCCGCTCGCTATTCCTCGTCTGAGACCATCTTGCCCTCCCATCGACGATGGCCTGTAGTAGTAGCTCCAATCGCCGGGCCGAATCTTCGTGTGCTGTTCGCGACCCGCCGTGGTCAACGCGGCCGCCCCGCACACTACGGTTGGTCGAGTTGACGGATCACACGACAGATTGGGGAACGCCGCAGATGACGATCCTGGACCGCTTCCGACTCGACGACAAAGTCGCCGTCATCACCGGCGCATCGTCCGGTCTCGGAGTGTCGTTCGCCAAGGCGTGTGCAGAGGCCGGCGCCGATGTGGTCCTGGCTGCTCGGCGCGCCGAAAAGCTCGAGGCGACAGCCGAACTCGTCCGAGCCACCGGCCGGGGTGCGCTCACCGTCCAAACCGATGTTGCGGATCCCGACCAGTGTGCGGCGCTCGTCGATGCCGCGATGCGGAAGTTCGGCCGTGTCGATGTCCTGGTGAACAACGCCGGTGTGGGTACCGCGGTGCCCGCCGTCCGGGAGACTCCCGAGCAGTTCCGCACGGTGATCGACGTCAACCTGAACGGATCGTATTGGGCCGCTCAGGCGGGCGCGCGGGTGATGCAGCCCGGCAGTTCGATCATCAACGTGTCGAGTGTGTTGGGTCTGACCACCGCGGGACTGCCCCAGGCCGCCTACAGCGCGAGCAAGGCGGCGATCGTCGGGCTCACCCGCGACCTCGCCCAACAGTGGGGTGGACGGAAAGGAATACGTGTCAACGCGCTGGCACCGGGTTTCTTCAAGTCGGAGATGACCGACGAGTACGCGCCGGGATACCTGGACCGCACACTGGCCAGTCGCGTGGTGTTCAACCGGGTGGGTGAGCCGTATGAACTGTCGGCCACGTTGATCTGGCTCGCGTCCGACGCCGGCGGATACGTCACCGGCCAGACCATCGTTGTCGATGGCGGTGTGACGATCACGTAGCGGCAAGTGCGCGGTCATCCTGCTAACGCTTTTCGCTCGCTTTGATCACGAACCGTGAACGAGAGCGCCAGTGCGGCAACGGAATGATTTGATGGCCGAGCGGCGTACGTAGACGTCGGGCCGGAAGGTTGCCTATGGGTTCGCTCGGACCGCCCCATTCGCTTGCTCTGCTGTTCGTCGTCGCCATCGTCGGCGCGGCGAGTGGATTCGCCACATCGACGGCAATGCGGCGGGGCAAGCGACACGCACGGCGCGTCTTCCTACTCGGCGTCCTCTGCGGATTCATGGCGGGTGCGGCTCTGCCGAGGTGGCGTGGGACCCGGAACGTGCTACGGCAAGCGGTCGCCCATGCACTCGCAGCGGCGAACCTTCGTCTCGCACCGTGGCCGTCGCAGCGACGCCGGCAGCCAAGGCGGCTCCCCCGCTG